>NZ_JBSPKW010000005.1:0-351933 GCF_053848065.1 Mesorhizobium sp. BHscii | reverse complement strand
CTCCTCCAGCTCTGGCCCAGCGACTATAGCCGCAAGGCGGAGGAGAGCCGTCCACCGCATCAACAGCGGACCGGCGGTTTCGGAATCCAGATATTCGATAACGGACCTTGAAGGTGGTGCGAGTATGGTCCTGACGTGATCCAAAGCGGCCTTCGCCGTCGCTTGGGATGAAGGCTCGGGCGTTTGAACGCCATGCTTCAAGGTGGCCGCGGCGCGTCCTCATCTCTGAGCGCCAATCGGTGAGCGCGAACTGTGGCGTTACAGCCGTTGCGCTATCATTTCTGCCTAAGCGCATCGAGGACGACCTTAAACGCTGCGGACGGTTGTCGACGGCTCGGATAATAGAGGTGATACCCGGGGTACGACGGGCACCAGTCGGCGAGTACCTGAACCAACCGCCCGGCCTCGATTTCAGGTATCGCCAAGCCGTCAGGCACGAATCCGAAACCGTAGCCACTGACCGCGGCGTTCAAAATCTGCCTGATCCCGTTGCAGATGACCTGACCTTCCACTCGGACTCTCAATCCTTCCCCGTCTTTTTCGAATTCCCAGGCGTAGGTTCCGCCATGTGTCGGGAGTCGGAGGTTGATGCATTGGTGCGACGTCAGCTCTTGAGGCTCTATCGGAATGCCCCGCTCTTCGACGTACGCTGGGCTAGCAATGACGATCATCCGTTGATAGGGGCTGATACACACCGAGATCATGCCTTGTGACACGATCTCCCCAAGCCGAACGCCCGCGTCAAACCGCTCGGCGACGATGTCCGTCAGTCCGTAGTCGACGATAAACTCGACCTTGATGTCGGGATATTGACGCAGAACCTTCTCGAGTTTCGGCCAGAGAACCGTGTCGATCGCGTAGTCCTCGGCGGTGATGCGGATCGTACCAGCTGGCTTCTCTCCCAGTTCGGTGATTGAAAAAAGCTCGCCTTCGATCTCCTCGAACCGGGGAGCGATCACGTTCAACAGTCGCTCACCCTCGGCCGTTGGCGACACGCTGCGGGTGGTGCGGGTCAGAAGTCGAAGCCCAAGACGAGATTCGAGTGCCCGTATCGTATGGCTGAGACCCGATTGCGACATGCCTAACTGCGCGGCGGCTCTCGTGAAGCTCCGTTCCCGCGCTACGACAATGAAAGCCAAGAGGTCATTTACGTTCGCGCGCAGCATCCATTTGTTCCTTTATATGCGATCCACAAGACATACGGCCTGGGATCGCGAAACTTCATCACCGATTATTGCTCATCAAGAATAGGTCATCGGAGTTGATGTGGCTTGAAACGCACAATGGCTAGCGTTTGGGCAGAGGAAACAGCCTACTTTCTCCGCGTTCGCAGCGCTCCAAGTCATGGATGATGGTGTCCGCATGTCGTCGATTTATGCACACGCTACATAAGCGCTAGCAGATCGTAGCCGATAATCAGTCAGGTCCGCCCAGTTTATATTCCTCCTGCAACCAGTCAGACGGCAAAGGAGAATAGCAATGGACAATGGACCCATTGAATCGAACGACCGACAGGAAACGATCGGCATCGGTCGGCGTGAGCTTCTCAAGCTGACCGGGGTAGGTGTTGCCGCGGCAGGCGTGATGTCGCTCGCTGCCAGCCCTGCGTTCGCTCAATATGCTGGAACATGGGACAAGACCTTCGCGCAGAGCGAGCGCGTGGAGCATTGTAAAGTGTCGTACGTCAATCGCCTCGGCATCAATCTTGTTGCGGACATGTACGTCCCGAAGGACATCGATCCCTCGCAACGCCATCCCGCGCTAATCGTCGGGCATCCCTATGGCGGCGTTAAAGAGCAGACTGCCGGGCTCTACGCCCAGACGATGGCGGAACGCGGCTTCATTACCATCGCACATGATGCCTCGTACAACGGGGAAAGCGGCGGCCAGCCTCATTTCATCTCGTCGCCGGAAGCCGTTGTCGAAGACTTCAGCGCAGGCGTCGACTTCCTTGGTCTCGACCCGCGCGTCGACCGGAATCGCATCGGCGTCATCGGCGTTTGCGCAAGTGGCGGTTTTGCGCTTGCCGCTGCACAGATCGATCCGCGCATGAAGGCGGTCGCTACCGTTAGCATGTACGACATGGGCGGCGCGAAATGGGCATGGAAGGGCGAAGAAATGAAGGCCGCCGCCCGCATCGAGATGCTCACCAAAATAGGTGAACAGCGCTGGGCCGAAGCCGCGGGCGCACAGAAGCAGTACTTCGCCTTGCCTGAAGCCTTGACACCCGAAACGGATGCGATCACGCGGGAATTCTTCGAATACTACCGTACGCCCCGCGGCGCTCATCCGCGCGCGACAACTGCGATGACTGTCTCCGGAGACCCGTCCTACCTGCATTTCCGGCCGTTCGACCATGTCGACATGATCTCGCCACGGCCCGTCTTGCTGATCGCCGGTGAAAACGCCCATTCGCGCTTCTTCAGCGAGCAGGCAATTGCAAAAGCGGCCGAGCCGAAAGAACTCTTCATTGTTTCGAGAGCGGGTCACGTTGACCTGTATGACAAGGTGAACCTCATCCCCTGGGACAAGCTTGAGTCCTTTTTCGACCGGCACCTCTCAGCCTAGTAGGCGCGGTATTGCAACGGATTGGTTTCTGACCGCGGGACGGAGGCTTTTTGATCTGCTGAAGATCAGAAGGCCGCCCTCCGTCCAACCGCAAAACGTCCGCTGCGAACTCAAACACCTCCATCCGCCGCGACCAGAGAGTCGTGAACGGCCGGCCAAGCAACCACTCCTTCCCGTTGGTGCCCATCATGACGAAACATCTTGCATCGGCAGTCGCGTTAGCTTGCGTCCTCAACGGGACCGTAGCCTCCATCGCATGGGTACAGGACGCCTCGCTCCCGCACTCCGTCCTCGGCATGTCCACCGACGATTGGGTCGTTGAAACCGTCGTGGGCGAGCTCGATTACCCCTGGGACATCGAAGTTGGCGGCGACAGAGTCTTCGTGACCGAGGCCGCCGGCAACATCGTCGTCGTCCAGGGCGGCCAAATGCGCAGATATGCCTTGCAGACTACAGTCGGCATCGCCCGCGAGGGCGGTGGTGGCCTTCTCGGCATGGCGCTCGCCAAGGATTTCGAGACCTCGGGCGCGGCTTACTTCTATCACACCTATCGAACCGGGGGTGGCCTGTACAACAAGGTCATCGAAGCCGCCTTCGATGGCGACTCCTGGCGGGAGACCCGCACTCTCCTCGACGGAATTCCGGGACACAGACTCTACAACGGGGGACGTCTGGCAATCGGACCCGATGGGTACCTCTACGTTACCACCGGGTGGACCGAGGACGGCAATCTTCCGCAAGACCGGGACAGCCTTGCAGGAAAGGTTTTGCGGATGACCTTGAAGGGCGAGGTTCCTGCCAACAATCCCTTCCAGCGGTCTTATGTGTATACGTTGGGCCACCGCAATCCCCAAGGCCTGGCGTGGAACCCGGACGGCGAGATGTTCGTCGCTGAACACGGTCAATCGGCCCGTGACGAGATCAATCACATCCGGCCCGGCTTGAACTTCGGATGGCCGACTGTCGACGGCGACGAACGACATGAGGGAATGGAAACCGCCCGCCTTCATTCCGGGACCAACACCTGGGCACCATCGGGTATCACATTCCGAGGGAATGAACTTCTCGTGGCCACGCTCGTCGGACGCGGCATCTATGTTCTCGACGCGCGAGCGAATGAACTGAAGCCGATCTACACGTCGGGAGATCGGTACAGGGACGTGCTCTCCATCGGCAATGACATCTACGCCATCACGACGAACCGGTCGCCCCGAGGCGAAGGTCCGTCGGACGATCATCTCATCAAGCTGTCGCCCAAGCTCTAGTGGACGAAGCTCAACTTCCATCGGAACAACGACTAAATGCTATGAACATCTCTTTCGAAAACAAGGTCGCTCTCGTCACGGGAGCCGCTTCCGGCATGGGTCTGGCGGCAGCGAAGGCCTTCGCGGAGGCTGGCGCGGCGGTCGCGCTTGCCGATGTCAATGAGAGCGCGGTCCGCGCTGCGGCTAACTCCCTGACCTCTGCAGGACACCGCGCTATCGCCATCCGGTGCGACGTCGCCGACATGGAGCAGGTCGCGGCCATGGTCGAGAAGACGGTAGCCGAATTCGGTCGTCTTGATGCGGCTTTCAACAACGCCGGAGTACAAAGCCCCGTCGCCGAGACCGCTGACGCGGACCCCAAGGATTACGACTTCGTCATGGGTGTCAATCTGCGCGGTGTCTGGAACTGCATGAAGTACGAGCTGCTTCAGATGCGCAAGCAGGGTTACGGCGCAATCGTGAACAACTCCTCGCTTGGAGGCCTGGTCGGGATCGCAGAACGCGGCATCTATCATGCCTCAAAACATGGCGTGGTCGGATTGACCAAAAGCGCCGGGCTCGAATACGCCGCCAAGGGAATAAGGGTCAACGCGGTCTGCCCAGGCATCATCGAGACGCCCATGGTAACGGGAATGCTTGAGACCCAGCCGGAGGCGATGGATGCATTGATGCAAGTCGTTCCAATGGGCAGGCTCGGCAGAACGGAAGAGATCGCCGACGCAGTCCTCTGGCTTTGCAGCGACGCGGCGAGCTTCATCGTCGGACACGCCTTGCCAGTCGATGGTGGCTACACCGTCCAATAGCCACCGAGCCGCCCCAATGCCGGTTGGCACGTCGGAGAATGTCGCTTTCGGAAAACTGTCTCGACACGGCGCTGTTCGATGACTTCTTCGTCCAGCGGGCCGCTGCTCTTGCAATGACCGCAATTGGCGCAGCCACGACCTCCAGGGGATCGCCGGCAAGGTCTGCTTTTAGGAAGCTGCGAAATCGATCTCTACGGCCGAGATCGGGCGCAAAGCGGCCATTCGCAGTCTGACAGACAAAAGTCGCCTTCGGGTCAAACTCGCCCATTCAGAGTAGTTTGACTCTAGGCGGCCTTCTTCTTCGCCAGCCTCGCCTTGATCGAGGCAACGTCGGCGCGCGGCGTCGCCGCGAACAGCGTCTTGGTGTAGCTGTGCTTGGGGTCGGCAAAGACCTCGTCGCGCGAGCCGTATTCGACCGCCTCGCCGTAATACATGACCATCACGTCGTCGGCGATGTAGCGCACCACCGACAGATCGTGGCTGATGAAGACATAGGTCAGCTTGAACTCGTCCTGCAGGTCGGCGAGCAGGTTGAGCACCTGCGCCTGCACCGACAGATCGAGCGCCGAAACCGGTTCGTCGAGCACCAAAAGGCTTGGATTGAGCATCAGCGCGCGGGCAATGGCGATGCGCTGGCGCTGGCCGCCCGAGAACATGTGTGGGTAGCGGTTGTAATGTTCCGGTCCGAGGCCGACCTTCTTCAGCATCTTCATGGCGAGATCGCGCCGTTCGTCGGCCGGCTTGTCGGTGTTGATGAGCAGCGGCTCGCCCAGCACGTCGCCGATCTTCTGGCGCGGATTGAGCGAACCGTAAGGGTTCTGGAAGACGATCTGCACCTTGCGGCGCATCTCTTTCGTCAAGCCGTCCCTGGCGATGTCGACCTTGTTGCCGTCGATGAAGAGTTCGCCTGATGTCGCCGGATCGATCAGGGTGATGATGCGGGCGAGCGTTGACTTGCCGCAGCCGCTTTCGCCGACGATGGCCAGCGTCTTGCCCTTGTCGACGCTGAACGAGACGCCCTTGACCGCATGCACCGTGCGCGAGGGACGAAACAGGCCGCCGCCGACATGATAGTCGCGCACGATGTTCTTGCCTTCGAGAACCGTCACACTCATGGCGCGGCTCCCGTTGCAGGCCCGGCTGCCGCAGCAGAGGGTGCCGGTTCGAACAGCATGTCGGAAATGGTCGGCAGCCGGTCGCCGACGGCATTTTCCGGCAGCGCCGACAGCAGCGCGCGCGTGTAGTTGCTCTTCGGCTGCTCGAACAGCGACAGCACGTCTGCCTCCTCCATTTTGCGGCCCTTGTACTGGACGATGACGCGGTCCGCGGTCTCGGCCACGACGCCCATATTATGGGTGATCATGATCAAGCCCATGCCGTATTTGGCCTGCAGGCCAACCAAAAGGTCAAGGATCTGCTTCTGGATGGTAACATCGAGCGCGGTGGTCGGCTCGTCGGCGATCAACAGCTTCGGATTGCAGGCAATGGCGATGGCGATCATGACGCGCTGGCACTGGCCGCCCGACATCTGGTGCGGGAACGAGTTCAGCCGCTCTTCCGGATCGGCAATGCCGACCAGCTTCATCAGCTCGATGGCGCGGGCCCGGCGCTGGGCGCGGTCCATGCCCATGTGGAAACGCAGCACCTCCTCGATCTGGAAGCCGGCGGTGAAGCACGGATTGAGGCTGGCGATCGGCTCCTGGAAGATCATCGAGATGTCCTTGCCGACGATCTTGCGGCGCTCGGACGGACTGAGCTCGAGCAGGTCGATGCCGTCGAAGGCCATGCGGTCGGCCTTTACCGTCGCCGTATTCGGCAACAGCCCCATCACCGCCAGCATCGCCACCGATTTGCCGGAGCCGGATTCGCCGACGATCGCCAGCACCTCGCGCGGCTCAATCGACAGGTCGATGCCTTGCACGGCCATGAAAGGTCCGGCGGCGGTATCGAAGGACACGGTGAGGTTCCTGATCTCGAGCAGAGGCATGGTCACGACCTCTTCAGCTTGGGATCGAAGGCATCGCGCAGGCCATCGCCGATCAGGTTGATGGCAAGCACCGTGATCAGGATGGCAAGGCCGGGGAAGGTCACCACCCATGGCGCGCGCAGGATGAACTCGCGCGCCGTGGCCAGCATCGTGCCCCATTCCGGCGTTGGCGGCTGCGCGCCGACGCCAAGGAAGCCGAGGGCCGCGGCCTCGAGAATGGCGTTGGAGAAGGACAGCGTCGCCTGCACGATCAGCGGCGCCATGCAGTTCGGCAAGATCGTCTTTACCATCAGCCTCAGATGACTGGCACCGGCCACCTTGGCGGAGATCACATATTCGCGGTTCTTTTCGGCCATCACCGCCGCTCGCGTGAGCCGCGCGAAATGCGGCTGCAGCACCAGCGCAATCGCCAGCATGGCGTTGAACAGGCCGGGTCCGAGGATCGCCACCAGAACCAGGGCGAGGAGCAGCGACGGGAAGGCCAGGATGACGTCCATGATGCGCATGATCAGCGTATCGACCCAGCCGCGGAAATAGCCGGCGAGCACGCCGAGGACGATGCCGCTGGTCAGCGAGAAAACCACGACCACCAAGCCGATGAACAGCGAAAACCGCGCGCCGAAAATCAGCCGCGAAAGCATGTCGCGGCCAACCGCGTCGGTGCCGAGCAGGAACATCGATTTGCCGCCCTCCTGCCAGACCGGGGGCGTCAGCAGCGAATCGCGAAACTGTTCGTCAGGCGAATGCGGCGCGACCAGCGGTGCGAAAATCGCGATCAGCACCAGAGCCGCGAACACGACCAGGCCGATGACGGCGCCGGTGTTCATCGAGTAGTAATGCCAGAACTCGGTGAAGGCGCGCTGCCGGCCGCCGGTCGGAATGGCGGCGGCGGTGGCTTCTGCCGTGGTTTGGTCGGTCATCTCACTGCACCCGGATACGTGGGTTGATGACGGCGTAGAGCACGTCGACGATCAGGTTCACCGCCATGACGATCAGGGCGATGATCAGCAGGCCGCTCTGGACGACGACATAGTCGCGCTTGGCGATCGCGTCGATCATCCACTTGCCGATACCGGGCCAGGAAAAGATCGTTTCGGTCAGGATGGCGCCGGCCATCAGCGTGCCGACCTGCAGGCCAATGGTGGTAACGACGGGGATCAGCGCATTGCGAAAAGCGTGGAGCCCGATGACGCGGCGCGGCGCCAGGCCCTTGGCGCGGGCGGTGCGGACATAGTCCTCGCCTAACACCTCCAGCATCGCCGACCGCGTCTGCCGCGCTATGACGGCGAGCGGGATTGTCGCCAGCACGATCGCCGGCAGGATCAGATGACTGGCCGCGGACCTGAAAGCGCCGCTCTTGCCGGAGATCAGGCTGTCGATCAGCATGAACCCCGTCGTCGGCTTGAAGAAATATTGAAGGCCGATGCGGCCGGAAACCGGCGTCCAGCCGAGATAGCCGGAGAAGAAGATGATGAGTAGCAGCCCCCACCAGAAGATCGGCATCGAATAGCCGGTCAGCGCCACACCCATCGTCGCCTGGTCGAACCATGATCCGCGCTTGACCGCCGCGAAGATGCCGGCGGGAATGCCGATGAGCACGGCAATGATCAGTGCGATCGTCGCCAGTTCCAGCGTCGCCGGAAACAGCGCCTGGAATTCACCGAGCACAGGCCGCTTGGTGGCGAGCGATATGCCGAAGTCGCCGGTCAGGACCCTGCCGATATACTCCAGATACTGGATGACATAAGGCCGGTTGTAACCAAACCGCTCGATAAGCTCGGCGTAGCGTTCGGGGCTGACGCCGCGCTCGCCGGCCAGGGCCAGGATCGGATCGCCCGGCAGAAGACGGACGAAAGCGAACGCCGCCAGCGATATGCCGAACACCGTCGGGATGATCAAGGCAAGCTTGTGGAGGAGATAGCGGAGCATCTTACTTCATAGAACGGCGGCGCCGGAAGTCCAGCGCCGCCGTCCAATTTCTCAGGAGTTATTCGGTGACGTCGACGCCGTCGAACCGATGAATGCCGAGGGGGTCCATGACGAAGCCGGTAACTTTCTTATTCATCGGCATGAAGACCTTGGAATGGGCGATGGTCAGCCACGGGGCCTCACGCTTGAACACGACCTGAGCTTCCTCGTAGATCTTGGTGCGCTCCGCGACGTCAGTGGTTGCCTTGCCCTTCTGCAGCAGAGCTTCGAACTCCTGGTTGCACCAGATCGCATAGTTGGACTGGCCGATGGCATCGCAGCCGAGCAGGAACAGGAAGTTGTCCGGATCGCCATTGTCGCCGGTCCAGCCCAGCTGGAAGGCGCCGTCGCGGTCCTTGGCCTTGCCGCGTTCGCGATACTCGGTCCATTCGTAGCTGACGATCTCGGCCTTCACGCCGATCTTGGCGTAGTCGGCCTGAATCAGTTCGGCTACTCTTTGGGCGTTCGGATTGTACGGGCGGCTGACGGGCATTGCCCAGATCTTCATCGAGAGATCCGTGACGCCGGCATCAGTCAGCATCTTCTTGGCCGCGTCCGGATCGTACGGATCGTCCTTGATGTCCTTGTTATAGGACCACATCGTCGGCGGGATCGGGTTTATGGCCGCCTGGCCAGCGCCCTGATAGACCGCATCGAGAATGGCCTGCTTGTTGACGGCCATGTTGAGGGCCTTGCGGACCTCGACCTTGTCGAAGGGCGGCTGGGTCGTGTTATAGGCCATGTAGCCGATGTTCAGGCCTTCCTGCTCGTCGACCTTGAGGTTCGGGTCGGCTTTCAGGCCGGCGATGTCGGCCGGCGCCGGGTACGACATGATATCGCATTCACCCGCCTTCAGCTTCTGCGCGCGCACGGCCGGATCAGTCGTGATGGCAAAGATCAGATCGTCGATCTTCTGGCGGCCGCCATAGTAGCCGTCCCATGCCGCATAGCGGATGACCGCATCGACCTGGTAGTCGACGAACTGGAACGGACCGGTGCCGATCGGCTTTTGGGTGAATTGCTGCCTGGTGCCGGCCTTGTCGAGTTGGTCGGCATATTCCTTGGAGACGATCGAAGCAAAATCCATGCCGAGGTCCGGCAGGAAAGCGACTTCAGGCTTGTTCAGCACGAATTTCACCGTCAGGTCGTCGACCTTGACGATTTCCTTGAGAAGATCCGGGAAGCCCATGCCGGCAAAATATTCCCAGCCGGTGCCTGCCAGATAGTCGAACCACGGGTTTTCCTTCTTCCACTGGCGTTCGAAGGAGAAGATCACGTCGTCGGCGTTGAGATCGCGCGTCGGCGTGAAGTAGTCGGTGGTCTGGAACTTCACACCCGGCCGAAGCTTGAACGTGTATTCGAGACCGTCGTCAGAAACCGTCCAGCTCTCAGCGAGGCCGGGGGTGATGGTGGTCTTGCCGTGTTCGAACTCGACCAAGCGCGAATAGATGGTGCGCGACGACGCGTCGAAGTCGTTGCCACCGCTCCACGGCGACGGGTCGAAGCCGGCCGGCGACGCCTCCGAGCAGTAGACCAGCTGTTTCGCATTGGCCATGCCGCCGAGGACGCTTGCGGCCAGCAACGCGGCCGCAAAAGTCAGTTTCTTTTTCATGAAGGACTCCCTGATGTTCTTCCAAGCCCCTCTATCAGGCTCGCGAAGCGCGCATATAAGCACCGTTTTTCCGGCTTTGGAACACCCCGTTTGCCTACCCCATGGGAAGCAGAATTTAGTTCTACTGAATCCTCTAAAAAGAGAATGAAATGTCAATTTCTGCCGATCACGGTATTATTAACGACCGCATTTTTTTATTGATCTTCAACCCGGCGTTGGTGAGGAACGGCGACCATCGGCTTGTCATTGGCGCGGGATTTCTTTCCAGTCTTGCCGCAGGGTCAGACTTGCACGGCTGCCGATAGTCGCAATAGATAGATGGCAAGCTGGATTTCCTGGATGCCGGCAGCAGCGGAGGACGTCTCTGTCATTCGGAGGCAACGCGGCGGGCAAGCAGAGACAATAAGAACAACCGAGGGAGGGACAGGTGGCAAAAGCACCAAGGACAACGGCCCCCGCGAAAGCGAGGGCCAAAACTGCCGCAAAACCGGCCAACTCCGACAAGCCAAAGGCGCCGACGGCCAAAGCCGTTGCCAAGCCGAAAGCGGCACCGACATCGACTTCGAAGCCGGGTCCGGCCGAGAGATTGCCGAAAGCAGTTGGCGCCGGATCGCCGGAAAGGCCTTGGCTCAAGAGCTACCCGAAGGTCGTTCCTGCCGAGATCGGCGCCCTGCCCTTCGGCTCCATCGGCGATCTGCTCGCCGACGCCTGCAAGCAGTATGCCAGCCGGCCGGCCTTCACTTGCATGGGCAAGACCATCACCTATGCGGAAGTCGAGCGGCAATCGGCCGCCTTCGCCGCCTTTCTGCAGTCTACGGGACTGCAGAAAGGCGCACGCGTGGCGGTGATGATGCCGAACGTGCTGCAATATCCGGTGGCGATGATGGCAGTGCTGCGTGCCGGCTATGTCGTGGTCAACATCAACCCGCTCTACACGCCGCGCGAGCTGGAACATCAGCTCAGGGATTCCGGCGCTCAAGCCATCGTCATTCTCGAAAATTTCGCCAACACCTTGCAGGCGGTGATCGCCAAAACGGCTGTCAAGCATGTCGTGGTCGCGGCGATGGGCGACATGCTTGGCGGCCTGAAAGGAACGATCGTCAATCTCGTCGTGCGCCGCGTGAAGAAGATGGTCCCGGCCTGGTCGCTGCCGGGCCATGTCAAGTTCAACGCGGCGTTGAAAGCAGGCACCGGCATGAATTTCAAGCCGGTGAAGGTCGCTGCCGACGATGTCGCCTTCCTGCAATATACCGGCGGCACCACCGGCATCTCGAAGGGCGCGGTACTGCTGCACAGCAATGTGCTGGCCAATGTGGCGCAGAACGCGCTCTGGATCGAGGACGCCTTCACGGTCAAGCCGAAACCGGCGCATCTCAACTTCATCTGCGCGCTGCCGCTCTACCATATCTTCGCGCTGACGGTGAACGCACTGATGGGCATGCAGCTCGGCGGCCAGAACATACTCATTCCCAATCCGCGCGACATTCCCGGCTTCGTCAAGCAACTCGGCAAATATCCGATCCACATCTTTCCAGGCCTCAACACGCTGTTCAACGCGCTGCTCAACAATGAAGATTTCCGCAAGCTGGACTTCAAGCCACTGATCCTGACGCTGGGTGGCGGCATGGCGGTGCAGAAGGGTGTTGCCGAACGCTGGAAGGCGTTGACCGGCTGCCCGGTCACCGAGGGCTACGGGCTTTCGGAAACCTCGCCGGTGGCCACCGCCAACACATTCAGCAATGGCACCTTCACCGGCACGATCGGCCTGCCGCTGCCCTCGACCGAGATCGCCATCCGCGACGACGACGGCAACGATTTACCGCTCGGCGAAGTCGGCGAGATCTGCATACGCGGACCGCAAGTGATGGCCGGCTACTGGAACCGGCCGGACGAGACCGCCAAGGTGATGACCAAGGATGGTTTCTTCAAGTCGGGCGACATGGGCTTCATGGACGAGCGCGGCTACACCAAGATCGTCGACCGCAAGAAGGACATGATCCTGGTGTCCGGCTTCAACGTCTATCCGAACGAACTCGAGGAAGTCGTGGCCCTGCATCCGGGCGTGCTCGAAGTGGCGGCGATCGGTGTGCCGGACGAGCATTCAGGCGAAGTGCCGAAGCTGTTCGTAGTCAAGAAGGACCCGTTGCTGACCGCTGAGGTGCTGACCGTCTATTGCCGCGAGAACCTGACCGGCTACAAGCGGCCAAAATACATCGAGTTTCGGACCGAACTGCCGAAGACGCCGGTGGGCAAGATTCTGCGGCGGGCGTTGCGGGTATAGGGATAATTTTGGGCGATTGCCTTACTGTAGATGACACGGTGGACACGCTTTCCCGTCACGATCCGCAGACATTCATCAAGGCGAACATGCGTATCGCCCCTGTTCCTGCGCTTCCCGAAATCCGGCTTTATGCAACGCACCCCGCGAGCGGTCTGTGGCGGCTCACGCATCAAGAAGGACAAGCAGCCGAGCCGGAAGAAGAAGGAACCGAAGCCGACGAGGACGGGCCCGAGCCGCAGCCACCTTACTGGGCCTATGCCTGGGCCGGCGGCGCGGTGCTTGCCCGCTACATCCTCGATCGGCCGGAGTCCGTGGCCGGGCTTCGCGTGCTCGACCTCGGCGCCGGGTCGGGCCTCGTCGGCATCGCCGCGGCAAAGGCCGGAGCGCGCGAAGTGCTCGCGTCCGAGATTGACCGCAACGGCGTCGCCGCGCTCGGTCTCAATGCGGCGGCGAACGGCGTCGCAATCACAGTCGTCGGCCAGGACATCACCGCTGGTCCGCCGCCGCCGGTGGATGTCGTGGCAGCCGGCGACTTGTTTTACGGGCAAGATCTCGCCGACCGGGTTATCCCCTTCCTCGACCGCTGCCTGGCCGCACGCATCAATGTGCTGATCGGCGACCCGGGCCGGGCCTACCTGCCCCGCTCGCGGCTTCGGCTGCTGGCCGAATACCGCGTGCCGGATGTCGGCGAAGCAAAAGGCGCGGCGATGAAGCCGAGCGGTGTCTTCTCGTTCGAGCCGGAGTAGCCCTGCGAGTTCAGGTCGTCTCCTTGACCCTTGCCGAAAGAAAGTCGGGCAGGTCGGCAACCGAATCCAGAATGACGTCGGCGATCTGCGATAGCGATTCCCGCGTGCCGGTGCCGGAGAGCACGCCGATTGCCAGACCGCAGCCGCCGGCCCGCGCCATCTCCAGATCGTGGCGATTGTCGCCGACCATGGCGATCGCGGTCGGCCTCAGGCCGGTAAGGTCCGAGAAGGCAAGGATCGTATCCGGCGCCGGTTTCGGATTGGCCACCGCGTCGTAACCATAGGCGGCTTCGAACAGCTGCGCGACGCCGAGCGTCAGCAATGTCTTTTCCGCGCCAGTGGTCGAATCGTTGGTGGCGACGCCGAGCCGGTAGGATTTCCTGTGAAGAACACCGAGCGTCTCGACGATGCCCGGCAGCGCCACCGCCATCGCCGAGCCCTGCACCGAGGTGATCTCGTTGAAGCGGGCGACGGCAAGCATCTGGTCTTCATCCGACAGGCGCGGAAACCAAAGCTCGACGACATCCATGTTGGTGCCGGAAGCAAAGATGGAGTCGGGCTTGAAGCGTTTGGTGGCGAAATCGTAGCCCGCCGCGGCAAGCAGCCTGTCGGCCTTCCAGCGGTCGCCCTCCGACGCATCCATCGCCATGAAATCGGCAACGCCGAGCCATGTTGCGTTGAAGTCGACAAGCGTACCGTCCTTGTCGAACAATATTCCTTTGATCTCGGCCAAGCCGCTTACTCCGATCCGCGCAGTCGGTGGATGTGTTCCACCAGCCCGGCGGTCGAAGCGTCCCGCTTTGCGGCATTCTCCTTGCCCTCCACGACAGGCAGCAGTCCGGTCGCCAGTTCCTTGCCCAGTTCGACGCCCCACTGGTCGAAGGAATTGATGTTGAAGAGCGTGCCTTCGACGAAGACGCGGTGCTCATAGAGCGCGATCAGCCGTCCGAACGTATGCGGATCGAGTTGTCTGTAGAGGATCGTCACCGAGGGCCGGTTGCCGGAGAAAACGCGGTGCGGGGCGATCCTGTCGACCTCGGCGGGCGCCATGCCTTTCGCCAGCATCTGCGCGCGCGCTTCCTCCAGCGTGCGGCCCTTCATGAAAGCCTCCGACTGCGCCAGGCAGTTGGCGAGCAACAGATCGTGGTGATGCTTGAGGTCCGGCTCATGGCCGATGGCCGCTGCGAGGAATTCGACCGGAATGAAATCGGTGCCCTGGTGCAGCAGCTGGAAGAAGGCGTGCTGGCCATTGGTGCCGGGCTCGCCCCAGACCAGTGGGCCGGTTGGCGTGGTCACAGCGCCGCCGTCGAGGGTGACGCTCTTGCCGTTCGATTCCATGTCGAGCTGCTGCAGATAGGCCGGCAGCCTCGACAGGCGCTGATCGTAGGGGATGACGGCGCGAGCGGGGTATTTACAAATCACCCGATGCCACCAGCCGACCAGCCCCATCAGCGCCGGCAGGTTCCTGGCCAGCGGCGCAGTCTGGAAATGCTCGTCCATCGCATGCGCGCCGTCGAGAAAGGCGCGAAAATTCTTCGGGCCGACGGCGATCATCACCGGGAGGCCGATCGCGCCCCAGACCGAATAGCGTCCGCCGACCCAGTCCCAGAAGCCGAAGACGCGGTCGGACGCGATGCCGAACTTGGCCACCAGCTCCAGCGCCGTCGAGACGGCGGCGAAATGCTTGCCGACCGCTTCCTTGCCGAGCGCCTTCTGCACCCATTCGCGTGCCGTCTCGGCATTGGTCATCGTCTCGACCGTGGTGAAGGTCTTCGAGGCCACGATGAACAGCGTGGTTTCGGCGGAAAGGCCCATCAGCGTGTCGTGGATATGAGCGCCGTCGATGTTGGACACGTAGTGCGTGCGCGGCCCGTCGTGATATGGCGCCAAAGCCAGCGTCGCCATGGCCGGGCCAAGGTCGGACCCGCCGATGCCGATGTTGACGATGTCGGTGATCTTCTTGCCTGTGGCGCCGGCCGCCTTGCCGGAGCGCACGGCATCGGCGAAGACGCCCATCGCGTCGAGCACGGCGACAACCTCGGCCTTCACATCCTGACCGTCGAGCACGATGCCCTTGCCGTTCAGGTTGCGCAGGGCGGTGTGCAGCACGGCGCGGCCTTCGGTGACGTTGATCTTCTTGCCTGAGAACATCGCGGCGCGCCGGCCTTCGAGATCGGCGGCTCCCGCCAGCTTCTCCAGCATATCCATCGTCTGCGCATCGACCGCGCATTTCGACCAGTCGAGCAACAGGTCGCCGTCGGTGGCGGAGAATTTTTCGAAGCGCTGCGGATCGGCGGCGAAAGCCTCGCGCATGCTGCCCGATCTGGCCGCACGGTGATCGCGCAGGGCGTCGAGCTGTTTTTGAAAGGACGATTGATCCACTGCCTCACTCCGAGCCTTGAAATCCCAACATAACAGACCGGATGTTTCCGGCGCGTGTCGTCGCGTCCAAACTATCTAGCCGAAATCAACTGGTTTCAATGCGCAGCGATGACGCACGGCGTCAGGCCAGGGGATGACGCGTTGCGTCACGCTGGGATGACGCGTTGCGTCACGCCAGGGATGACGCGTTGCAGCGAAGGATCACTGGCGTAAATCCCAGCGATCAGAAAAATTGATTGGCGCAACAGCTTGTGCCACCGGTACATTCGACTGGTCCAGCCAAGTGAAAAAAGCTGGCCATCGAGGAACATCTTCCATGCCACAGCGAAACGACACGGCCATATGGTCCGGCCTGTTCCGGATTTCGGCGGAATCCGGCCAGACCCTGCAGGCACAGATCCGTCAAGCGATCGTCGCCGCCATCCTCGACCGGCAAATCGCCGCCTCGATGCCGCTTCCGTCCTGCCGGATCCTGGCCGAGAAACTCGGCGTGGCGCGCGGCACCGTGGTGCTGGCCTTCCAGCAACTCGTCGACCAGGGTTTCCTTGTGGCGCGCGAACGGCGCGGCCATTTCGTCAATCCGGACGTGCTGGCGACGCCGGCCAAACCGCACCAGAAGGCGCCCGACCAGGCCAATGAGATCGACTGGAAGGCGCGCCGACAGATCGCGGCCAGCGACATGCCGCCGCCGGCCAAGCACGACAACTGGATCAAGTCGTCCTACCCCTTTGTCTATGGCCAGTTCGATCCGGCACTGTTCCCGACCGCCGAGTGGCGCGAGTGCAACCGCATGGCGCTCGCCGTGCTCGAGATCCGCAACTGGGCGTCCGACATGGTCGACCGCGACGATCCGCTGCTGATCGAGCAGATCCAGGCGCGGCTGTTGCCGCGGCGCGGCATCTTCGCCAACCCCGATGAGATCATCGTCACGCTCGGCGCGCAGAATGCGCTCTACATGCTGGCGACGCTGCTGATGACCAAAGGCTCCAAGGTCGCCATGGAAGACCCCGGCTATCCCGACGCACGCTCGATCTTCCGGCTGGCGGGCGCCGACGTCACACCGGTCCCGGTCGACCACTCCGGCATCGTAACCGCTTCTATTCCCAGTGATTCCGGCTTCGTCTTCGTGACGCCCAGCCACCATTGCCCGACCATGGTGCCGCTGTCGGCGGAGCGCCGGCAGGACCTGCTGGCGCGCGCCAATCGTCACAACCAGATCATCATCGAGGACGGCTATGACAGCCAGCTTCTGGACGAAGCGCCGCAGCAGGCGCTGAAGAGCCTCGACCGCTCGGGCCGCGTCATCTATGTCGGCTCGATGTCGAAGACGCTGGCTCCGGGCCTTAGGCTCGGCTACATCGTGGCCTCGGCCGGGCTGATCTCCGAGCTTCGCGCGCTACGCCGCTTCATGCTGCGTCATCCGCCGGCCAACAACCAGCGCGCGGTCGCACTGTTCTTGTCGCTTGGCCACCATGAGGCGCTGGTGCGGCGGCTGTCGAGCGCTTTCGACGAACGGCGCAAGCGTCTGATCCATGCAATTTCCGCTTTCCTGCCGGAGTGGCGCTCGACCGATTCCGCCGGTGGCGCGTCGCTCTGGCTCGAAGGGCCGCGCGGCACCGATTCGCGCGGGCTGGCCGAGGCCGCTGCCTCGCGCAGCGTCATCATCGAGCCTGGCGACCGCTTCTTCGACCGCACCGAAAAGCCGTCGCGCTTCATGCGGCTGGGCATCTCCTCGATTGCGCTGCAGCACATCGAGCCCGGCATCCGCGAACTGGCGACGGCGGCCGGGCGCAGGCCGGCGGCGGCTTGATGCCTCGGTCGGGGCGTGACAGAGACCGGCCGCCATTCTTTAGCGCTCTGGCATATGTGACGGGACCGTCTGGCTCATAGGCTGCACCAATGCCGGCGGCATAGTTCGAGGCATAAGGGGACGAAGCACGCCGATGGTGGACCAACCACCGCCGCCCGCTTCGCAGCTAAAGGTGGAGTGCCTCCCATGTCAGTGGCTGTTGAGAAGCCGGATATGCCCTCGGACCAACGTTCGCGGCGTTCCGGGGGGCGCGAAGCGCGCCGCGCCATGCGGGCGGCGCCGCTTGCCGACGATATCAAGCCGGTGCGCGCCGGCCTCGAAGGCGGAAGCTACGGGCCGCTCAGCGAAAACGACCGCGAGCGCATCCACGAAGCGGTGCTGACGCTGCTTGAAACGGTCGGCTTCGCCAATGCTATCCCATCCTGCATCGAGGCGCTGACCAAGGCCGGCGCCACGCTCGGCGAGGACGGCCGCATTCGTTTTCCGCGCGCGCTCGTCCTCGACACCATCAAGAAGGCCGCACGCCACTTCACCCTGCATGGCCAGGATCCCAAGCACGACATGCTGATCCAGGGCAAGCGCGTGCATTACGGCACGGCGGGCGCCGCCGTGCATCTGGTCGACGTCGAGAAGCGCGAGTATCGAGAGTCGCTGCTGCAGGACATCTATGACGCGGCCCGCATCGTCGAAGGGCTCGACAACATCCATTTCTTCCAGCGGCCGATGGTGCCGCGCGACATTCCCGATCCGCTCGACATGGATTTCAACACGCTCTACGCCTGCGTGATGGGCACGTCGAAGCATGTCGGCACGTCGTTCACGGTGCGCGAGAACGTCAAGCCGGCGCTCGACATGCTCTACGCCATTGCCGGCGGCGAAGAGAATTTTCGCGCGCGGCCTTTCGTCTCCAATTCGAACTGTTTTGTGGTGCCGCCAATGAAATTCGCCGAGGACGCTTGCGGCGTGCTCGAGGCCTGCGTCGAAGGCGGCATTCCGATCCTGTTGCTGTCGGCCGGCCAGGCAGGCGCCACAGCGCCGGCGGCGATCGCCGGCGCGGTGGTGCAAGCGGTGGCCGAAGTGCTCGCCGGCCTCGTCTATGTCAACGCCATCAAGCCGGGGCATCCGGCGATCTTCGGCACCTGGCCGTTCGTCTCGGATCTCAGGACCGGCGCCATGTCAGGCGGTTCGGCCGAGCAAGCGGTACTGACGGCTGCCTGCGCCCAGATGGCGCAGTTCTACGACCTGCCCGGTGGTTCGGCCGCCGGCATGACGGATTCGAAACTGCCTGATATCCAGTCCGGTTACGAAAAGGGCATCACCGACGTTATGGCGGGCCTTGCCGGCCTCAACCTCGTCTACGAATCGGCCGGCATGCACGCCTCGCTGCTCGGTTTCTGCCTGGAAAGCCTGATCATCGACAACGACATGCTTGGCCATTGCCTGCGCTGCGTGCGCGGCATCGAGGTGACCGATGAGTCGCTGTCGATAGACACCATCGCCGACGTCTGCCTGAAGGGGCCGGGTCACTATCTCGGCAACGAGCAGACACTGCGGCTGATGCAGACGGAATATTTCTACCCGGCGGTTGGCGACCGGTTTTCGCCGAAGGAGTGGAACGAGAAAGGCAGGCCCGACATCTTGCAGCGGGCGATCATCGAGAAGAAACGCATCCTCGCCGAGCGCTTCCCGCGCCATGTCCCGAAGCTGGTCGACGACAAGTTGCGCGCCCGCTTCGGCAATCTTATCCATCTGCCGCGCAGCGGCATGGGCGGCTGAGAACGCTTCTCGTCAAAACGGTCAGTCGGTCCTCAACCCATAGCGCTCGACGACCTCGCCACTGATCAGCTTGGCATGCAGCGTCATCAGTATGATTTGCGCATCGAAGCTGTCGCCGGCCTCAAGTGCCGCCTCCAGCCGGCGCTCCGCATCCAGCCTATGTTGAAGGCCGTTGGATTGCTCGAATGCTTCCGGCCCGGCAACACAATAGCCAAATAGCTGCGCCACCGCTGGATAGGCTTGTAGTGGCGGCTCGTCAGACCAGTGGTCCTTCATCAGATTGACGATGGTGAGCTTTGCTCCCTCCGGCACAAGGGCGGGATGAAGGTCGACGCCGCGTAACGCGGCGTCGAGTTGCCTGAGGTCGCCTGATCGGCCGAACATTCCGAGGAAGCCTGGGGAAGAGCGTTGTCTCGCCATGATGTTCCTATCCGAATGCCCGAACTACAATGAAGCGACGGCTGCACGCAGCCGCTATCCACTCGCCGCCAGCAACAAAACACCGGCGAGGGCCGATCCCGCAAGCGTCGGCAGCATGCCGATCTTCAGCTTCAGAATGGCGATCATGGCAGCACACGACAGCAGGGCCGCGCGCCAGTCGATGGATGAGAGCACCGGCACGTCCATTCCAAGCCCGATGTTGCGCACTTCGCCGAAGATGACGTGCAAGCCGAACCACAGAGCGAGATTCATGATGACGCCGACGACGGCGGCAGTGATCGCGGTCAGCGCCGCCGATAGCGCCTTGTTGCCGCGCAGGGCTTCGATGTAGGGCGCACCGAGGAATATCCAGAAGAAGCAAGGCGTGAACGTCGCCCATAGGGTGAGCATCGCCCCAAGCGATCCTGCAAGCAGCGGGCTCAACGATCCGGATTGGCGGAACGCCGCAAGAAAGCCGACGAACTGCAGGACCAGAATGAGCGGACCAGGCGTGGTTTCGGCAAGCCCGAGGCCATCGACCATTTCACCGGGTGCGAGCCAGCCGAAGGACTCGACCGCTGCCTGCGCGACATAGGCAAGGACCGCGTAAGCGCCGCCGAAGGTGACGACCGCCATGACGCTGAAGAAGCCACCGATCTCAGTCCACACGCTGGTGGATCCGGTGAACGCCCAGATCAGCAGCACGGGGCCGAGCCAGATCGGCAGCCAGATCGCAATGATGCGCGGCGCATGCCATCGTGTCGGCCTGGTGTGGGCCAGCTCGCCGCGCTCGAACATCAGGTCGACCGCGCCCTTGATGTCGGGAACCGCGTCTTTGCCGTGTGCCGCACCGGAAAAAAGGGCCGGCGCAACACGGTTTCCAATCCAGCCCGTCACGCCGGCAAGCAGGATGATGAGCGGAAACGGCAGGTTCAATGCATAGATGGCAATGAAGGCGGCGAGCGCGATCGAAACCATGACCCGGTTCTTCAGGGCCCGACGTCCGATCCGGATCATCGCCTCGATCACGATGGCGAGCACGGCCGCTTTCACCCCGAAAAACAGCGCCTCGACGAGGGGAGCGTCGCCGTATAGCGCATAGAGGATGCTCAAGGTGAGCATCACAAGCGCGCCCGGCGCGACGAACAGGATACCGGCGACCAGGCCGCCGATCGTCCGGTGCAACAGCCAGCCGATATAGATGGCGAGTTGCTGGGCTTCAGGGCCGGGCAGCATCATGCAGTAGTTCAACGCATGCAGGAAACGTTGCTCGCCGATCCAACGCCGTTCCTCGACCAATTCCTTGTGCATGAGCGCGATCTGGCCGGCCGGCCCGCCGAAGCTGAGCAGGCCGATTTTCGCCCAGAGCTTTACGCCTTCGCGGAAGGTTGGCGCAGCCGGCGCTTCGACGATCTCGCCCCCCGAAGCCTCCGTTCCGTCAGAAACCGGGGCGCTCATGGCTTGCTCACGCTTGGCCAGTTGTGCGTCTCCTCGGTGGCGTCGCGGCACCATCGGTAAAACGCATCGTAGAGCAGCATGCCTGCCTCCAGCTGTTCCAGATCGTCGCGAAACATCCGCGACAGGCCAAGCGAGGCGGCCAGGAATCCGGCCGCCTGGGGAACCAGATCGAGACTTGCAGTGTCGGCTGCGCGCACAATCATGGCTAGGCGATCGAGCGGTTCGGATTCGAGCCCGAACTCTTCGATCATCGTGTCGAAGGTGCAGCGTTCGCCGCGGTGCGACCAGAACACATTGTCGATGTCGAAAGGCACGGCCTGAAAGCGATCCGCAGTGGCCAACACTTCGGCCGCCTCGACAAAGAGAAAAACAGCGCTCGGATCGATGAAACGCCGGATCAACCAGGGGCAGGCGATGCGATCGACCTTCGGGCGGGCCCGCGTCACCCATACGGTGCGGCCATTTCCATCGCGGGGCGGCAACTTGCCGGCATCGACCAAAAGCCCCTTGGCATCGCGCCAGGCCTCGAAGCCACCTTCGAGGGATTCGGCACTGACGCCCTCATGCCGCAGCCATGCGGCCACGCCTTGCGAGAGCTTTTGTCCTCTTTGGCAGATGACCGCCACTCGGCTGCCGGCGTATTCGGACGCCCAGGTAGAGACGGTTTTGAAATCACGCCGGCTTGAGGCCGGGAGCAGGCGCGGATCGGCGTTGTAATCATCTTCGATACGAACATCGACGATCGCGGGCGCACCCGGCAGACCAATCAGACGGGATAGTTGCGATACGGTGATAGCGGTTGTCGACGGCATGGCGTCCACCTCCTTGACAGAGAAGCTTGGACGCGAACGTTGGGCTGACGCCTCACGGGGTCGTCGCGATGCACCCCTTGCCATGATCGTGGATTTGTTGCGCCCGCTTGTCAAGCGTCATGCCTGAAGCAAAGGATGCTCCGGCTCCGGCGGCCGGTTTGGCGGAGTCAGAACACGTCTGGGAGGAAAACCATGAAAAAGACCTATCACGGCAGCTGCCATTGCGGTGCGGTGCGTTTCGAAGCCGAAATCGACCTCGCCGAGGGTATCCGCAAATGCAATTGCAGCTTCTGCTGGAAACTCGGCTACCGGAAATCCTTCGCAGCCTATGAAGCCGTGCGGGTGACGGACGGCCGCGACCGGATGCGGGAATACAAGGCGACGCCGTCGAACTGGCCGGAAGGCGACATCAACCACTATATGTGCCCGAACTGCGGCGCGAATTTTCTCTCGCGCGGCTATCTCGACTTCATGGGCGGGAACTTCTGGGCGGTGAACGTCGCCTGCCTCGACGACGTCACCGAAGAGGAACTCGCCGCAGCACCAATCGTCTACGAGGACGGCAAGCGCGACAGGCAGGACCAGGCGCCGGAGATCACAGGATATTTGTGAGCGGCGACTTCAGGCAGGCCAGGGCAGAACTGCGCTATAGGACTGACGGCGGCTTGATCCCGAACAAGCCGCCGGTTGCCCGTTGCGGAAAGCGCCCTGCCCGGCGTTCAGTGATTGTCCCGCGGCACGCCGCGGGTGTGCGCCACATCCTGGTATTTCACCGCCGGCTTCAGCACCATGCCTTCGGAAAACTGGTCGACCATGCCGCGCTGGATCTCCTGCCACGGCGTCTGGTGCTTGGGGTAGTGATAGCCGCCACTGTTCTGCAGCTCGGCGCGACGGCGCGTGATCTCGTCGTCGGTGACGAGAATGTCGGCGGTGCCCTTGCGCAGGTCGATGCGGACGCGGTCGCCGGTCTTCAACAGCGCAAGCCCGCCGCCTATGGCGGCTTCGGGCGAGGCGTTGAGGATTGACGGCGAGCCCGACGTGCCCGACTGGCGGCCGTCGCCGATGCAGGCCAGCGCATGAATGCCCTTCTTGATGAGATGGGCCGGCGGCTGCATGTTGACGACTTCGGCGCCGCCCGGATAACCGATCGGACCGGCGCCGCGCATGAACAGGATCGTGTGCTCGTCGATGCCTTGCGCCGGATCGTCGATGCGGGCGTGGTAGTCTTCGGGCCCGTCGAAGACCATGGCGTTGCCTTCGAAGGCCTCGGGGTCCTTCGGGTTCGACAGATAGCGTTCGCGGAATTCGGGCGAGATACCGCTGGTCTTCATAATCGCCGAATCAAACAGATTACCCCTAAGATTGATGAAGCCGGCATTGACTTTCAGCGGCTCGGCGACGGTGCGGATGACATCGAGATTCTCGTTGACGGCCCCACTGCAATTGTCGCCCATCGTCTTGCCGTTGACGGTCATGGCGTCGGGATGGGGCAACAGCCCGGCCTTCATCAGTTCGGCCACCACCGCCGGCACGCCACCGGCATGATGATAATCCTCGCCGAGATATTCGCCCGACGGCTGCAGGTTGACGATGAGCGGTATTTTGAGGCCGACCTGCTGCCAATCGTCATTGTCGAGCGGCACGCCGAGATGGCGTGCGATGGCGTTGAGGTGGATCGGCGCGTTGGTCGAGCCGCCGATGGCCGAATTGACGACGATGGCATTCTCGAAGGCCTGTCGGGTCATGATGTCGGAGGGCTTCAGATCCTCATGCACCATGTCGACGATGCGTTTTCCCGTCTCATAGGCGATCTGGCCACGCTCGCGATAGGGAGCGGGGATCGCGGCCGAGCCAGGCAGCTGCATGCCGAGCGCCTCGGCCAGCGAATTCATCGTGGTGGCGGTGCCCATGGTGTTGCAATAGCCGGTGGACGGCGCCGAGGAGGCGACGATGTCCATGAACTCGTCATAGCCGATTTCGCCTGCCGACAGGCGCTGGCGCGATTCCCAGACGATGGTACCGGAGCCGGTGCGCTTGCCCTTGTGCCAGCCGTTCAGCATCGGGCCGACCGACAGCGCGATAGCCGGAATGTTGACGGTGGCCGCTGCCATCAGCAGGGCCGGCGTCGTCTTGTCGCAGCCGATGGTGAGCACGACGCCGTCGAGCGGGTAGCCGTAGAGCACCTCGACCAGGCCGAGATAGGCGAGGTTGCGGTCGAGTGCGGCGGTTGGGCGTTTGCCCGTCTCCTGGATCGGGTGGCATGGGAACTCGAAAGGGATGCCGCCCATCGAGACGATGCCCTCGCGCACGCGCTTGGCCAGCTCGATATGATGGCGATTGCAGGGCGACAGATCCGAGCCGGTCTGGGCGATGCCGATCAGCGGCTTGCCCGACATCAGTTCGGCACGCGTCAGCCCGTAATTCAGATAGCGCTCGAGGTAAAGCGCCGTCATCCCCGGATTGTCGGGATTGTCGAACCACTCCTGCGAGCGAAATTTCTTTTTCTGCGTGGGGGCGCCGGCCATCATGGTCTCCGTATTTGTATGACAAATCGATATGACAACGCGCGAGAGCAGGCAAGAGGCACGCGCCATCCGATTCCGGACTTTGGTGCGATAGACATGCGTCTACCCTCACGCTAGACCGCATCGGGGCCTGTCAGTTTGTATCCTGGAGATTTTGATGGCTTTGGTGATCGAAGGCGAGGAACGCATCGCCGCACCCCTGCAAAAGGTGTGGGAAGCGCTGAACGACCCGGACGTTCTGAGGCAGACCATTCCGGGCTGCCAGAGCCTCGAAAAGAAGTCGGACACCGAGATGGGAGCGACCGTGGTAGTCAAAATCGGCCCCATCAAAGCGACGTTCAACGGCGAGGTGACGCTGGGGAACCTCAACCCGCCGCATTCCTACACCATCCAGGGCGAGGGCAAGGGTGGCATCGCCGGCTTCGCCAAAGGCGGCGCCGATGTGACCCTGACCGCCGATGGCCCGGAGGCGACGATCCTGAGATATGCGGCCAAGGCCGACGTCGGCGGAAAGATCGCCCAGCTCGGCAGCCGGCTGATCGAATCGACATCGAAGAAGCTTGCCGGGCAGTTTTTTTCGTCGTTCGGCGAGAAGGTGGGCGGCTCCCCTCCCCCTTGAGGGGAGGGTGCCTCGCGAAGCGAGGCGGGAGGGGTCACCTCAACTGCCCCGACCTTCAACTGAGGCTAAGAGAGGCGGAGCGCGTTGCCGCGGACCCCACCCGGCCCTGCGCCACCCTCCCCTCAAGGGGGAGGGATCACTCGAACACGATGCTCGGCACGGCGGCTTCAGCCGCGCCGCGTTCTTCGTTGACCCTGCCCCAGACGTTCGAGGCGATGTCGCGGTAGATCTTCGCCTCGGCGCTATCGGGCTTCGAGACCACCACCGGCGTGCCGGCATCCGAGCTTTCGCGGATGCCCATTTCGAGCGGCACTTCGCCGAGGAAGGTGACGCCGAGACGCTCGGCCTCGCGGCGCGCGCCGCCATGGCCGAAGATGTCGTAGCGCTTGCCGGTGTCGGGGGCGAGGAAATAGCTCATATTCTCGACGATGCCCAATACCGGCACGTCGACCTTCCTGAACATGTTGAGGCCTTTCCGGGCATCGATGAGGGCCAGGTCCTGCGGTGTCGAGACGATAACGGCGCCGGCCAGCGGCACCTGCTGGGCCATGGTCAGTTGCGCATCGCCGGTGCCGGGCGGCATGTCGACGACGAGCACATCTAGCGGACCCCACTCGACCTCGCGCAGCATTTGCGTCAATGCCGACATCACCATCGGCCCGCGCCAGATCATCGGCGTCTCCTCATCGACGAGGAAGCCCATCGACATGACCTTCAGGCCGTAATTCTCCATCGGCTTCAGGACTTTGCCGTCGACGGTCTGCGGCCGGCCATGGATCTTGAGCAGCCGCGGCATGGACGGGCCGTAGATGTCGGCGTCGAGCACGCCGACCCTCAGGCCTTTGGCGGCGAGGCCAAGCGCGATGTTGACGGCAGTGGTCGACTTGCCGACGCCGCCCTTGCCGGAAGCGACAGCGATAATCGCCTCGATGCCGGGCACGCCGCGCTTGCCCTGGCTGTGCGAGGCCGGAGCATGCGGGGCCGGACGTGGCGCGGCAGCGGGTGCGGCCGGCGGCGCGGGCCTGGAGGCGGGTCTCTGCGGAACCGGAGCCTCCATGCCGCCACCTTTCCTTTCCGCCGTCAGCGCAACCACGGCGCCGGCGACACCGGGGATCGCTTTGACGACACGCTCGGCGGCGGCACGCAACGGCTCCATCTCCTGGGCCCGGGCAGCCGGCACCGTGATCGAGAAGAAGACCTTGGAATCGGCAATGAAAATCTCGGAAACCATGCCGAGGTCGACGATGTTGCCGGTGAAGTCCGGTCCGTTGACCGTCTTCAGGCGCTCGATGACGATTTCCTTGGTAACGTTTCCCTGGACGGCGGGCATCAGCTTTTCCTCTGCTTTCCGCTTGAGATAATGCAGTTCCCGAACATAACCAAGCGGCGGAACGACACGCACCGGGCATGACATCAAAACTCGCGTCTGCTCGTAGGGATTTGCGGGAGGCGAAACGTCCTTACGGAAGAGGCACGCCGATAGCGCAAGCTGCGGTCGCCGGAAGACGAAGCAGCCCTATCTTGTTGCAGGGCTTCGGACGTGCTCGCCAGCAAGGAAAGGAGACCAATCATGCTCGCAAACAGCAACGCAACGGCCAATCTCGCGGTGAAGGACCTGGCCAAGGCCAAGGCCTTCTATGAAGACGTTCTGGGGCTGACGGAGCTTCACAACGAGGGTGGCGAACTGATCGTCTACAAATGCGGCGACACCAGCATCAATGTGTATCACTCGAAATTCGCCGGAACCAACAAGGCGACGGCGGTGACCTGGATGGTCGGCGACGAAATCGAAAAAATTGTCAGCGGGCTAAGGTCGAAAGGCGTTGTTTTCGAACATTACGACATGCCTCACACAACGGTCGAAGGCGACATCCACCTCGGTCACGGCATGAGGGTCGCCTGGTTCAAAGATCCAGACGGTAACATCCTGAACCTTGTGGACAGGTAGATTTCGCTCTGCCGCACCCATGCGACCCAACCGCCACCCACGTCACGTCGGCAGGCTGACCGCGAAGTAGGTGAGGGCCGAAATCGCAGCCGTGGCCGGCAGAGTGACAATCCAGGCGATGACGATGTTGCCGGCGATGCCCCAACGCACGGCCGAGACGCGGCGGGCGGCGCCGACACCGATGATGGCGCCGGTGATCGTATGCGTCGTCGACACCGGAATGCCGAGCCAGGTGGCGGCGAACAGGGTGATCGCACCGCCGGTCTCGGCGCAGAAACCCTGCATCGGGTTCAGCCGGGTGATCTTCGAGCCCATCGTGTGGACGATGCGCCAGCCGCCGAACAATGTGCCCAACGCCAGCGCCGCCTGACACGTGATGACGACCCATAGCGGCACGTAGAAATTTTCTCCAAGCATGCCCTGCGAATAGAGCAGCACGGCGATGATGCCCATGGTTTTCTGTGCGTCGTTGCCGCCATGGCCGAGCGAATAGAGCGAGGCAGAAACGAACTGCATGACGCGGAACGTGCTATCCACGGCAAATGGTGTCTTGCGCACGAATACCCAGGAAACTGTAAGGATCAAGACAAGCGCCAGCAGAAATCCGGTCGCCGGCGAGAGGACGATGGCCGCAATGGTCTTGCCGAGCCCGGTCCAGACGATGGCGCCGCCGCCTGCCCTTGCAACGCCGGCGCCGACCAGTCCGCCGATCAGCGCATGCGAACTGCTGGAGGGGATGCCGACGAGCCAGGTGACGATGTTCCAGACAATGGCGCCGACAAGCGCGGCGAAGATCACCCCCGGGGTGACGATGGTGGCGTCGATGATGCCCGTTCCTAGCGTCTCCGCAACATGAAGACCGAAGAACAGGAAGGCGATGAAATTGAAGAAGGCCGCCCACAGCACCGCATTGTGCGGCCTCAGCACACGCGTGGAGACGATGGTGGCGATGGAGTTGGCGGCATCGTGCAGGCCGTTGAGAAAATCGAAGAACAGCGCAACGGCGATGAGCCCGACCAACACGGGAAAGGCGATGGCGGCTTCCATTGGCTAAACGTTCTCGATGACGATGCCGCTGATCTCGTTGGCCACGTCCTCAAAGCGATCGACCACCTTTTCCAGCTCGCCATAGATCTCGCTGCCGATCAGGTAGGCCATCGGGTCGCTGCGGCCATGTCTCTTGAACAGGTCTTTCAGGCCCTGCTCGTGCAGATCGTCGGCCCGGCCTTCCGCGCGCATGACCTCTTCCGCGATCGCGTTGAGGCGCACGCTGTGGGCCCCAATCTTGCTGAGCAATGGGATGGCCTCGGCGATCAGCTTGGCTGCAATGACGATGATGCCGCCCATTTCCTGCATCAGCGGGTCGAATTCCTTCTTCTCGAACAGCTTCACCGTCTTGACGGTCTTGTGCATCATGTCGATGGCGTCATCCATCGACTGGATCAGGTCCTTGATGTCACCACGATCGAAAGGAGTGATGAACGAGCGCCGCACAGAAAGCAGGACTTCCGCGGTGATGTGATCGGCCTGGTCTTCAAGATCGATGATCTTCTGGCACCAGCGATCGATGTCCTTGCCCTGGAGAAGCTGCTCGAGTGCCTCGGCGCCATCGACCACCGTACGGGAGTGTTGCTCGAACAGGTCGAAGAAACGATCTTCGCGCGGCAGCAGTTTGCGGAACCAGCCCAGCATGTTCAATCTCCGGTCGCCCCACGATCTTATTTCACCCACATAGCGCCGCATGCCGCCTCCGGAAACAGTAAGCCGGCTGAAAGATGTGGATGCAGCCGATTGCACGTGCGGCTTGCGGTGGCACGCAATTTCCCCGACCTTGTGCGCGACGCACCGGACAGATGGCATGATCGACAAGCTGGAATTCTTTATCGCGCTGGCCAGGGAAGAGCATTTCGGCCGAGCGGCGGAGGTGTGCGGTGTCACGCAGCCGACGCTTTCGGCCGGCATCAAGCAGCTGGAGGGCCAGCTCGGCGTGATGCTGGTATTACGCGGATCGCGCTTTCAGGGGCTGACGCCGGAGGGAGAGCAGGTGCTGGTGTGGGCGCGCCGCATCGTCGGCGACACCCGCACGATGCGCGAGGAGATGCGGGCGGCGCGTCACGGCCTTTCGGGGCGCATCCGTATCGCCGCCATCCCGACAGCTCTGGCTATGGTGGCGCGGCTGACGACACCTTTTCGGGCAAAACATCCCGGCGTCACCTTCTCGGTGCTGTCGCGCACCTCGATCGAGGTGCTGTCGCTGCTCGGCAATTTCGACATCGACGCCGGCATCACCTACCTCGACAACGAGCCGCTGGGGCGGGTGACCAGCGTGCCGCTCTATGACGAGCGCTATCAGCTGATCACCGCGGTCGGAAACCCCTATTCCGACCGCGACAAAGTGACATGGGCGGAGCTCAGCCAGCTGCCGCTCTGCCTGCTGACGCCCGACATGCAGAACCGCCGCATCATCGACCAGCATTTGGCCGAAGCCGGCACGCAGGTGCGGCCGACGCTCGAATCCAATTCGATGATCGTGCTGTTCTCCCATATCCGTACCGGCAAATGGTCGTCGATCATGCCGCTCAACCTATCGGAAACATTCGGCTTTTCCGAGCCAATCCGGGCCATTCCGATTGTCGAGCCGGATGCCAGCCACACCGTCGGGCTGGTGGCGACGCCGCGCGAGCCGCACACGCCGCTGGTCTCGGCGCTGCTGGACGAGGCGATGGCGTTGGCAGACGATTTCCGCGCCCGCCACTGAGCTAGAGATTGCAGGCTGAACGGCATCGATAGAAGATTTCTATCGAGCAACGGATCAGCTTTATTGATTTGGTGGGTTTCCTCTGATTTTTTAATCACTTAGCGGAAGATTACTACGACCAGGGAGGGCGCTGCATGACAATGCAGCCTGCAAGTACCGAGATCGCGTCGCGCACGGCGGTGATCGTCCAGGAGCTGAAGGGCCTCGAAGGCCCGCTGTTGCCGATCCTCCACGGCATCCAGGAAGAGTTCGGTCATGTGCCGCAGGACGCGCTGCCGGTGATCGCCGAGGCGTTGAACATCTCCAAGGCGGAGGTGCACGGCGTCGTCACCTTTTATCATGACTACCGCCGCCACCCGGCCGGGCGGCATGTGCTGAAGCTTTGCCAGGCGGAAGCCTGTCAATCGATGGGCTCGGACTGGATCGCCGCCAAACTCAAGCAATTGCTGGGCATCGGCTTCCACGAGACGGCCCGCGACGGTTCGGTGACACTGGAACCAGTCTATTGCCTCGGCCTTTGCGCCTGTGCGCCATCGGCAATGCTGGACGGCGAGGTGATCGGCCGGCTCAATGACGAAAAGCTCGACGAGATCGTTGCCGAGGTACGTTCATGATCCCGCGCATCTACATTCCCGGCGATTCCGGCGCCCTGGCGCTCGGTGCGGAGAAGGTCGCCAAGGCGGTTCGTGCGGAACTGGCCGATCGCGGCATTGAGGCCAAGATCGTGCGCAATGGTTCGCGCGGCGCTTATTTCCTCGAGCCGATGGTCGAAGTGGCGACAGATAAGGGCCGCGTCGCGTACGGGCCGGTGAAGCCTTCCGACGTCAAAAGCCTGTTCGACAGCGGCTTCCTCACCGGCGGCTACCACAAGCGCTGGCTGGGCGCACCCGACAAGATCCCGTTCCTGGCCAAGCAGACGCGCCTGACTTTCGCGCGTTGCGGCGTCACAGATCCGTTGTCGCTCGACAATTACAAGGCGCATGGCGGGCTGAAGGGCTTGCAAAACGCGGTGGCCATGACGCCGGCCGATGTCGTCAGCCAAGTGACCGAGTCCGGCCTGCGCGGACGTGGCGGCGCCGGCTTCCCGACCGGCATCAAATGGAAGACGGTGCTCGATACCACGGCCGACCGCAAATATATCGTCTGCAATGCCGACGAGGGTGATTCGGGCACATTCGCCGACCGCATGATCATGGAAGGCGACCCGTTCGTGCTGATCGAAGGCATGACCATTGCCGGCATCGCGACGGGCGCTACCAAGGGTTTCATCTATATCCGCTCGGAATATCCGCACGCGGTAGCGGTCATGCAGAAAGCCGTCGCGATCGCCCGCAAGGCCGGCCTGCTCGGCCTCAACGTGCTGGGTTCTCCAAATACCTTCGACATGGAAGTCCGTGTCGGTGCCGGCGCCTATGTCTGCGGCGAGGAGACCTCGCTGCTCGACAGCCTCGAAGGCAAGCGCGGGCAGGTGCGAGCCAAACCGCCGCTGCCGGCGCACAAGGGCCTGTTCGGCAAGCCGACGGTGATCAACAACGTCATCTCGCTGGCTTCGGTGCCTGTCATCATGGATAAGGGCGCAGCCTTCTACAAGGATTTCGGCATGGGCCGTTCGCGCGGCACCATCCCGATCCAGATCGCCGGCAACGTCAAATATCCCGGTCTCTATGAGGCTGCGTTCGGCATGACGCTGGGCGAGATCGTTGATGATATCGGCGGCGGCACCGCGACAGGACGTCCGGTCAAGGCCGTGCAGGTCGGCGGCCCGCTCGGCGCCTATTTCCCGCGCGCGCTGTTCGATACGCCGTTCGACTACGAAGCGTTCGCCGCCAAGGATGGACTGATCGGCCATGCCGGGATCGTCGCGTTCGACGACAGCGCCGACATGCTGAAGCAGGCGCGCTTCGCCATGGAATTCTGCAGCATCGAAAGCTGCGGCAAGTGCACGCCCTGCCGCATCGGCTCGACGCGCGGCGTCGAGGTGCTGGACCGGCTCGCCCAGAACATCGAACCCGAGAAGCAGATCGCGCTGGTCACCGACCTTTGCAACACGATGAAGTTCGGCTCGCTTTGCGCTCTGGGCGGCTTCACCCCTTATCCGGTGATGAGTGCACTCAACCATTTCCCCGACGACTTTCGGCCGACGCCGGTCGCCGAAGCAGCGGAATAGGAGCGGACAGGTATGAACGCGGCATTCGACATCAAATCGCTGGTCCAGGAAATCGACTACGGCACGCCCGCTTTGGAAGCGGAACAGCAGGTGACGCTGACGGTCGACGGCAAGTCGGTGACCGTGCCGGCGGGGACCTCGATCATGCGCGCTTCGATGGAAGCGGGCGTCGAAATCCCCAAACTCTGCGCGACCGACATGCTGGACTCGTTCGGCTCCTGCCGGGTCTGCCTCGTCGAGATCGATGGACGCGGCGGTACGCCGGCCTCTTGCACGACGCCGGTCGGCGAAGGCATGGTCGTGCACACGCAAACCGACCGCCTCAACGCCATCCGCCGCGGCGTGATGGAACTCTATGTCTCCGACCACCCGACCGGCTGGAACGAGAAGGCCGGCACAGGCGCCAGCGAGTTCGACAAGGTCGCCAACACGGTCGGTCTGACCGAGAACCGCTATGGCGTTGACGGCCGCAACCACGTCAAGCAGGAGAACGGCGTAGCGCCCGGCCATGGTTCGCTGGCTGTCGACTACATCGCCCGCGATGAATCCAATCCTTATTTCACCTATGATCCCGCGCAATGCATCGTCTGCTCGCGTTGCGTGCGGGCCTGCGAGGAGGTGCAGGGCACCTTCGCGTTGACCATTGAGGGCCGCGGCTTCGAATCACGCATGGTCGCCGGCATGCACGAGGATTTCATCGCTTCCGAATGCGTATCCTGCGGCGCCTGCGTGCAGGCCTGCCCGACCGATGCGCTGCGCGAGAAAACGGTCCTTGCCAAGGGCCTGCCGGAGCGCTCGGCCGTCACCACCTGCGCCTATTGCGGCGTCGGCTGCTCGTTCAAGGCCGAGGTCAAGGGCGACGAGGTCATTCGCATGATGCCCTACAAGGAGGGCAAGGCGAACCACGGACATTCCTGCGTGAAGGGCCGTTTCGCTTACGGCTATGCGACCCACAAGGATCGCATCCTGTCGCCGATGATCCGGGAAAAGATTACCGACCCCTGGCGGGAGGTGAGTTGGGAAGAGGCGATCGCCCATACGGCCAAGGAATTCCGCCGTATCCAGTACCAGTATGGACGCACCGCGATCGGCGGTATCACCTCCTCGCGTTGCACGAACGAGGAAACCTATCTCGTCCAGAAGCTGGTGCGGCAAGGCTTCCGCAACAACAATGTCGATACCTGCGCGCGCGTCTGCCATTCGCCGACCGGCTACGGGCTCGGCCAGACCTATGGCACCTCGGCCGGCACGCAGGATTTCGACTCCGTCGATTACACTGACGTCGCCGTCATCATCGGCGCCAATCCCGCTTCCGCCCATCCGGTGTTCGCCTCGCGGCTGAAGAAGCGGCTGCGCCAGGGCGCCAAGCTGATCGTGCTCGATCCGCGTCGCACCGAGATGGTCAAGTCGGCACATATCGAAGCGGCCTATCACCTGCCGCTGAAGCCCGGCACCAATGTGGCGGTGCTGACGGCGCTGGCGCATGTCATCGTCACCGAAGGTCTTTTCAACGAGGCCTTCGTCCGCGAACGCTGCGACTGGGCGGAGTTCCAGGACTGGGCTTCTTTCGTCGCCTTGCCGGAAAACAGCCCAGAAACCGTCGGCAGATTGTCCGGCGTCGATCCCGAGCTGATCCGCGGCGCGGCGCGTCTCTATGCCACCGGCGGCAATGGCGCGATCTATTACGGCCTCGGTGTGACAGAACACAGCCAGGGCTCAACCACGGTGATGGCGATCGCCAACCTCGCCATGGCCACCGGCAATATCGGCCGGCCGGGCGTCGGCGTGAACCCGCTGCGCGGCCAGAACAATGTGCAGGGCTCGTGCGACATGGGCTCCTTCCCGCACGAACTGCCCGGCTATCGCCATATCTCCGGCGAAGCCGTGCGCGACATCTATGAAAGCCTGTGGGGCGTGAAGCTGGACGATGAACCGGGCCTGCGCATTCCCAACATGCTGGATGCCGCCGTCGACGGTAGCTTCAAGGGCATCTACATCCAGGGCGAGGACATTCTGCAGTCCGACCCTGATACCAAGCATGTCGCGGGCGGTCTTGCGGCGATGGAATGCGTCGTCGTGCACGATCTCTTCCTCAACGAGACCGCGAACTATGCGCATGTGTTCCTGCCGGGCTCGACCTTCCTCGAGAAGGACGGCACCTTCACCAATGCCGAGCGCCGCATCAACATGGTGCGCAAGGTTCTGGAGCCAAAGGCGCGCTACGCCGACTGGGAGGCGACGCAGGAGCTTGCCCGCGCGATCGGGCTGGACTGGAACTATCAGCATCCTTCCGAGATCATGGAGGAAATCGCCAAGACGACGCCAAGCTTCGCCAACGTCTCCTTCGAGCTGCTCGACCGTGTCGGATCGGTGCAGTGGCCCTGCAACGAGAAGGCGCCGCTCGGCACCCCGATCATGCATGTCGATGGTTTCGTGCGCGGCAAGGGTAAGTTCATCCGCACCGAATATGTGGCGACGGATGAGCGGACCGGGCCGCGTTATCCGCTGCTGCTCACCACCGGCCGGATCCTCTCGCAGTACAATGTCGGCGCCCAGACGAGGCGCACCGAGAATGTAATGTGGCACGCCGAGGACCGGCTGGAGATCCATGCGCACGACGCCGAGAACCGCGGCATCCGCGAAGGCGACTGGGTGCGGCTGGCGAGCCGTTCCGGCGAGACGACGCTGCGCGCGCTGATCACCGACCGGGTGTCGCCGGGCGTCGTCTATACGACCTTCCATCACCCAGACACGCAGGCGAATGTGATCACGACCGACTTCTCGGACTGGGCAACCAACTGTCCGGAATACAAGGTCACCGCCGTGCAGGTGGCGCCGTCCAATGGCCCGACCGACTGGCAGAGGGACTATAACGAGCAGGCCCGCCAGAGCCGGCGCATCGCCCCGCTGGAAGCGGCGGAGTAGTCTTGGCCGCGCGCCGCAAAGCAACGACGCAGATATCGCGGCTGGCACACCGCGCCAGCGGCACTGCGGCCGTCAACCGCATGGTGCCGGAAGAGACGCCGGTGGCGTTCTCCTTCGCCGGCACCACGCATGCGGTGATGATGGCGAGCCCGGCCGACTTCGAAGATTTCGCGCTCGGCTTCTCGCTCACCGAGGGCATTATCGCTGCGCCAGAAGAGATCGAGGCGATCGAGGTCGAGGATCTCGGCGCCGGGATCGACATCCAGATCCGGTTGAAGGACCGGGCCAACGCGCGCTTCCAGGCGCGGCGCAGACGGCTCGCCGGCCCCGTCGGCTGTGGGCTATGCGGTATCGAGTCGATCGAGGAAGCGATGCGTTCGGTCGATGCGGTCGGTTCGTCCAAGCTTACGCTTGGTGTCGAGGACATCACCCGCTCGGTCAAGCTCTTGTCGAAGGTGCAGCCGCTGCACACGGAGACCGGAGCGGTACATGCCGCCGGCTTCTACGTGCCCGGCAAGGGCATCGTCATGGCGCGCGAGGATGTCGGCCGCCACAACGCCCTGGACAAACTCGCCGGTGCGCTGGCGAAAGCCGGTATCTCAGGCGCGTCGGGCGCGGTCGTGGTGACGTCGCGTGTCTCGGTGGAGATGGTGCAGAAGACGGCCGCCATCGGTGCTGCCATCATCATCGCCGTTTCGGCGCCGACCGCCCTTGCCATCCGCACGGCCGAGACCGCCGGAATGACGCTGGTGGCGCTGGTGCGCGGCGATGATTTCGATATTTTCACCCACCCTGACCGGGTGGTTTGCGGAGTTGCCAAGCATGTCGCATGACGAGGACCACATCACCAGCACCAGGGAAAAGCTGGTGCGCATGGCCAACCAGATCGCGGCCTTTTTCCATTCCAAACCGCGCGAAGAAGGCATTGCCGGCGTGGCCGAGCACATCAACAAGTTCTGGGAGCCGAGGATGCGGCAGCAGTTCTTCGAGATGCTGGACAGCGGCACCGAGAATTTCGACGAGCTCGTGGTGGCCGCTTCGGCCAGGATCAAGCGACCAAAGACGCCCGAGCAGGCTGACATGAGCCTTGGCTACACCCAGCCTACGCAGGCCGAAAGCGCGGGCCCGCTGAAATAGCCTAAAGCGCGTCGCATTTGAACAGATTCATGCGACGCGCTTTAACTTTTTGTTTTTGGCGCATGTCGTTATCGCAAAACCGCTGCGCACTTTTGCGCGACATGCACTAGGAGCCGCCAAAGGGTCCTATATTCCAGTCCTCTAAACTTTGGCTGCCGCAAACGGCTTGGCTCTGCTATGGTTGACGATAGGAAATCGTCTGGCCGGGCGGGGTCGTTGCGTGAGGCCGATCGAGACCAGATATGCCCGTAGCGGTGACGTGCGGATCGCCTATCAGGTGGTCGGCCGGGTTCGTTCGATCTCGTTTTCGTGCCGGGCTTCATTTCCAATCTCGACCTGCACTGGGAAGACGAAGGCTAGAGCCGGCTGCTGAAGCGGCTTTCAGCCTTCTCGCGGCTGATCCTGCTCGACAAACGCGGCACCGGTCTGTCGGACCGCATCGATACTAATCACCTACCTAGCCTTGAAAACACGCATGGACGACGTGCGCGCGGTGATGGGCGCCGCCGGCAGCAGGCGTGCGGCATTACTCGGTGCTTCGGAAGGCGCGCCGATGGCGATGCTGTTCGCCGCCACCTATCCGGAGCGGATGCGGGCGCTGGTGCTCGAGCTTCGACGGACCAGCGCGCGCCATACGCTGCGCGGTGGCGCTGCGTGATGCGGCACAGGGGATCGGCGTGGCCAGCGCGCAGAGCGTGCATGTTGGCGAGATTGAATCGCGCGGGCCGCCAACGGGGCTGACCGCGCGCGTGACGATGCAGCTCGCCGCCCAGGCCGCCCGCGGCAACATCCTGGCCGTCAACGGGAAGAAGGGAGACTACCCGTGCGCAACCATCACATGGCGGACGGCCGTGTAGTCTTCCAAGGCATATAGTGACATGTCCTTGCCGTAGCCGGACTGTTTCAGCCCGCCATGCGGCATCTCATTGGTCAGCATAAAATGGGTGTTGATCCAGGTGCAGCCATATTGCAACCGAGCGGCTGTCGCCATGGCGCGCGAGACATCCTTGGTCCACACCGAGGACGCGAGGCCATAGTCGCTGTCATTGGCCCAGTTCACCGCCTCGTCGACCTCGGAAAAGCGGGTAACGGAGACAACCGGCCCGAATACTTCGCGGCGCACGATCTCGTCTTCCTGCAGCGCGCCGGCGACGACGGTTGGCTGGTAGAAGAAGCCGGAGCCCTCGCCCGGCTTGCCGCCGGTGGTGATCTCGATGTGCTTCAGTTCCGAGGCGCGCTCGACGAAGCTCGAGACGCGGTCGCGCTGGCGACGTGAGATGAGCGGCCCGATCTCGTTCTCGGTGTCGTCGGAGCGGTTGTATTTGATGGTCGAGACGGCGGAGGAAAGGTCGGCGACGAGCTTGTCGTAGATCTTCTTGCCGGCATAGATGCGGCAGGCGGCAGTGCAGTCCTGGCCGGCATTGTAGTAGCCGAAGGCGCGCAGGCCATTGATCACCGCGCCGAGGTCGGCATCTTCGAAGACGATGACCGGCGCCTTGCCGCCGAGTTCGAGATGCGTGCGCTTGACCGATTTGGCTGCCGCCTGCAGCACCTTCTTGCCGGTGGCGACGTCGCCGGTGATCGAAATCATGTTGACTTTCGGGTGGTTGATCAGCGTGTTGCCGACGCTGTCGCCGCGGCCGAGCACAACGTTGACGACACCTTCCGGCAGGATTTCAGCGAGGATCTTCGCCAGCTTCAGCGAGCTCAGCGGCGTCTGCTCCGAAGGCTTGAAGACGACGGTGTTGCCGCCGGCAATCGCCGGCGCCAGCTTCCAGGCCATCATCATCAGCGGATAGTTCCAGGGCGCGATCGAGGCGACGACGCCGATGGCATCGCGGCGGACCATCGAAGTGTGACCGGGGATGTATTCGCCGGCGACCTGGCCGGGCATCGAGCGGACAGCGCCGGCAAAGAAGCGGTAGCAGTCGACGATCGCCGGGATCTCGTCGTTGAGCACGGCATTGATTGGCTTGCCACAATTGAGCGCCTCGAGGGCAGCGAAATCTTGTGCCGCGGCCTCGACGCGATCGGCGATTTTTAGGAGATAACCGGAGCGCTGCGCCGGTGTGGTGCGCGACCAGGTGACGAAGGCCTTTTCGGCCGCCAGCACCGCTGCCTCGATCTGCGCCTGGCTCGCTTCGGGCAGGTTGAGGATGGTCGCCCCGGTCTTCGGATTGAGGATTGGTTCCTCGGTTTCGGTGCCCTTCTCGAATTTCGAGCCGATCAGCATCTTGGTGTCCATGGAAGTCTCTCCCTTATGGATTCTTGACGTCATTTGCCCGAACCGGCGATCTGGTCGCCGTCGCGGGTGAGGTAATAGGCGACGAGGATGGGCAGCAGCGTCACCAGCACGACGACCATGGCGACGACATTGGTGACCGGGCGCTGGCGCGGACGGATCAGTTCTTCCAGCATCCAAATCGGCAGCGTCTGCTGCTGGCCGGCGGTGAAGGTGGTGACGATGACCTCGTCAAACGACAGCGCGAAGGCAAGCATGCCGCCGGCGAGCAGGGCGGTGGCGATGTTGGGCAGCACGACATGGCGGAAGGTCTGGAAGCCGTCGGCGCCAAGGTCCATCGATGCCTCGATCATCGAGCCGGAGGTGCGGCGAAAGCGGGCGACAGCGTTGTTGTAGACAACGACGACGCAGAAGGTGGCGTGGCCGAGCACGATCGTCCAGAACGAGAACGGAATCTCGGCCAGCGAAAAGGCTGAACGCAGCGCGATGCCGGTGATGATGCCGGGCAGCGCGATCGGCAGGATGACCAGCAGCGAGATGATTTCGCGGCCAAAGAACTGTGTTCGCGACACGGCGGCCGCGCAGAGCGTGCCGAGGACCAGGGCGACGAGCGTCGAGATAGCGGCGACACGCACTGACAGCGACAGCGACTGCCACACGTCCGGGCGGTTCCAGGTGACGGCGAACCATTGCGTCGTCAGCCCCGGCGGCGGCCAGACGAAGCTCCTTTCCTCGGTCGTGAAGGCATAGATGAAGATCAGGAATATCGGCAGATGCAGGAACAGCAAGCCGCAGGCAGCGGCGATCTTCAGGCCGAGAGGAGCGGATGGTGAGCCATCAGAGCGCATCGAAGGCCCCCATGCGCTTGGCGCCCCAGAGGTAGAAGCCCATGATGACGATGGGCACCACGGTGAAGGCGGCGGCGAGCGGGATGTTGCCGGCGGTGCCCTGCTGCGAATAGACGGCCTGGCCGATGAACAGCCGCGAGGTGCCGATGATCTGCGGGATGATGTAATCTCCGAGCGTCAGCGAGAAGGTGAAGATCGAGCCGGCGACGATGCCCGGGAGCGCCAGCGGGAACAGCACGTTGCGGAAGGTCTGGCCGGGCGAGGCCCCGAGATCGGACGAGGCCTCGACCAGATTGCCGGGCACGCGCTCGAGTGCCGCCTGCACCGGCAGGATCATGAAGGGCAGCCAGACGTAGACGAAGACGATGAAGGTGCCGGTGGACGACACCGACAGGGAATTACCGCCGACGATCGGCAGCGACAGCCAGGCATCGAGCAGCCATAGAAGATGCAGCTTGGCGAGCAGCCAGGTCAGGATGCCTTCCTTGGCGAGGATGAGCTTCCAGGCGTAAATCTTGACCAGATAGCTCGACCACAGCGGCAGCATGATGCCGAGATAGAACAGCGCCTTCCAGCGGCCGCGCGCATAGCGCGCCGTGTAATAGGCGATGGGAAAGGCGATGATCGCGGAGGCGAACGTGACCAGGGCCGCCATCGTCACCGTGCGCAAGATGATGTCGAGATTTGCGGCCTGCAGCAGATCGCCATAGGTCTTCAGCGTGAATTCACGGTTGATGAGGCCGGAGAATTCGTCGATCGAGAAAAAACTCTGCAAGAGCAGTGCGAACAGCGAGCCGATATAGACGATGCCGAGCCACAGCACCGGCGGCAGCAGCATCAACAGCAGCAGGAGCTTGGGCCTGCGCCAGAACAGGTCCGACAGCGCGCCGCGCAAGCCGCGCGCGCGAGGAAGGAGGGCTGGGGCAGGTTTTGCCTGGGCCGCGGTCAGAGTCATGGTTTCTTCGACCGGTTGCGTTCCTTCGCGCCCCCCTCTGTCCTGCCGGACATCTCCCCCACAAGGGGGAAGATCGGATCTCGCGACCACTTTCGCCAATCACCAACGTTGCAGAAGAGGCGCCACTGGCGAAGCTGCCGATCTCCCCCCAAGTGGGGGAGATGTCCGGCAGGACAGAGGGGGGCGCCGTGAAGCGCCTTGTCTTGGCTATTAGCGACAGTTGCCATCATGCCGGCTCGTCCATAAGATGCAAATGCTCGCGGTTGAAGGTGAGCACGACCGCCTCACCTTCCTTCGGCAAGGCGGCACCGGCCGGCACGATCGCGTGCAGGCGCAAGCCGTCGGCGTCGAGCGCCAGTCTGGTCGTGGCGCCGAGATAATTGGTCGAGACGAGACGAGCGGCAACGCCATCGCCCTTCGCCGCCCGGCCGATGCGAATGGATTCAGGGCGCAGGCTGCCCCAGCGATGCTGGCCGGAATAACGCTGGACGAAATCCGGCGGCAGCACATTGGACGAGCCGACGAAATCGGCGACGAAGCGCGTCTTCGGGCGCTGGTAGATGTCCTCCGGCGTGCCGATCTGCATGATCTTGCCGTCGTTGAAGACGGCGACGCGATCGGCCATCGACAGCGCCTCGCCCTGGTCGTGGGTGACGAAGACGAAGGTGATGCCGAGCGCCTTCTGCAGCGACTTCAGCTCCTCCTGCATGTTCTCGCGCAGTTTGAGGTCGAGCGCGCCAAGCGGCTCATCGAGCAGAAGCACCTTGGGCTGGTTGACCAGCGCGCGGGCGAGCGCGACGCGCTGGCGCTGTCCGCCAGAAAGCTGGCTGGGACGCCGGGCGCCGTAGCCGGGAAGCCGGACCAGCGAGAGCGCCTCCTCCGCCGCCTTCTGCCGCTCGGGCTTGCCGACGCCCTTGACCATCAGGCCGTAAGCGACGTTGTCGAGCACGTTCAGATGCGGGAACAGCGCGTAGTCCTGGAAGACGGTGTTGACGTTGCGGCGATAGGGCGGGACGCCTTCGGCGCGTTCGCCGAAAATGGAGATCGACCCCGATGTCGGCTGCTCGAAGCCGGCGATCAACCGCAGGCAGGTCGTCTTGCCGGAACCTGAAGGTCCAAGCATGGCGAAGAACTCGCCCGGCGCGATATCGAGGTCGACCACGTCGACGGCGCGCACGCTGCCGAAATGGCGCGAGACTCTGGTGAACGAAACGGCGGACGTCATGGGCTGTCCCAGGCTGATCAAATTCAGGCGACGGCGCTGCCCCTCATCCGCCTGCCGGCACCTTCTCCCCGTATAGTGACGGAGAAGGGGCTAGCCGCAACGCTCGCGATCCCCCTCTCCCCGTTCTTCACGGGGAGAGGGTAAGGGTGACGGCAGGGCTGCGCTCTCACAACGAGCGAGACGAACTCACCGCCCGCCGATGACGCCGATATAGTCCGACACCCAGCGATAGTAAGGCACGCACTGGTCCTGGGTGGCGCACTTCGACACCGGCGTCTTCCAGAACTTGATTTTTTCGAAGTTGTCGTAGCCGTTGGTCTTGCAGCCTTCGTCGCCGAGCAATTCGTTGCCCTTGCAGGCAGCCGGCACCACTGGGAGCGAACCGAACCAGGCGGAGACATCGCCCTGCACTTTCGGCGACAGCGAGTGCTCCATCCACATATAGGCGCAGTTCGGGTGGGCTGCGTCGGCCGCCAACATGGTCGTGTCGGCCCAGCCGGTGACGCCTTCCTGGGGAATGGTCGAAGCGACGGGCTTCTTGGCGGCAATCAGCGTGTTGACCTGATAGGGCCATGAACCGGAGGCGACGACGCCTTCGTTCTGGAAGTCATCGACCTGGATGGCAGCGTCATGCCAGTAGCGTCCGACCAGCGTGCGTTGGACGCGCAGCAGATCGAGGGCGGCCTTGTACTGATCCTCGGTCAGCTCGTAGGGATCCTTGATGCCGAGCTCCGGCTTGTGGAACATCAGATAATTGGCAGCGTCGGCGATGTGAATCGGCCCGTCATAGGCCTGGACGCGGCCCTTGTTCGACTTGCCGTCAGGCAAGGTCATCTCCTCGAAGACGACGTTCCAGCTCTTCGGCGCTTCCTTGAACACCTCAGTGTTGTACATCAGCACATTCGGTCCCCACTGGTAGGGGGCGCCGTAGTGGACGCCGCCAACCGTGAACCACGACGCATCCTTCAGCCGGTCGTCGACCGTGCTCCAGCTCGGGATGAGATCGGTGTTGATCGGCTGGACCCGCTTGCCGGCGACGAGGCGCAGCGAAGCGTCGCCCGAGGCGGTGACGAGGTCGAAGCCGCCCTCATTCATCAGCGCGACCATCTCGTCGGAGGTGTTGGCGGTCTTGATGTTGACCTTGCAGCCTGTGTTCTTCTCGAAAGACGTGACCCAATCATAGTTCTTGTCGGTTTCGCCGCGTTCGATGTAACCGGGCCAGGCGACAATGTTGACCTGGCCTTCGCCCTTGCCGAGTTCCTTGACTTGGCCGATCGCCTGGCCGGAGAAGGCCAGCGCGACCGTCAATGCAGTGCACGACTTCAGGAATGAGTTCATCATCGATCTCCCATTTGAGGGGCCGCACTCTCGCGGCGGCTTTGGTCCCTGATTGTGAAAGTGCTGTGAAATTTCCGGTTTCGCAAATTCATTTATCAGAATGGCGATATCGATTTTTCCGATAGATTAACGACCAATCTTCTCCGGCCGCTGACGGACCATCCGCTGCGACTGTGCAAGCCCGATGAAGTCGCGCGCGGCCTGGGGCAGGCCGGAGCCGCGCCGCCAGACCGTGCCGACCTGAACAACCGGCAAGGAGCCCGAAATATCGCGCGATTCGATGCGGTCGCCTTCGAGCGACCATGGCCGGTAGACGAGGTCGGGCAGCAGCGCCACGCCGGCGCCGGTAGCGACGAGGCTGCGCACCGCTTCGACCGAGCGGGTGCGGAAGGCGACGTGCGGCTTAGCGCCGATCGCCGCCAGCAGTTTTCCGGTATTCTCCTCGATCTCGTCGACGGTCAGCATGATCAGCGGCTCCGAGGCGATATCGCCAATGCCGATGATGTCGGCGCCGGACAGCGGATGGCCAAGCGGCAGCCATAGCCGATAGGCCGAGACTTCGAGAATTTCGGACTGCAGGGCGGTGCGGTCGCGCAGGTTCGAGGTGACCATGACGGCGATGTCGAGCTTGCCGCCGATCAGCAGATGTTCGAGGTAATCGCCATTGTCCTCGATGGCCGAAATCTCAACGCCCGGATAGGCGCGGCGATAGCGGGCGAGAAGGTCCGACAGCACATAGCCGGCGACCAGCGAAGTGACACCGAGTTGCAGCCGGCCGCCCGCCGCCGCTTGCTCGCCGAAGAAGGCGCGGCGCGCGTCGGAAACGTCGGCAAGTATCTTTGTCGCGTGGCGCAGGAACTGATGGCCCTTGTGGGTGATGTTCAGGCCGCGCGGATGGCGCTCGAACAGTTCGACGCCGAGATCGCCTTCGAGCTCCTTGATCGCCTCGGTGACCGATGATTGCGAGATGGACAGATTCTGCGCAGCACCCGAGACCGTGCCTTGCTCGGCGACGGCGATGAAGAATTGCAATTGGCGGATTGTGAAGGCCATCGCCGAACTAAACACCGGGACAGCAAGGAAGAAAAGCCGCCGATCTCAGGCTCACCGCTTTACTGCTCTGGCCAGGTCAGGTCCCGCTATCGTCACCGGCAATGCTGAGCCGTGCGCCCGCTTGCCCAAGGGCGGAGGCGATGGCGCGCGGCGGCGGCCGATCGGTGACGAGTTCGGAAAAACCGTCGAGGCCGCAAACCTGGACGAGGCCCTGGCGGCCGAACTTGGTGTGGTCAGTGATGACGAGCGAGCGCTGGCCGCGCGACAGCACCATGCGGGCGAATTCCGCCTCTTCCAGATCATAGTCCATCACGCCCGTGACGGCATCGACCGCACCGGTGGAGATCACCGCATGGCTGACGGAAAAGCGGCTGACGAATTCGATGGCCGAGACGCCGAAGGCGGCGCCCGAATCGCTGCGCAGTTCGCCGCCGGCCATATAGACCTTGTTGCCGTTGACGGTGGCCAGCGTGCGGGCGATATCCGAAGAGTTGGTGACCACCGTCAACCGCCGGTGGCCGAGCAGCTCGCGGGCTAGGAAAGATGTGGTGGTGCCGGTGTCGAGCATGATCGATTCGCCGTCGCGGATGGTTGCGGCAACCAAGCGGGCAATGGCGCGCTTGGCATCGGCATTCTCGCGCATGCGCCGCTCGAATGGCGCCTCGCCGGCCATCGACGGCAGGCCGACGGCGCCATGCATCTTCAGGATCGAACCGTCAGTGGTCAGCGGCTTGACGTCGCGGCGCACGGTCTCCAGCGAGACGCCCAGCCGGTCGGCCAGGCTGGCGATGGTGACGGTGCCCTCTTCCTGCAGGACACGCAGGATTTCGCCATGTCGTTTGGAATGGATCATCGGGTTCGCCCAATAGGATTGTTGCGCTACTGACTGCTTCTAAGGCAAATCGGCCACAGTTCGCAAGGAATCCTAAAGCATTCGGGCAAGAAGACACAAAAAGCCACAAGTTTTCGTTGACAAGCCGGATCACATGGCGTGACACTGGCTCGTGACAGGCTCGGAACTGCCACGGGAGAACGATGGCAGAGCCGCACCAAAATTCGCCTGCCCGAACGTCTGGAAAATCGTCTGACGTAAGGGAAAAGGACTGTTTCGAATCCGCGGGGGCGGATGCCGGCGTCGAAGAACCCGGCACAGGGGCTCGTCGGTGCGGTGCGGGATACCGATCCTGGCATCCCGCACCGACGAGATTTTCGCATTGCTCCCTCCTGCCGGCCGCCATCTTTGTCTCGCCCGCGGCGTCTTGAACCCCGCCAACGAGGGATGAACCTGTGACCGCCGAAGACCGCATCCGCGCCCTGCCCTGCTGGACCGGCAGCATCGAGATTGCGCCGCTGCCGGGCGGCCTGAGCAACGCCAACTATCTGGTCAAGGACGCAGCTGGGCGGCATGTCGTGCGCTTTGGCCAGGACTTTCCATTCCACCACGTCTTTCGCGAGCGCGAGGTGATGACCGCGCGCGCGGCGCACGCCGCCGGCTTCGCGCCTGCGGTCCACCATTCCGAGCCCGGCATCTTGGTGACGGAATTTCTCGGCGCCAAGACCTATGTCGCGGAAGACGTACGCGCCAATATCGGCCGCGTCGCCGCCCTGATGCGCGGCTTCCATCGGGAGATGCCGAATCATGTCTCCGGCGCCGGTTTCATGTTCTGGGTGTTCCATGTCATCCGCGACTATGCGCGCACGCTGGAGGAAGCCGGCAGCCGCATGCGAAGCGAGTTGCCGCGGCTGCTGACGCTTGCGGACGAACTCGAACGGGCGCAGAAACTGCTGCCGATCGTCTTTGGCCACAACGATCTCTTGCCGGCTAATATTCTCGACGACGGCCATAGACTGTGGCTGATCGACTTTGAATATGCCGGCTTCAACACGGCGATGTTCGACCTCGCCGGCGTCGCCTCGAACGCCAGCATGAACGACGAGGAGTCCTTCGCCTTCCTGACTGCCTATTTCATGAAGGAGCCGGACGAGGCGATCCGCCGCTCGCATGCGGCCATGCAATGCGCATCGCTGCTGCGCGAGGCGATGTGGAGCATGGTTTCCGAACTTTATCTCGACGCGCCCGGCATCGACTACGTTGCCTATACCGACGAAAACCTGACCCGGCTCGATGCCGCGCTGGAAAACTACCGAACGAAATACGGACAGAAATCATGACATTGCCCGCTCACGCCGAGATCGTCGTCATCGGCGGCGGCATCATCGGCTGTTCGACGGCCTATCATCTGGCGCGTGACCACAAGGCCGATGTCGTGCTTTTGGAACAGGGCAAACTGACTTCGGGCTCCACATGGCATGCGGCGGGGCTGGTCGGCCAGTTGCGGTCTTCGGCCTCTATCACCCGCGTGCTCAAATATTCGGTCGATCTCTACAAGGGGCTGGAAGCCGAAACCGGGCTGGCCACCGGCTGGAAGATGACCGGGTGCCTCAGGCTCGCTACCAATGCCGACCGCTGGATCGAGTATAAGAGGCTGGCGACGACGGCGAAAAGCTTCGGCATGGATATGCAGTTGCTGTCACCGGCCGAGGTCAAGACAATGTGGCCGCTGCTGGAGGCCGGCGATCTCGTCGGCGCCAGCTGGCTGCCGACCGACGGGCAGGCAAGCCCTTCCGACATCACGCAATCGCTGGCCAAAGGCGCGCGCATGCATGGCGCCAGACTGTTCGAGGATGTCCGCGTTACCGGCTTCGACATGAAGGATGGCCGCATCACCGCGGTAAAGACCAACAAGGGGGATATCGCCTGCGGCAAGGTGGTGAACTGTGCCGGACAATGGGCGCGGCAGGTAGGCGCCCTTGCCGGCATCAACGTGCCGCTGCAGCCGGTGAAGCACCAGTACATCGTCACCGAAAGAATAGACGGGTTGGCGAGCGATGCGCCGACGATCCGCGACCCCGACCGCCGCATTTATTTCAAGGAGGAGGTCGGCGGGCTGGTGATGGGCGGCTATGAGCCGAACCCGCAAGCCTGGACGACCGGTCTTCCCGGCGACGATGTCCCTGATGACTGGGAGTTCCGGCTGTTCGACGACGATTACGATCATTTCGAGCAGCATATGAACCAAGCGATCGCGCGGGTTCCGGCGCTCGAAACCGTCGGCGTCAAGCAGATGATCAACGGGCCGGAGAGTTTTACGCCGGACGGCAATTTCATTCTCGGCGTGGCGCCCGAATGCGCCAACATGTTCGTCGGCGCCGGCTTCAACGCCTTCGGCATCGCGGCGGGCGGCGGCGCCGGCTGGGTGCTGGCGCAATGGGTGGTCGACGGCGAGGCGCCACTCGATCTGTGGGTGGTCGATATCAGACGCTTTTCCGACCTGTACCGCGACCGGCAATGGGTCCGCGACCGCACGCTGGAAGCCTATGGCAAGCACTACACGATCGGCTTCCCGCATGAGGAGTATGTCACGGGCCGGCCGCGGATCGTGTCGCCGCTCTATGAACGGCTGCAAAAGCACCGCGCCGTGTTCGGCTCCAAACTCGGTTGGGAGCGGCCGAACTGGTTTGCGCCCGAAGGCGTCGAGCCGAAGGACATCTATTCGATGGGCCGGCAAAACTGGTTCGCGCCGGTCGGCGACGAGCACCGGCACGTGCGCGAGAACGTCGGAATTTTCGACCAGTCGTCCTTCGCCAAATACGAAATGACCGGTGCGGATGCGCTGAAGGCGCTCGACTGGATCTGCGCCAACGACGTCGCCAAGCCGGTCGGCCGGCTCACCTACACGCAGCTTCTCAACACGCGCGGCGGTATCGAGGCCGACTTGACCGTGGCGCGGCTCGGCGAAGAACGATTCTACGTCGTCACCGGCACCGGTTTTAGGACGCATGATTTCTCGTGGATCGGCGACCATGTCGGCAGCGAGCTCGACGTGACGCTCACCGATGTCACCGAGGATTTCGGCACGCTTTCGCTGATGGGGCCGCGCGCCCGCGACGTGCTGGCTGCGGTGACCGATGCGGACGTGTCGAACACCGCTTTCCCGTTCGGACATGTGCGGGAAATCTCCATCGCCGGCCACACAGTTCGGGCGCTGCGCGTCACCTATGTCGGCGAGCTCGGCTGGGAGCTGCATGTGCCGATCGCGGCGACGGGCGAAATCTTCGACGCGCTGATGGCGGCGGGCGAGAAGCACGGCATTCGCCCGGTCGGCTACCGGGCGCTGGAATCGCTGCGGTTGGAAAAAGGCTACCGCGCCTGGGGCTCCGACATCACGCCCAATGACACGCCGCAGGAGGCCGGCCTCGGCTGGGCGGTGAAGCTTCGCAAGAATACCGATTTTCTCGGACGGCGGGCGCTGGAAAAGATCAGCGGCGCTGCGTTGAAAAAACGCTTTGCCGGCTTCACGGTCGAAGATTGCGAGGTCGTGCTGCTCGGGCGCGAAACGATCCTGCGCAACAGCGAGCCGGTCGGCTACCTGACCAGCGGCGGCTATGGCTACACGGTCGGCAGGAACATCGGCTACGGCTATGTGCGCAACGCCGATGGCGTCAGCGACGATTTCCTCGCCTCCGGCGACTACGAGCTGGTGGTGGCGATGGAGCGGACGCCGGCAAAAATCCATCTCGAGCCGCTTTACGATCCGGCGGGAGCAAGAATCAGAGCCTAATGCATGTCGCGCAAAAGTGCGCAGCGGTTTTGCGATAACGACACGCATAAAAACAAGAACCTAAAGCGCGTCGCATGAATCCGTTCAAATGCGACGCGCTTTAGACCAGCTCACGCGCAGAACGAGGCCGCGGCTCGGCACGGTGTCCGCCTCGCCCGGCATGGAGACATAGGGCGACGTCTCCTCGGCACGCGTGACGACGCGCTTCGTCTCGAGGTCGGCGACCGCGCGGCAAAACCGGCGCCTATAAGCACCGAGCTTGAGTCCGTACGTCAGATCGAGAACCGCTCTAGGGTTACTGAGATAAAACGCTATTCACTTTTCCTGAAACTTGTCTAGCGTTTCACCTGGATTCTACACATTCGAGACTGTTTTTCTATGACGAGGGCACAATATGCAAATAAACGAAATCAAGGAGAAAAAGCAGAAGATTATCGAAAGGTTCGGCCCCTGGACGGCAGGTTCCATCCATCTGGCCGATCAAATTGACACGTTCGATGAGCCGCACTGGGACGCCCGATTGAGGCGCTTCGTGCAGATCGCTGCAGATCTTGCGGGGAAGCCGTTGGAGAAGCTTCGCGTTCTGGACCTGGCGTGTCTCGAGGGGCAATACGGGATCGAGTTCGCGCTCCATGGGGCCGACGTGCTCGCCATCGAGGGTCGGGAGGCGAACCTTGAGAAGGTGCACTTCGCTAAGGAGGTACTCTCCCTGGACAACCTCGAACTCGCCCTAAATGACGTGCGCAACCTCGACGAGGAGCGCCATGGTCGTTTCGATGTTGTTCTATGTTTGGGGATCCTTTACCACTTGGATACTCCGGATGTCATGGACTTCGTGGAGAGAATCTCGAAGGTTTGCGGAAAAATATCAATAATCGATACCCATATCAGCCTCAGCGACGAAGCGTCGTACACTTGGAAGGGGAAGACCTACTGGGGCAGGTATAGCAAGGAACACGATACTGATGCGACCTCCGAGGAGAAGCTGGCAGCGCTCTGGAACTCGCTTGACAACCCGAAGGCCTTCCTCTTCACGCGTGCATCGCTCTGCAACCTACTCCGACACGTGGGCTTCACGTCCGTCTACGAGTGCTTGAACCCCTACGAGTATCATAATCCCAAATGGCCGCTGGCTGCAGAAGGGGACAGGCATGTCGTCTGGAGGGATCGCATCACCCTGGTTGCTATCAAAGGGCGGAGTCAGCCACTGCTCTCCTCGCCCATTACGGACGCATCGCCCGAGATCGATCGCCCCGAAAGGCCAGAGTATATCGAGCAGCTCCCGTGCATTACCGGAGTGCGCAGAAGGTCGAGAGGTCTGCGGTCGCGATTGAGCAGGTTCCTGCCCGGCCCTGTGAAGGCAGTGCTGAGGAGGATAATCCAATGAAATGTCGGACAGACGCCGGCGTTGACGCACCTTCACCGACGGCTGCAAGCCGCCTGACTTCCCGGAGGCGTAAAGGAGGTCGGCTCTTGGGCACTTTTGATACTGCTGGCGAAGTCGGAAATAAGCCCAGTTCGGGGGCAACATGTTGCTTGTAAACTCGGGCTGTCAATTGTCTAGCCGCGGCCAAATTGGCTTCGCCAGCAGTATCACTTTTGGTGACATCGAGCGCACGGGAACCTTAACGAGGGGAATGGAAGAATGATCAGTTCACGCGCAGAACGAGGCCGCGGCTCGGCACGGTGTCCGCCTCGCCCGGCATGGAGACATAGGGCGACGTCTCCTCGGCACGTGTGACGACGCCCTTCGCATCGAGGTCGGCGATCCGCGCGGCAAAACTGGCGTCCCACAGCGTTTTCTTGACCGTCAGCACGATTATCCCGCCCGGCCGGCAAATGCGGATCAGTTCGTCGAGCCCCTCGGCGCCGACATGGCCCGAGGTGAAGACGCCGGCCGATATGATCCCGGCATAGGCATTATCGGCGAAAGGCAGCGGGCCGCCGAGCGCCAGGCAGTGAAGCGCCGAATAGACGCCCTTGCGCTCCGCTTTGGCCAGCATGCCCGCCGAGATGTCGAGTGCCTCGACCTGCGGATAGCCCGCGATCTTCAGCCACTCGCCGATGAGCCCGGTGCCGGCACCGGCATCGAGGAGCGGTGCCGCGCCGCGCGGCAAGTGGCGGGCAAGCAGGGCGAGGCAGATGGTCGGATGGCGATAACCGGCCGCCGACATGTCGGCGTCGTAGGTGTCGGACCAGCGGTCGTAGAGCGCCGCCACTTCTTCAGGCCGCTTCGCTGCATAGGCCGCGGCGAGCGCGCCTTCATTTTTCCTGTCCGCCATCGCAGTCCCGTCCGCAAAATCAAAGTGCAGCAGCGTCCTTCCGCGTCCGATAGGACCGTGCGGCGCTGGAGTGAATCGCATGCCGCCGATGATAGCCAAACGGCGAAATTTGTGGAACCGTCGTGGCCACAAATAAAGACGCAAAGAGGGCGGAAGCGATGGTGGACGAGGAAGCACGTGCGGCGCTTGCAGTCATTCCGGGGCTGGCCGGTTACGAGGGACCCTTGGAGCGGCTTGGCGGCCTCACCAACCTCGTCTTCAGGGCTGGAGATGTCTGCCTGCGGATTCCCGGCAAAGGCACCGAGGAGTATATCAATCGCGCCAACGAGGCGGTGGCGGCGCGGGAAGCCGCCAAGGCCGGCGTCAGCCCCGAGTTGCTGCATGTCGACGGCGAAACAGGTGTGATGGTGACGCGCTTCATCGCCGGCGCCGAGACGATGTCGCCGGAAAAATTCAAGACGCGGACGGGCAGTCCGGCGCGCGCTGGCAAGGCCTTTCGCATGCTGCACACATCCGGCGCGGTGTTTCCCTTCCGCTTCGAGCTGTTTGCGATGATCGACGACTACCTGAAGGTGCTGTCGACCAAGGCCGTTGCCCTGCCCGCCGGCTATCACGACGTGGTACGCGAGGCGGAAAGCGTGCGCTCGGCGCTTGCCGCGCATCCGCTGCCTCTTGTCGCCTGCCACTGCGATCCGCTGTGCGAAAACTTCCTTGATACGGGCGACAGGATGTGGATCGTCGATTGGGAATATTCCGGAATGAACGATCCGCTCTGGGATCTCGGCGACCTCAGCGTCGAAGGACAATTCGACATCGCGCAGGAGGAAGAGATGATGCACGCCTATTTCGGTGGCGAGCCGACGCCGGCGGAGCGGGGCCGCGTCGTCATCTACAAGGCGATGTGCGATCTCTTGTGGACGCTGTGGGGGCTGATCCAGCTTGCCAACAGCAATCCGGCCGACGATTTCCGCGCCTATGCCGACGGTCGCTTTTCACGCTGCAGAGCACTAATGGAGACGGCCGATTTCTCAAGGCATCTGACGGCGGTGCGCGCGGGTTAGGCGCCAGAAATCTGGAACCTTAAAGCACGCCACGTGATGGGATTCACGCGGTGTGCTTTAAGTCCTTGTTTTTATGCATGTCGTTGCCCCAAAACCGCTGCGCACTTTTGGGCGACATGCATTAGTTGACGCCTTTCGGCACGTTTTCCGGCGGCACAGTGTCCACCACCTTCTGGCGATGGAAGATGAACAGGCCGGCCAGTACGATGATGGCCGAGCCGATCAGGATGCGCGGACCGGGCATGTCGCCGAAGAAGGCCAGCCCGAAGATCACGGCCCACAGCAGCAGGCTGTAATGCAACGGCGCCAGCGTCGACGCCGGCGCCAGCTTCAGCGCCCTGGTGATCATCAGATGCGCGCCGCAGGAGACGATGCCAAGAAGCAGCATGGCGCCGAAATCGAGCGAGGACGGCGTCTGCCAGTTGCCGATGGTGAGAAACCCGCCGACCAGCAGCGTGCCGATGGTTTGCCAGGTAACCAACGAGGTGTCGCTGGTGCCACGCAACCGCCGGTTGAGGATGATGGCGAAGGCGAATGAAATGCTTCCGGCCAGCGCGAAGGTCGACGACAGCGAAAACGCGGCCGAGGACGGTTTGAGCATGATCAGCACGCCGCAGAAGCCGACCAGGATCGCCATCCAGCGGCGCCAGCCGACCTTTTCACCGAGCAACAGGTGCGACAGCGCCGCCACGTAGATCGGTCCGGCCATGTAGAAGCTCATGACGTCGGCGAGCGGCAGGTAGACGACGGCGGCATAGAACAGCGCCGTGTCAAGCGTGGTCATGACGACGCGCAAGACCTGCAGTTCCAGGCGCTCCATGCGGAACAGATTGGCCGCACCTTGACGCGCGATCATCGGGCCGAGCACGAAAAACGCGCCGATGGAACGGATCAGCACGACCTGGCCGACGGAAAAGCTGGTGACCAGCCATTTGCCCATCGCATCGTTCAACGCAAACAGGAAATCGCCGGCCAGCATCAGCAGAATGCCGGCCAAAAGCACATTCCTGATCGTCGAATTCTGGGCTGGTGGCTGTGCCATGCCGATGTCGCTTCCTCCCGCATGAAAGCTCGGTAAGCAGCGTCGTAGACGCAAGCAGCCGCTTTGACGAGCGGAAATCGGAAACCCCGGCCGGACCAGAGCCGGAAATCGGCTAGGCCTACACTAGGGCGGCGGACTTTCAAATCGAATCGTACCGCCGCTCCATCTTTTTATTGGAGCATCGAATTTTCCCAAAACCGGTACCCACTTTTGGGTGCGATGCTCTAGATCGCCGCTTGAACGGCCTACTTTGGCCGTGACCGAATGATGACCGGACGATAGATCACCGGCCGGTCCCAGGGATCGAAAACCGACGCACTTCTCAGCTCAGCGCGGCGCGCCAGATCGATGCGCTGCAGACATTCGGCGAAGGCATCATTTTTTCTGACGAAGCCGTAGGACCGGCATTTCGCCTCGTCCGCGGCACGACGGTCTTCGGCCGTCATGCAGCCTGCACAGGTCGCCGCCAACGCGACCACCGTAGCCGTCTTGTACCACATGGTGGCTTCCTCGACATAAAACTGGAGGTTGATTGTAGACTTGCGGTCAGGACCTATCAATCTGATCGACGCGCGGCCTGATGCAGGTCCAACGTCTTATTGGGCCTGCCAACTATTGGACATGAAGTGGCGGGCGATGCCTGCGGTTCACCGTTTCCGGCCGTCCCGCGATCGAAAGCCGAGTTTCCTGCCTGGCCCGCTCGGCCACCACCTTGCCCCTGGCGATGACGCAGAGGCGCTCGGGACGCAGGCGCAAGGCCTCGACCGGGTCGCCGGCATCGAGGACGACGAGACTGGCGCGCTTGCCGACCGCCAGGCCGAGATGGTCGAGGCCCATGATGGCGGCGTTGACGTTGGTGACCATGTCGAAGCAGCGCGCCATGTCGGCCGGGCTCGACATCTGGGCGACGTGAAGGCCCATGAAGGCGACGTCGAGCATGTCGGCGGTGCCCAGCGAATACCAGGGGTCGAGCACGCAATCCTGGCCCCAGCCGACGCGGATGCCGTGGGCAAGCATTTCCTTAACCCGCGTCAGGCCGCGGCGTTTGGGGAATGTGTCGTGCCGGCCCTGCAGCATGATGTTGATCAGCGGATTGGGGATCGCCGAGACGCCTGCCTCGGCGATCAGCGGCAACAGCTTCGAGACATAGTAATTGTCCATCGAGTGCATCGAAGTGAGATGCGAGCCGGCGACCCTGCCCTGCAGGCCGAGGCGTTGCGTCTCATAGGCCAGTTGTTCGATATGGCGCGACAGCGGATCGTCGGTCTCGTCGCAATGCAGGTCGACCATGAGGCCGCGTTCTGCCGCGATTTCGCACAGTTCCGTCACCGAACGCGTGCCGTCGGCCATGGTGCGCTCGAAATGCGGAATGCCGCCGACGATGTCGACACCCATGTCAAGCGCCCGGATGGTGTTATCGCGCGCCGTCGGCGAGCGATAAAACCCGTCCTGCGGGAAGGCGACCAGTTGCAGGTCGATATAGGGCGCGACCGTTTTCTTCACATCGAGCAGGGCTTCGACCGCCAGCAGCCTGGTATCGCAGACATCGACATGGGTGCGGATGGCGAGCAGGCCCATGGTGACAGCCCAGTCGCAATAGGCGAGCGCGCGCTCGCGCACCGCTTCGTGCGTCAACAGCGGCTTCAGTTCGCCCCACAGCGAAATGCCTTCCAGCAGTGTGCCCGACGCGTTGATGCGCGGGATGCCCAGCGAGAGCGTGGCGTCCATGTGAAAATGCGGATCGACGAAAGGCGGCGAGACCAGATTGCCATGGGCGTCGATCGCCGTGCCTGCGGTAACGTTCAGCTCGGGCTCGATGGCCGCGATCGTCTCGCCGACGATGCCGATATCGGCGATCGTGCCGTTGGGCAGCATGCCACCGCGGACGATAAGGTCGAAATCCATCTGAAGCCACCTCGTTCAAAAAGCCGTTTCTTTCCGTGCAGCGTGCTGCCGCAAGGCGGACCCTCCAGGCGCGGTTCTTCCTTCTCCCCTTGTGGGAGAAGGTGGCCGCGAAGCGGCCGGATGAGGGGTGTTCCAGCTTGGCACCGACGGCACTCCGTCCAGCACCCCTCAACCGTCTTGGCGCTACGCGCCAATCCACCTTCTCCCACAAGGGGGAGAAGGAAAAGCGAACCTATTCCGGCACATACCTTACCGCACCCTTGGCAGCACTGGTCGCCATTGATGCATAGGCGCGCAAAGCCATCGTCACCTTGCGCTCGCGCTTTTCCTCTGGTTTCCAGGCGGCAGCTCCCTTGGCCTCCATCGCTGCGCGGCGGGCGGCCAGTTCGGCATCGTCGACGGCAAGCCGGATGGTGCGGTTCGGGATATCGATCTCGATCGTGTCGCCCTCATGCACCAGCCCGATCAGCCCGCCTTCCGCCGCCTCGGGAGAGGCATGGCCGATCGACAGGCCCGAGGTGCCGCCGGAAAAGCGGCCGTCGGTGACCAGCGCGCAAGCTTTGCCGAGGCCCTTCGATTTCAAATAGCTGGTCGGGTATAGCATTTCCTGCATGCCGGGGCCGCCGCGTGGCCCTTCGTAGCGGATGACGACGACATCGCCGGCCTTGACCTCGTTGGACAGGATCGCCTTGACGCTGGCGTCCTGGCTTTCGAACACCCTGGCCGGGCCGGTGAATTTCAGGATCGATTCATCGACGCCCGCGGTCTTCACGATGCAGCCGTCCAGCGCAAGGTTGCCCTTCAGCACGGCCAGGCCACCGTCCTTTGAAAAAGGATATTGGGCCGAGCGGATGACACCCTTCTCCCGGTCGAGATCGAGTTCGTCCCAGCGGCGATCCTGGCTGAAGGCGACCTGCGTCGGCACGCCGCCCGGGGCCGCCAGAAAGAAGTCGCGGACATTCTGGCTTGACGTGCGCGAGATATCCCAATGGTCGAGCGCTTCGCCGAGCGTTCGCGTATGTACGGTCGGCAGGTCGCGGTTGATCAGTCCGGCGTTATCGAGCTGACCGAGGATCGCCATGATGCCGCCGGCGCGGTGGACGTCTTCCATGTGCACATCCGCCTTGGCGGGGGCAACCTTGCATAACACCGGCACCTTGCGTGACAGTGCGTCAATGTCGTCCTGATCAAAATCGATCTCGCCTTCATGCGCGGCAGCCAGGATGTGCAGCACGGTGTTGGTCGAGCCGCCCATGGCGATGTCGAGGGTCATGGCGTTCTCGAAGGCGCCTTTCGAGGCGATGCTGCGCGGCAGCGCGGTGTCGTCGTCCTGCTCGTAGTAGCGCTGGGCGAGATCGACGATCAGATGGCCGGCCTCGACGAACAGCCGCTTGCGGTCGGCATGCGTGGCCAGCGTCGAGCCGTTGCCGGGCAGCGAAAGCCCGAGCGCCTCGGTCAGGCAGTTCATCGAATTGGCGGTGAACATACCTGAGCAGGAGCCGCAGGTCGGGCAGGCCGAGCGCTCGATGGTCTTGACGTCCTCATCGGAGACCTTGTCGTCAGCAGCCGCGACCATGGCGTCGACCAGATCGAGCGCCTGCGTCTTGCCGGCGAGCACCACCTTGCCGGCTTCCATCGGCCCGCCGGAGACGAAGACGGTCGGGATGTTGAGGCGCAGCGACGCCATCAGCATGCCCGGCGTGATCTTGTCGCAATTGGAGATGCAGACCATCGCGTCGGCGCAGTGGGCATTGACCATGTATTCGACCGAGTCGGCGATGAGCTCGCGCGACGGTAGCGAATACAGCATGCCGTCATGGCCCATGGCGATGCCGTCGTCGACCGCAATGGTGTTGAATTCCTTGGCGACAGCGCCGGCCTTTTCGATCTCGCGGGCAACCAGCTGCCCAAGGTCCTTGAGATGGACGTGGCCCGGCACGAACTGAGTGAAGGAGTTGACCACCGCGATGATCGGTTTGCCGAAATCGGAATCCTTCATGCCGGTGGCGCGCCACAGGCCGCGGGCGCCGGCCATGTTGCGGCCATGTGTGGTGGTGCGGGAGCGATAGGCGGGCATAGACTGTCCTTGCTGTCTGCGCCGCGCCCGGACAGGCGCGGAAAACCGGAATTGAGCGGCGTTATATACGCCGCGGTCTGCTCTGGCCACGGTTTTGCGATGCGCCGGGATCTTGAGCCAAAGACGGTAAGCCGGCCCAGGCAGTAAAAAAGTCAGAGGTGCTGTCGGATTATGTTTTGCCCGAGCGTCCTTGGGCAGACGGCGCGGACGGGCATCAATCGCCAGCCGGCCGTTTTACGAGTGACAACAAAAACCAGCCCGAGGAGCAAGCAAATGCAAAAGATCACCCCCTGCCTGTGGTTCGACGACCAGGCCGAGGAGGCCATGAACCATTACATCTCCATCTTCAAGAACTCGAAGGTGCTGAGCGTGATGCGCTGGCCCAAGGGCAGCGGCGATCGTGAGGGCAAAGTGCTGGTAACCTATTTCGAGCTCGACGGCGTTCAGTTCCAGGCGCTCAACGGCGGGCCGCAATTCAAGTTCACCGAGGCAGTCTCGCTGTCCATCGACTGCAAGACGCAGGAGGAGGTCGACTATTTCTGGGACAGGCTCATCGAGGGCGGTGGCGAGCCCAGCCAGTGCAGCTGGCTGAAGGACAAATTCGGCGTCTCCTGGCAGGTCGTTCCCGAGCAGTTGCCGAAGCTGCTGCAGGACCCCGACACGGAAAAGGCCGGCCGTGTCATGCAGGCGATGATGCAGATGACCAAGATCGACATCGCCAAGATCGAAGAGGCGGCCAGGGGGTGATCGAGCCGTCCGATCTTCCCTTCTCCCTTTGTTGTGGGAGAAGGTGGCCGAGCGAAGCTCGGTCGGATGAGGGTGTTCCAGCTTGGCGCCGCCGGCACTCTGTGCAACACCCCTCATCCGGCTCGGCTCTCCGTGTCAATCCACCTTCCCCACAAGGGGGGAAGGGAAGGCGCTGAGTCTAGTTCAAGCCGCCTTGTCGCGGACCTGGTAATCCTTGACCGCGGCGAAGCGAATCGCCTTCCAGCGCTCGGCCTCGTAGTTGAGCGAAAAGGCGTGCTGGGCCAGGAACACCGGGTCGTTGTCGAGATCGCGGGCAATGTCGCCGCGATGCGCCTCGATAAAGCGATGCACCTCGGCCTTGTCGTCAGCCGATATCCAGCGGCACACGGAAAAGCGCGACATCTCGAAATCGACGGGCAGCGTGTATTCGAAGTTCAGCCGCTCCTTCAGCACGTCGAGCTGCAGCGCACCGACGACACCGACGATGGCCGGTGAACCATCCTCCGGCGAGAACAGTTGCACGACGCCTTCCTCGGCCATCTGGTGCAGCGCTTCCTTCAGCTTCTTGGCCTTCATCGCGTCGCCGAGGCGAACGCGGCGCAGGATTTCCGGCGCGAAGTTCGGCACGCCGCGAAACAGGATCTCCTCGCCCTCGGTCAGCGTGTCGCCGATGCGCAGCGTGCCGTGATTGGGGATGCCGACGACGTCGCCGGCGAAAGCCTCGTCGGCGGTGACGCGGGTGCGAGCGAAGAAGAATTGCGGCGCAGACAGGCTCATCGGTTTTCCCGTGCGCACCAGCTTGGCCTTCATGCCGCGCTCGAGCTTGCCCGAGCAGACGCGGACGAAGGCGATGCGGTCGCGGTGGTTGGGATCCATGTTGGCCTGAATCTTGAAGACGAACGAGGTCATCTTGTCCTCGGTCGCCTCGACCTTGCGGGTATCTGCCTCCTGGGCGCGCGGCGGCGGCCCGTAGGCGCCAAGCGCCTCGATCAGGTCGCGCACACCGTAATTGCGCAGCGCCGAACCGAAATAGACCGGCGTCAAATGACCCTCGCGGAAGGAATCGATGTCGAGCCGACGGCAGGCTTCGCGCGCCAGCTCCAGCTCCTCGATAAAGCCTTCGCGCTCGTTTTCCGGCAACAGGCCGGCGACGCGGTTGGAATCGGGACCGTTGACCGGCGTGCGGTCCTTCTCGGCGTCGCCCTTGCGTACCGCGTTCAGCGCCAGATGATAGGTACCGGAAAAGGTTTTGCCGCGGCCGATCGGCCAGGTGATCGGCGCGGTGTCCAGCGCCAGCTTCTGCTCGATCTCGTCGAGGATCTCGAACGGGTCGCGGCTTTCGCGGTCCATCTTGTTGACGAAGGTGATGATCGGGATGTCGCGCAGCCGGCAGACTTCGAACAGTTTCAGCGTGCGCGGCTCGATACCCTTGGCGGCGTCGATGACCATGACCGCCGCATCGACTGCCGACAGCGTGCGATAGGTATCGTCGGCGAAATCCTCGTGGCCGGGCGTGTCGAGCAGGTTGAAGACGTTGTCCTCATACTCGAAGGTCATCACCGAGGTGACGACCGAAATGCCGCGCTCGCGCTCGATCTTCATCCAGTCCGACCGGGTCTGGATGCGATCCTTCTTGGCCTTGACCTCGCCGGCAAGCTGGATGGCGCCGCCGAACAAAAGCAGCTTTTCGGTCAGCGTCGTTTTGCCGGCGTCCGGATGCGCGATGATCGCGAAAGTGCGGCGGCGCGCCACCGCGTTCGTGATGTCTTCAGCCAATTTATGGAATCCCATGTGGTGCGCGGGCTTCTAGCAGCGCTTTTGCAGCCTGTCGAACAATTTTGGGCGGATGGCCGGTCTTGAGATAGGGTCGCCGCAACGACATCAGAAGACCCGATTCGACAAAGGACCATCCATGAGCGCAGCCAAGCAAGTCATCGTCGTCGGCGCCGGCATCATCGGCGCGTCTGTCGCCTGGCATCTGGTGAAGGCCGGCGCGAACGTAACGGTGGTTGCCGACAGCGGCGCCGGCGGCGCCACGCCGAATTCCTTTTCCTGGATCAATGCCAGTTGGGGCAATCCAGAGCCGTATTTCCGGCTGCGTACCCGTTCGATGGCCGAATGGACGCGGCTTGCGCATGACGTGTCCGGCATTCCGTTGGAATGGTGCGGCGGCCTGTGCTGGGACCTGCCGCCGGCCGAGTTGGAAGCCTATGCAGTCGAGCATTCTGCCTGGGGCTACGGCATCGAACGCGTCGACCGCATGGGAGCCGCACGGATAGAGCCCAATTTGACCAAGCTTCCCGATTTCGCCCTTCACGTGGCAGAGGAGGGCGTCGCCGAGCCGGTCGCGGCCACGCAGGCGCTGCTGGTGGATGCCGAGCAGCGCGGCCTGCGGGTGATGGGCGGAACGGCTGTGACCGCGTTGGTGCAGACCAATGGCAGGATTACCGGCGTGGATATGTCAGGCGGACGGATCGTTGCCGACGAGGTGGTGATCGCAGCGGGCGCCGGCTCTCCGGCAATTGCGGCGACGGCTGGGTTAAAACTGCCGATCGAGACGCCGCCCGGCCTGATCGTCCATTCACGCCCCTACGAAAAGCTGCTCAACGGCTTGGTGATCGGCGATCGGCTGCACATGCGCCAGACTGCCGAGGGCCGCATCATCGCCGGCTCGGATTTCGGCGGCGCCGATCCGGGAATGGATGCCGCAGCCACCGGTCGCGAGCTGTTTGCGGCGATGAAGAGCATGCTGCGCGACGCCGACCGGCTGGAACTGGATTTCCACTCCGTCGGCTATCGGCCGACGCCGATCGATGGCTTTCCGATCATCGGACGGGCTGAAGGCCTGAGCGGCCTTTATGTCGCGGTCATGCATTCCGGCATCACACTGGCCCCAGCCGTCGGCCTGTTCGCCGCCCGGGAAATCCTCGACGACGCGCGCGACCCGCTGCTTGAGCCGTATGGGCTGACGCGGTTTGCTCAATAGCCGCGCGGACGGCGAAAACCGCCGCTCAGCAGCGCTATTGCCGTGGCGACGCCGAGCAGCCGCGCTTCCGACCAGCGGCGGCCGACCAGCTGCAGGCCGATGGGCAGGCCGTCGCGGTCCTGCCCACAGGGCATCGACAGTGCCGGCTGGCCGCTGTAGTTGAACACCGCGCCGTAGGCCGGCAGCATCCAGTAGCTCTGCTCCCTGTCATCGACCTTGATCGGTGTTCCCGGCTCGCAATGCGGGAAGGCCGTGGTCATGGCGACGGGGCAAAGCAAGACATCGCAACCTTCGAAAAAACGGTCCCAGGCAAGAATTGACTGGTCGCGGCGGGCGAGCGCCTCGAACCAGCGCGGGACCGGTGTCAGTTCTTCTGGCGGCTCCGGCTGCGCAGCCTCCAGCATCATGCCGATCAGCGCGCCGCCTTGCGTCAGATCGTCATGCAGGTCGAGCGTCGGCAGTCTTGCTTCCTCGACAGTCGCGCCTGCAGACTGAAGCTCCCTTGCCAGATTCTCGACCGCGGCCCTGATCTCGCCGGCCACCGGAAACCCCGGAAAGGCCGGCGCGAAAGCGATGCGCAGGGTCTTGAGATCAAGCTTCGGCATGTCCTCGACAGGCACCGGCGCAAGATCTGTGTCGCTGCCATCCGGCCCTGCTATGATCCGCAGGATCAGCGCCAGATCTTCGACGTTGCGGGCCAGCGGACCGATACAGGACATCAGCCGCACGCTGCGCGGCGCACCGGTGGGATCGGGAAAGACGCCGGCCAGGGAGACGCGGTGCTCGGTCGGCTTGAGGCCGTAGACGCCGCAAAAGGCTGCAGGCAGGCGGATCGAATCCTGCATGTCGGTGCCGATCTCGAATGGTGTCATGCCGGTGCTGAGCGCTGCCGCGGCGCCGCCGCTGGAGCCGCCGGCGGTGCGCGATAGATCCCAGGGATTACTGGTGCGGCCAAACAGCGGATTGTTCGACTGCCAGTCGCCCAGCATCGTTGCGACATTTGTCTTGCCGCACCAGCACGCCGCCGGCCGCCTTCAACCTGAGAACGACCGGGCTGTCTTTTCTCGCCACATAGTCGGCAAAGGCCGGGAAGCCGACCGTGGTCTTTATGCCTGACGTTTCGTGCGTGTCCTTCAGCGTGAACGGCACACCGTGGAGCGGCCCGACAGCGTCGCCGCGCGCCTGGGCTTCGTCGGCTTTCTTCGCTCGAGCGCGAGCCCCTTCCCTGTCGAGCGTGACGACGGCGTTGACCGCCTCATTTTGCCTGTCGATCTCAGCCAAATGCGCGTCCAGCGCTTCCACGGCGGAAATCTTGCGGTCGCGGATCGCGGCGGCGAGTTCGATGGTCGAGGAAAAGACGAGGTCCATGACGAATGCTCCGGCTTGCTAGCGGCGCCAGCCTCACCAAATGGCGGGCTACGGCGCGTCTTCAAGCCGAGTTCAGCACTCGAGTAAAGGCGGTGCTTGATCGGAATTGCGCTGCGAGGCCTGCTGAGGGGACTGTCCCGCGATGTTGCCGGGATAGCGAGGGATCTACACGGCCAGCGCCAGTCTTACCGGTTCCGGCGCAAACGGGCGAATGGTCATGCCGTCTCTGGTGATGGTGACGAAGCTAGAGGGCGGGATCGGCTGCCAGTCGCCGCCATCACGGTCGAAAGGCTCCGACATAAGGCATCGCCCGCCGCCATTGCCGAAGACGGAGGTGTAGAGCGTCGGCGCGTGGGCATCGGACGCATAGCGCACCGCATGGAGCGATTCGCCGCCCGACAGGGCGGCGGTAAGTCTCAGCGCCGGTTCGAAGCCGGCCCGGCGCGAGGCGTCCATAACGCGGCTGGTGGCGCGGAGAACAGCGCCCTCCGCATCACCCGACAGCCCTTCGTCGATCATCAGGAGAAAGAAGAGTTCGGAATCGGTGGTGCCTTCGCGCTGGGCGAAGACCGCGTCAGACAGCGAATTTTCCAGCGCGCGGCGGATTGTTTCGAAGCCACCGATCCGGCCGTTGTGCATGAACGACCAGCGGCCGGCAGTGAAGGGATGACAGTTCATGCGGCTGGTGGCGCCGCCGGTCGAGGCGCGCACATGGGCAAGGAACAGGCTGGACCGGATCTGGCGACACAGGCTCTTCAGATTGGGATCGGACCAGGCCGGCAGGATGTCGCGATAGAGACCCGGTTCGGGCCGGTCGCCGTACCAGGCGAGGCCAAGCCATCGCCATTGGTCGGCGACCTGGCTTCCTGGGCGCAATGACTCTGGGCGATGAGCGAATGGCAGGGCGCCGTGACGATGTCTTCGAGGAAAACCGCTTCGCCAAGATAGGCCGCCCAGCGGCACATCGCTTAATCTTCCCTCAGGCGCGATCCATGAAAGCCGCAGGCTCCTTGATCGCGTGTGTGCCTCTGTTGTGCGTGCGCTCATAGAGCTCGCGAACGATTCGGCTGGCCGTGGTCTCAAACAGAAACGGCAAGAAAGCGTGAATGAGCGCGGCGAACGCTGCCATGAACAGGCGCGAGCAGAACCACGCCGCGAAGGCCATATGGCTGAAATAGGTCTCGCCCACCTTGGCCGGGTGCGAGGTAAAGAGCCTTGCAAGCCGTATCGTCATGGTGTCCTCCTACCGGGAAAAGCCCCGATGCTGAGTATTCTGGCACGAGCTTTTGGTTCATCGGTCCCAAAATATCCTTGTATTTTGCCAATCATTGGGACAAACATCCCACATGCCGCTGGAAATCGATGAGATCGACCGAAGATTGCTGGCCGAGCTGCAACGCGACGGTACACTGTCGGTCGACCAACTGTCGGAAAGGGTGTCGCTGTCGCGCAACGCCTGCTGGCGCCGGGTCAAGCGGCTGGAAGAAGACGGCGTGATTACCGGCCGGGTGGCGCTGGTCGATGCGGACAAGCTCGGCCTCGGCCTTTCGGTGTTCGTCCTGATCCGGACCTCCAATCACGATCCGAACTGGCTGCAAAAATTCCGGGCGGCAGTCACCGGTTTTCCCGAGATCACCGGCGTCTACCGGATGTCCGGCGACCTCGATTATGTGCTGCGTGCCCGCGTCGCCGACGTGAAGGCGTATGACCGGCTCTATCAGCGACTGATCGCCAAGGTGGCGCTGTCGGATGTTTCGGCCTCCTTCGTCATGGAGGAGATCAAGGAAACGACGGTCGTTCCCGTAGAACTGCGCTGAAGTGGAACTGCGCTGAAAGAAAGCCGTTGATAGCATTGCCGCCGAGTTGACCGAATCGGCGTTGGTAGCGATAGGATCAGCCTCATGCGCGCAGCCCTCTATACTTCCTCCGTCATCGGTCCGGCCGTCGGCTTCGTCAGGCTGCCGCATGGCGAGGGCCTGCCGCTTCCCGCCTATGAAAGCCCGGGCGCCGCCGGCATGGATCTGCGCGCCGCGGTGCCGGACGACCGGCCGCTGCTGATCCTGCCGGGAAAACGCGCGCTGGTGCCGACCGGACTGATCCTGGAGATCCCGGAGGGCGTGGAAGGTCAGGTCCGGCCGCGCTCGGGCCTCGCCTTCAAGCATGGCCTCACCTGTCTCAACACGCCGGGCACCATTGACAGCGACTATCGCGGCGAGGTCAAGGTGCTGCTGATCAATCTCGGCGACGAAGATTTCGCAGTGACGCGCGGCATGCGGATCGCCCAGATTGTCTTTGCGTCCGTGATGCAGGCGACGGTCGAGGAGCGCACATTGGCCGGCGGCACGGCGCGCGGCTCGGGCGGCTTCGGATCGACCGGCACGGCCTGATGAGCATAGTGAATGAGAATACCCAAACTCGTCATCTTCGATTGCGACGGGGTTCTGGTCGACACCGAGAACCTGGCCAATCGACGCCTCGCCGAATGGCTCAGCACTGCCGGCTACCCGGCCAGCTTCGAATATTGCCGTAAGAATTTCTCCGGTCGCTCCATGGTATCGGTGCAAAAGGAGGTCGAGGCGACCGGCGTGAGCCTCGGCGCCGATTTCGTCGAGAGTTGGAACGCCGGCCTGCCGGACCTGTTCGCGCATGGCGTCGAAGCCGTCCCCTATGTCAAGGAGTTCGTCGAAGCCGTGCACGCTGCCGGCATCGCAACTTGCGTCGCTTCATCGGCACGGGTTTCGAAAATGCACATCACGCTCGGCCAGACCGGGCTGCTGCAGCTGTTCGAGCATGCGCTGTTCAGCTCGACCATGGTTTCGCGCGGCAAGCCGTTTCCCGACCTGTTCCTGCATGCTGCAGGCACGATGGGCTTCGCGCCCGCCGATTGCATCGTCATCGAGGACAGCGTCGCCGGGACGCTAGCCGGCATTGCCGCCGGCATGCGCGTATTTTCCTACTACGGCGACCCGCATTCCGACCGCGACGGCCTGACCGAGGCCGGCGGCATCCTGTTCGACGACATGCGCGAACTTGCCGGGCTGGTGCCGATCCACTGATCTGATCTTCAGGCTTCCCATCCGGCTGGATGCCTCGGTCGTCCGTGCTAGTTTGCGAACGTTCGACAGTGGGAGGCGCCAGCATATGAATTCCATCCTGCTTCGCTTCATTCTCGCCTGGTTGCTGCTGCCGTGCCTGTGGACTGCGGCCGGCGCCCAAGGCGTCAGTTTCCCGGACCTTGGCAGCGCCGTTCCCGGCCACAAAGACACGATCTATCTCGACCTCGCCAGGATGGTCATTCCCGATCTGGCGGCGGACAAGGACGGCTTCTATCGGGGCTCCATGCCGATCGAGATGCGCCATATCGAGGGTCCGGATAGCGGTGGCTCGCCGCCCGTAACGTCGGGCTTTTCCGATGCTGGCGTGCTCCAGATCAAGGCAGACGGCAAGGATCGGCTGGCCATGCTGTTCGACCTCGGGAGCTCCTCCGACAGCGCCGAGGGTTTTGCGGTGCTGGCGCTCTACGATCTTGCCAGCAGGCCGAGACTGCTCGACGCTGTCAATGTCGCCGTCGACCGGAGCACCTACTTCCGCGATCCCGGCAAGCTGCCGATCGGGCCCAGCGATGACGCCATCATCACCCTGAGCACGCATTTCAATTCGAGCCAGGGCTATGTAAGCACGCCGCTGATCCTGGTCCGCGACGACAGGTTCGAACTGATCGACATGATCTACACGTTCGACGAGTCACTGTGCGCCTACAAGCGCACGCAGGAGTTGGCGTTTCAGACCATTGCGGACGGCCAGCCCTATGCGGCCATCAAGGCGACGGTGACCGATGCCACCGTGCCGAATGGCGAAAGCTGCGGCGAACCGGCGCCCGAGCCTTCCTCGCGCGACATCTCGGTCACCTACCATTGGGACGGGACCGCATACGTCAAGGAGTCCGACGCACTGGACAAATTGGCAGGAGAGAACGCCAATCGCTTCTGAGCCAATCGCATTCGTTTGCCCGGCGGGCAGTGGCGGGATAAAATGCGCTTCGCACTCTGGGGAGCATCCATGGACAAGGGCAAAATCTTTCGCGACCTGCACAGCTCGATCTTCGTCATGCCCAACCCTTGGGACGTCGGCACGACGAAACTGCTGGCTTCATTCGGTTTCAAGGCGCTGGCGACGACCAGCGCCGGCTTTGCCTTTTCGCGCGGCCTGCCCGACGGCGCGGTGACCTTCGAGGCTATGATCCACCACTGCCGCGAGGTGGCGGCGGCAACCGGCCTGCCGGTCTCGGCCGATCTCGAAAAGGGCAAGGGCGACAGCGCGACAAGTGCATCCGAAACCATCTTCGCGGCCGAGGCCGCGGGCCTCGCCGGCTGCTCGATCGAGGACCACACCGGCGAGCCCGACAAGCCGATCTATGATTTTTCGCATGCCGTCGAGCGCGTCGCCGCCGCAGCGGAGGCGGCACGGGCGCTGAAGCACGATTTCGTCTTCACCGCGCGGGCTGAGAATTTTCTATGGGGCAAGCCCGACATCGACGACACGATCAAGCGGCTGCAGGCCTTCGAGAAGGCCGGCGCCGACGTGCTCTACGCGCCGGGCATCAGTGACATCGAAACGGTGCGAACCGTCTGCTCGGCGCTGACCAAGCCGGTCAACGTCATGGTGAGGCCCGGCTTCACCATCGCCGATCTTTCCCTGGCAGGCGTCAAGCGCATTTCGCTCGGGCCCTGGCTGACCAATTTCGCCTTCGGCATGCTGGAGACGGCGGCGCGCGAGATCCAGCAGGACGGCACCTTCGGCTTCACCCGCACCGCCATGCCTTTCGGCAAGCTGCAGGCGTTGTTTGCCGAACCCAACGCATGACGCTCACCGTCGTCGACATGCACACCGGCGGCGAGCCGCTGCGGATCGTCACCGGCGGCTATCCCAAGATTCCTGCAGGCACGATCCTGGAAAAGCGCGCCTATGTGCGCGACCACCTCGATCATCTCAGGAAGATCCTGATGTTCGAGCCGCGCGGCCACTACGACATGTATGGCGCGCTGCTGGTGGAGCCCGACCTGCCCGGCGCCGACCTCGCCGTGCTTTTCATGCACAATGAGGGCTATTCGACGATGTGCGGCCACGCCATCGTCGCGCTCGGCCGCTACGCCGTCGATGAGAGGCTGGTGGCGCGGCAGGAGCCGGTGACGACAGTCAATATCGAAGCGCCGTGCGGGCTGGTCGTCGCCTCGGTCGAGGTGCAGGGCGGCAAGGCCGGCGCGGTGTCGTTCGAAAGCGTGCCGGCCTTTCTGTTCGCCCGCGACCAGGAGATCGAATTGCCGGGCTTCGGTTCGATCGGCTTCGACATCGCCTATGGCGGCGCCTTCTATGCGCTCGCCGATTGCCGCCAGTTCGGGCTGGAATTCGGCAGGAACCGCGTGCGCAATTTCGTCGATGCGGCGACAATGCTGACCGGGAAACTGAAGGCCGAGTTTCCGCTGTCGCATCGCGACCATGCCGACCTTGCCTTTCTCTACGGCACCATCCTGACCGACGGACAGGACGCATTTTCCGATACCCCGACCAAAAACATCTGCGTCTTCGCCGAGGCCGAGGTCGACCGTTCGCCGACCGGCTCGGGCGTCACTGCGCGGCTGGCGGCAATGCATGCCAAGGGCGAAATCGCCGGCCAGACGCGGCTGTTCGAGAGTGTTGCAGGCTCGCGCTTTTCCGGCAGCGTGGCGAGGACCGCGAAAGCCGGGCTGCATGACGCCATTATCGCCCGAGTCGGCGGCCGCGCCTACTACTGCGGCCGGGCCGAATTCATCGTCGAACCCGACGACGAGTTGGGACGCGGTTTTCTTTTACGCTAGCGCCGGGGGTGTGCTGAGATTCGGGTCAGCCCGTGCTGAGAACGGTGGGTTCCGAGAACCGGAACGGAGCGTAACGTTTGGGTGCTTACCGGAAGCACAGGAACCGCCATTCGCAAGCCGGCATCACCCGAATATCAGCACCCCCTAAGCCGCTTCCCGCGCACTGATCGCCTTGTGCAAATGCACCATCATGGCGGCGGCGAAGAGCGGCGTCAGAAGGTTGAGCAGCGGCACGGCGAGGAAGGCAGCGATGACCAGCCCGGCGAGGAACACCGTGACGGCATGTTTTTTGCGCAATGCCCGTGCCTCGGCCTCCGGGCGAAAACGCATGGCGGCGAACTCGAAGAACTCACGCCCCAGCAGATAGCCGTTGACGATGAAGAAGGCAGCGATGTTGATGCCCGGCACCAGCAGAAGCAGCAAGGCCACGATGTTGCCGACGATGACGACGCCGAAGAATCTTATCGCCAGCACCATCGAGCGCAGTGCCGGCATGGCGCGGCCGGGCGGGTCATTGGGATAGTCGGTGCGCTCGACCACTTCGGCGACGTCGTCGAGGAACAGGCCGGCGATGATCGCCGTCACCGGCGCGATCAGCAGCGCCAGACCCAACGCAAGACCGATACCGGCGACGATGAAGCCCAGCCATCCGGCCCAGGACGGCAGGCTGGGCAGCCATGCGTCGATCCATGGCCAGGCCAGCCATTCGAACAGGCCCTCGATGGCGAACCACAGCGCGGCGAGCGCCAACAAGGTCAGGCCCAGCGTTTTTGCGAACACCGAGCGGAATTCGGGCGAGAACAATCGGCTGGCGGCGGCGCGGGCGGCGCTAGAGATCACGGCGTTTCCAATTCCATGGCTGGTATCTCCGAGGCAGGCGGAGACAGGCAAGACACAGGCGGACAGCGCGTTGCAGCGCATCTGCCGTTCGACGAGATTAATAGATCCCGACCCTAGGCAAAGCCGCATCAAATCGCTAGACCCGCCCGCGGCCGGCGTGCCAGAAAGCCGGTGGTTTTCGCGGAGACATCATTGATGCCGAACTATGACGTGCTTTGTATCGGTAATGCCATCGTCGACATCATCGCCCAGTGCGACGAGGCATTTCTGGAAACGAACGGCATCATCAAGGGCGCGATGAACCTGATCGACACGAGGCGCGCCGAGCTCCTTTACAGCCGCATGGGCCCGGCCATCGAAGCCTCCGGCGGCAGCGCCGGCAACACAGCGGCAGGTGTCGCCAGCTTCGGCGGTCGCGCCGCTTTCTTCGGCAAGGTCTCGAACGACACGCTCGGCGAAATCTACGCCCACGACATGCATGCGCAGGGCGTCGCCTTCGACACCAGGCCGCTCAACGGCGAACCGCCGACGGCGCGCTCGATGATCTTCGTCACGCCGGACGGCGAGCGCTCGATGAACACCTATCTCGGCGCCTGCGTCGAGCTCGGGCCGGAGGATGTCGAGGCCGACAAGGCCTCGGGCGCCGCCGTCACCTATTTCGAGGGCTATCTGTGGGACCCGCCGCGCGCCAAGGAAGCGTTCCGGCAGACGGCGAAGCTCGCCCATGCCGCCGGGCGCGAAGTGTCGATGACGCTGTCGGATTCGTTCTGCGTCGACCGCTATCGCGACGAGTTTCTGGAGCTGATGCGCTCAGGCACCGTCGACATCGTCTTCGCCAACAGCCACGAGATCAAGTCGCTTTACCAGACCGCCTCCTTCGACGAGGCGCTGGCGCAGATCCGCAAGGACTGCAAGATCGCCGCCGTCACCCGCTCGGAAAAGGGCTCGGTAATCGTGCGCGGCGACGAGACCGTCACCATCGATGCGACCAAAATCCGCGAATTGGTCGACACCACCGGCGCCGGCGACCTCTATGCGGCCGGCTTCCTCTACGGCTACACGCAAGGGCGCAGCCTGAAGGATTGCGGCGACCTCGGCTCGCTCGCGGCCGGACTGGTCATCCAACAGATCGGACCAAGGCCGCGGCAGAATTTGCGCCACGAGGCTGAGCAGGCAGGGCTGCTGTAGGGCTCGACGTCGTCTCTTCCTTCTCTCCGTTATGGGAGAAGGCAGAGACGTCCGCTCCTCACGCCCCCGCCGTATACGCCGCGATCGCCGCCATGTTGACGATGTCGCTGTCCTTGGCGTTGAGCGAGACGATCTGGACCGGCTTGTCCAATCCGACCAGCAGCGGGCCGATGACCGTCGAGCCGCCGAGTTCCTGCAGCATCTTGGTCGAGATCGAGGCCGAGTGGAAGGCCGGCATGATCAGCACATTGGCAGGGCCGGTCAGCCGGATGAACGGGTATTGCGCCATGGCGCGCGCATTGAGCGCCACGTCGGCGGCCATCTCGCCGTCATACTCGAAATCGACGCGCCGCTTGTCGAGGATGCGCACCGCTTCCTGGACGCGCTCTGAGCGCTCACCCTGCGGATGTCCGAAGGTGGAATAGGCGAGCATGGCGAGCCTTGGTTCATAACCCATGCGGCGGGCAAAGCCGGCGGCTTCCTCGGCGATGTCGGCGATCTGTTCGGCATTGGGCATGTCGTGCACGGCGGTATCGGCGACGATCACGGTTCGGCCCCGCGCCAGCACGATCGAAACGCCAATGACGCGGTGGCCGGGCTTGGCGTCGATGACACGGCGGATGTCGTCGAGCGCCGTGGAGTAGTTGCGGGTGACGCCGGTGACGATGCCGTCGGCATCACCCAGCGCCACCATGCAGGCGGCGAAATGGTTGCGGTCGTTGTTGATCAGGCGCTGGCAGTCGCGAAACAAGAAGCCCTTGCGCTGCATGCGCTCGTAGAGATAGTCGGTGTAGACGCCATTGCGGCGCGACAGCCTGGCGTTGATGATCTCGATGCCTTGCTTGTTCAGCTCGATGCCGGCGTTCCTGGCGTTCTCCTTGATGATGTCGTCGCGGCCGAGCAGGATGGCGGTGCCGAGCCGCTGGTTCACGTAGGAGACGGCGGCGCGCATCACCTGCTCCTCCTCGCCCTCGGCGAAAACGATGCGCTTGGGCTGGCGGCGCACGCGGTCGTAGATGCGCTGCAGGGTCGAGGCGATCGGATCGCGGCGGGCGGAGAGCTCCTGCGCGTAACGGTCGAGGTCGAGGATCGGCTTGCGCGCGACGCCGGACTCCATCGCTGCCTTGGCAACCGCGATCGGAATGGCCGAGATCAGGCGCGGATCGAACGGCACCGGGATGATGTAGTTGGGGCCGAATTTCGGCCGCATGCCCTGGTAGGCGGCGGCGACGTCGTCGGGCACATCCTTGCGCGCCAGTTCGGCCAGCGCCCGCGCCGCGGCGATCTTCATGTCGTCGTTGATGGTGGTCGCCCGCACGTCCAGCGCGCCGCGGAAGATGTAGGGGAAGCCGAGCACGTTGTTGACCTGGTTCGGATAGTCCGAACGCCCGGTGGCCATGATGGCATCGGTGCGGATTTCGGCGACTTCCTCCGGCGTGATCTCCGGATCGGGATTGGCCATGGCGAAAATGATCGGCTTCTCGGCCATCGACTGCACCATCTTGGTGGTCAGTGCGCCCTTGGCGGACAGGCCGAGAAACACGTCGGCGCCGTCCAGCGCCTCGGCTAGCGAGCGCGCGTCGGTCTTGACGGCGTGCGCCGACTTCCACTGGTTCATGCCTTCTGTGCGGCCCTGGAAGACGACGCCTTTGGTGTCGCACAGAATGATGTTTTCAGGCGCAAAGCCCATTGCCTTCATCAGCTCGATGCAGGCGATGCCAGCCGCACCCGCGCCGTTGCAGACCATTTTCGTGGTCTTCATGTCGCGGCCGGTGATTTCCAGCGCGTTGATCAGGCCGGCGGCCGAGATGATGGCGGTGCCGTGCTGGTCGTCGTGGAAGACCGGTATGTCCATCAGTTCGCGCAGCCGCTGCTCGATGATGAAGCATTCCGGCGCCTTGATGTCTTCCAGGTTGATGCCGCCGAAGGAGGGCCCGAGGAAGCGCACGCAGTTGATGAACTCGTCGGCATCCTCGGTGTCGACCTCGAGATCGATGGAATCGACATCGGCGAAGCGCTTGAACAGCACCGCCTTGCCTTCCATCACCGGCTTGGCGGCCAGCGCGCCGAGATTGCCGAGGCCGAGGATGGCGGTCCCGTTGGAAATGACCGCGACCATATTGCCGCGCGCCGTGTAGTCGAATGCGCGGCTGGGATCCTCGGCGATGGCGAGGACCGGAACCGCGACACCCGGCGAATAGGCGAGGCTCAAGTCGCGCTGGGTGGCCATCGGCTTGGTGGCGACGATCTCCAGCTTGCCGGGACGGCCCATGGCGTGGAATTCCAGCGCCTCCTGCGCACTGACGGAGGGCCCGGGGTTTTCGGTTTTCCTGGCCATGATGCTTTCGATTTCCTCACCCGTGCAGCACCTCGTCGAGACGGGCGCAATGCTTTCTTTTGTGGAACGTTCGGGATTAAGGCTACACTTCGCCGCTGTAAACCGCCAAGCAGATAGCTCGGGAATTTTGGAAGCAGCTTCTTGAACGACGAAACGCCCATTCGCAGCGACAGCGCTACGCCGGCCTTTGCGCCGGCGACGCCGATGATGGAGCAGTATATCGAGATCAAGGCGGCGAACCCGGATTCGCTGCTGTTCTACCGCATGGGCGATTTCTACGAGCTGTTCTTCGACGACGCCGAGAAGGCGAGCCGGGCGCTCGGCATCGTCCTGACCAAGCGCGGCAAGCACCAGGGCCTCGACATCCCGATGTGCGGCGTGCCGGTGCATGCCGCCGACGACTACCTGCAGAAGCTGATCGGACAAGGGTTCCGCGTCGCCGTCTGCGAGCAGATCGAGGATCCGGCCGAGGCGAAGAAACGCGGCGGAAAGTCGGTGGTGCGCCGCGACGTGGTGCGGTTGGTGACGCCCGGCACCATCACCGAGGACAAGTTGCTAGCGCCGTCGGAATCGAGCTTTTTGATGGCGCTTGGCCGGGTCAAGGGCGGGGCCGAGCCAAGAGGCGGGGAGCGCGGCAGCGCGACAGGGACCCAAGGAAGTTTTGCGCTGGCCTGGATCGAGATCTCGACCGGCGCCTTCCGCGTTGCCGAGACCACCGCAGACCGGCTGCTCGCCGATGTCTTTCGCGTCGACCCGCGCGAGCTGATTGTCGCCGAGCCGGTGTTTTACGATCCCGAGCTGAAACCGGTGTTCGACGTGCTCGGCCGGGTCGCCAATCCGCAGCCGCCGAGCCTGTTCGACTCGGCATCAGCCGCCGGGCGCATCGCCCGTTTCTTCGAGGTGGCGACGCCGGACAGTTTCGGCGCGTTTTCCCGCGCCGAGCTATCGGCGATCTCAGGCGCTATCGCTTATGTCGAAAAAACGCAGAAGGCCGAGCGGCCGCCGCTGTCGCGGCCCGAGCGCGAGGAGCAGGGTTCGACGCTGTTCATCGATCCGGCGACACGCGCCAATCTGGAGCTGCTGCGCACCCTTTCCGGCAGCCGCGAGGGCTCGCTGTTCAAGGCGATCGACCGCACGGTGACCGGCGGTGGGGCGCGACTGCTCGCCGACCGGCTGATGGCGCCGCTGACCGATCCGGCAGCAATTGGTGCAAGGTTGGATTCGGTGTCGTTCTTCCGGTCGGAGACACGACTGTGCCAGGCGGTGCGGGCGAGCCTGAAGAGCGTCGCCGACATGCCTCGCGCCCTGTCGCGGCTGGCGCTCAACCGCGGCGGCCCGCGCGATCTCGGCGCGCTGCGTGCCGGGTTCGAGGCTGCCGGCACTATTGCCGAACTGTTCGGGGCGACCGCCCTTCCGCAAGAACTGGCGGCGGCGCTGGCGGCGATCGAGGCGCTGCCACGTCCGCTGGCCGAGCATCTGACGCAGGCGCTCAGTGACGAGCTGCCGCTGCTCAAGCGCGACGGCGGCTTCGTCCGCAGCGGCTACCACGTTGAGCTCGACGAAATGCGGGCACTGCGCGATGAATCGCGCAAGGTGATTGCCGGGCTGGAGCGCTCGCTGATCGAGGAAACCGGCATCCGCTCGCTGAAAATCCGGCACAACAATGTGCTTGGCTATTATATCGAAGTCACCGCCAACCACCATGCGATCATGACGAGCAGCGATGGAGCGAAGGCGCGCTTCATCCATCGTCAGACCATGGCCAATGCCATGCGCTTCACCACGACCGAACTCGCCGAGCTGGAATCGAAGATCGCCAATGCCGCCGACCGGGCGCTGGCGATCGAGCTTGCCGCCTTCGACAGGCTGACGGCGGAAGCGGTCGGCCAGGCGGACAAGATCCGCGGCGGCGCAGAAGCGCTTGCCGTGCTCGACGTGTCGGCGGCACTTGCGCTGCTTTCCGAAAGCGAAGCCTGGTGCCGGCCCGTGGTGGACGCCAGCCTCGCCTTCGCAATTTCGGGCGGACGGCATCCGGTGGTGGAACAGTCTCTGCGGCGTTCGGGCGAAGGATCGTTCGTCGCCAATGATTGCGATCTATCGCCGGAAGGCGATGCCAAGAACGGCGCGATCTGGCTGCTGACCGGCCCCAATATGGGCGGCAAATCGACCTTCCTCAGGCAGAACGCGCTGATCGCCATCCTCGCCCAGACCGGCTCCTTCGTGCCGGCGGCATCAGCCCATATCGGCGTCGTCGACCGGCTGTTTTCACGTGTCGGGGCCTCGGACGATCTGGCGCGCGGCCGCTCGACCTTCATGGTCGAGATGGTCGAAACGGCGGCGATCCTCAACCAGGCCGGCGAACGCGCGCTGGTGATCCTGGACGAGATCGGCCGCGGCACAGCTACCTTCGACGGCCTGTCGATCGCCTGGGCGGCGGTCGAGTATCTGCACGAGAAGAACCGTTGCCGGGCGATCTTCGCCACCCACTTCCACGAGATGACGGCGCTGGCCAGCAAGCTCGCTCGGCTGCACAACGTCACCATGCGGGTCAAGGAATGGGAGGGCGACGTGGTCTTCCTGCACGAGGTCGGCAAGGGTGCCGCCGACCGCTCCTACGGCGTGCAGGTGGCGCGTCTGGCCGGCTTGCCGGAAGCGGTGGTCGGGCGGGCCAGGGAAGTGCTGCACCAGCTGGAAGCGGGCGAGGTTTCGGGCAAGGCAAACCGGCTGGTCGACGATCTGCCGCTGTTTTCGGTGGCGGTGAAACGAGAGGCGCCGAAGCCGGCAAAGAGCGATGGACTGAGCGCGGCGCTAGGGGAGATCAATCCCGACGAGATGACACCGAGGGAGGCGCTGGAAGCGCTGTATCGGCTGAAGGGAATGGCGGGGAAGTAGTCAGGCTTCGTACGATAGCGCAGGGAACGCGACCCTAGCTCCTGCGCCACCTCAAATCATCTGCAGCCCGCGCTTGCGGGTCGGTGGCGGGAAGGCACGGTCGATTTCTGCGGAATCTTCCGAGGTGAGCTCGATGTCCAACGCAGCGACATTCTGGCGGACATGCTCTTGCCTGCCGGCCTTTGGGATGGCGATGACGCCGTCCTGTGCCATCAGCCAGGTCAGCGCCAACTGAGCCGCCGTGGCATTATGGCGGGCGGCGATGGCTTCGACCGTGGTATTGCGCGCCAATACGCCCTGATCGACCGGCGAATAGGCCATCAGCGGAATGCCGCGTTGCCGGCTCCAGGGCGCAAGGTCGAATTCGGGGCCGCGCTGGGACAGATTGTAGAGGATCTGGTTGGTCTGGACGCTGTCGCCGGCCGGCAGGCTGACCAGTTCCTCCATCTCATGGGTGTCGAAATTGCTGACGCCCCAGTGGCGGATCTTGCCGGCCTTTTTCAACGCGTCGAAGGCCTCGACCGTTTCCGCCAGAGGCAGGCTGCCGGGCCAGTGCAGCAGATAGAGATCGATACGGTCGGTGCGCAGATGCCTGAGGCTTCTGTCGCAGGCCGCCGGAACGCCGATGCGCGAGGCGTTGGACGGCAGCACCTTGGAGACCAGGAACACCTCGTCGCGGCGCCCGGCAATGGCATCCGCCACCACCTCCTCGGCCCCGCCGCTGGCATACATTTCGGCGGTGTCGATCAGCGTCATGCCGAGATCGAGCCCGAGCTTCAGCGCGTTGACCTCATCGGCATGGCGGCTGAAATCCTCGCCCATCTTCCACGTGCCTTGACCCAGCACGGGAAGGGCTTCGCCCGAGGGCAATGTGGTGGTTCTTATCGTTGATGGCATGGCGCGCTCCAGTCGACGCCCGATGGCAGCACACCCTTCGGGAGAAATCCACCCGGATTTCCCGCGAGCTGCCTGGTGCTACTCCACCGGATGGGCGGCCAGCCAATCCTGCATCTGCTTGATCTCGGCTTCCTGCGCCGCGATCACCGCTTCGGCCATTTTGCGCATTTCCGGATCCTTGCCATTGGCAAGCTCGACCTTGGCCATGTCGATTGCGGCCTGATGATGCGGGATCATGCCGCGGGCGAAATCGACATCGGTATTGCCGGAAGGTTCGATCGCCATCATGGCGGTGTGCATCTTGTCCATCGCCGCCTTGTACCCGTTGGTCGAGGGGCTTTGCGCGCCCATCGCGCCCACGTCGTGCGCCCCCTTGTCGTGTTTCATCTCCTGGGCTTGCGACGGAATGCTTTCGAGGAAAACGGCAAGCAGCATTCCGGCCGCCATCAGCAGCAGCACGATCTTCTTGGCCAAGGTCATTCATGATCTCCTTTTTGAACGAATTTCTATCTGGAGGCTTGGCTCAGAGTCTCAACGTCCTGAGCCGCAACGCGTTGGTGATGACCGAAACCGAGGACAGGCTCATCGCCGCTGCCGCAATCATCGGCGACAATAGCGTGCCGGTGAGCGGATAGAGCACGCCGGCGGCAACTGGCACGCCAAGCACGTTGTAGAGGAAGGCGAAGAACAGGTTCTGGCGGATGTTGCGGATCGTCGCCTGGGCGAGCGTGCGGGCCCGGACGATGCCGTTGAGATCGCCCTTGACCAGCGTGATCCCAGCGCTTTCGACCGCTACATCGGCGCCGGTGCCCATGGCGATGCCGACATCGGCGGCGGCCAGCGCCGGCGCATCGTTGACGCCGTCGCCGGCCATGGCGACGCCGGCGCCCCTGGCGCGCAATTCCTCGACCAGCTCACTCTTCTGTTCCGGCAGCAGGCCGGCACGCACCTCGTCGATGCCGAGTTTGCTGGCGATGGCTTTCGCCGTGCGTTCGTTATCGCCGGTCGCCATGATGATCTTGAGGCCGCGGTCGTGCAGCGCCTTGATCGCTTCTGATGTCGTTGCCTTGATCGGGTCGGCGACGGCGACGATGCCGGCCAGTTTCTTGCCGACGGCGACGAACATCGCGGTCTTGCCTTCGGCCTGCAGCGCTTCGGCGCTGGTCGAGATGGATGCGATATCGATGCCGAGATCGGCCATCATCGCGGCGTTGCCGAGCGCGACGTTCTTTCCCGACACCGTGCCGGAAACGCCCTTGCCGGTCACCGCCTCGAAACCGCCGACGTCGGGAATCTTTACCCCGCGTTCACGGGCGCCTTCGACGATCGCCTCGGCCAGCGGATGCTCCGAGCCTTTTTCGAGGCCGGCGGCAAATGCCAACAGATCATCCTGCGTTATGCCTTCGGCCGCGACGAGGTCGGTCAATCTCGGCCGGCCTTCGGTCAATGTGCCGGTCTTGTCGACGATCAGCGTGTCGACCGAAGCAAAGCGTTCGAGCGCCTCGGCATCCTTGATCAGCACGCCGGCATGCGCGCCGCGCCCCGTGGCGGTCATGATCGACATAGGCGTGGCAAGCCCCAGCGCGCAAGGACAGGCGATGATCAGCACCGAGACCGCAGAGACGATGGCAAAGACCAGGCTGGGTTGCGGCCCGAAGATCGCCCAGGCGATGAACGCAACAATCGCAACCACCACGACGGCCGGGACGAAATAGAAGGAGACGCGGTCGGCCAGACCCTGGATCGGCGCGCGCGAACGCTGCGCCTTGGCGACGAGCTCGACGATCCGCGCCAGCGTGGTTTCGGCGCCGATCCTCTCGGCGCGCATGATCAGCGAACCGTTCTTGTTGAGCGTGCCGCCGGTAAGGGGGTCGCCTTCGGTCTTTTCGACCGGCAGCGGCTCGCCTGACAGCATCGATTCGTCGATGGAAGAGCGGCCTTCCAGCACGATGCCGTCGACCGGCACGGCATCGCCGGGGCGGATGCGCAGGCGATCGCCGGCCTTGACCGTGTCGAGCGGCACGTCGTTTTCGGAACCGTCCTCGCCGATCAGCCGCGCGGTCTTCGGCGCGAGGTCGAGCAGCGCGCGGATCGCCGAGCCGGTCTTCTCACGGGCGCGCAACTCCAGCACCTGGCCGAGGAAAACCAGCGCCACGATGACGGCGGCCGCCTCGAAATAGACCGGCACCGTGCCCTCATGACCGCGGAACTGGTGCGGAAATATATCCGGGAACAGCGCGGCGACGACGCTGTAGAGATAGGCCGCACCAACGCCGAGCGAAATCAGCGTCCACATGTTGGGGCTGCGGTTGAGAACCGAATCCCAGCCGCGATGGAAGAAAGGGAATGCCGCCCACAGCACAACCGGGCTGGCCAGCGCCAATTCCACCCAGATCTTCGCCGAATCCTCGATGAAGGCGCTAAACGTCACGCCGAGCATTGGCGCCATGGCGAATATCAGCAATGGCACCGACAACACGGCGCTCACCCAGAACCGCCTCGTGAAGTCGACCAGTTCCGGGTTCGGCCCCTCATCGCCGGTCGGCACGCCCATCGGCTCCAGCGCCATGCCGCAGATCGGGCAGGCGCCCGGCTTGTCGCGGACGATTTCGGGATGCATCGGGCAGGTGTATTGTGTGCCTTTCGGCATCGCCTGCGGCTCTGGCTTGTCGCCAAGATACTTTGCCGGCTCCGCCTCGAATTTCCCCTTGCAGCCGGCCGAACAAAAATAGAAGCCCTGGCCTTCATGCCGGGAAAAGTGCTTCGCGGCGGCGCGGTCGACACGCATGCCGCAGACCGGGTCGGTGGCGGTAAGGTACTTTTCCGGCTCGGCCGTGAATTTTGAACGGCAGCGCTCGCTGCAGAAATGATAGAGATGGCCGCCATGCTCGGCTGTCGGCTTGCCGGCGGCCGGATCGACGGTCATGCCGCAGACCGGATCGCGAATGACGGCGTCGGCGACGGACGGAACAGCTTTTGCCGCGCAGCAGCCGCTATGGGCGTGATGGTCATGGTCGGAATGCGTCATGCGGAAATGCCCCTGTGTCTCGGTTCTGAAACGGAGGTAGTGCTTCCAGTGACTGGAAGGTCAAGGACCAATTTCTGTTTTTCTTGCCGAGGCGCGCGCCAAACCGCCGGCGGACAATCCCGCATCCAGCCGCCGCCGCATGCATCGACGACTCCGTGGAGAGCGTGTCCGTCCGCCCCATACCCAGCGCCGCGAAAACGCGCTATAGACGCCGCCAAAATGGCGAGGCCGAACGGCACTTATGGCAAGAATCTCTCTAAAGCTCGATGAACTGATCGACAGCCAAGCCTTGCGCTGCGAGATGACGGCGCTGACCGCGGCCACGGCAGGCGACGGCTCCGGCAAGGCTGCGCGCGCCGGTGTTCTCCAGCTTCTCAAGGGCAGGCTGACCGCCGGCCGCAGCATCGCCGAACGCATGCTGATGGACGACGGCAGTGGCACCGCCTGCGCCGCCCGGCTGTCGCATCTCATGGACGAGATCATCCGCGCGCTCTACGATTTCGCCGCCAGCCATGTCTATCGCGTCAAAAACCCGTCATCGGCCGAACGCATGGCCGTCGTCGCAGTCGGCGGCTATGGCCGCGGCACGCTGGCGCCGGGATCCGACATCGATCTCCTCTTCCTGCTGCCCTACAAGCAGACGCCATGGGGCGAGCAGATCGTCGAATACATGCTCTACATACTTTGGGATCTGGGGCTGAAGGTCGGCCACGCCACCCGCAACATCGACGAATGCCTGCGGCTGTCGCGCACCGACATCACCATCCGCACCTCGATCCTGGAAGCGCGTTTCCTGTGGGGCGAGCAGAAGCTCTATGACGAGCTCTTGCAGCGTTTCGACCGCGAGGTGGTGCGCACGACCGGGCCCGAATATGTGCAGGCCAAGCTTGCCGAACGCGACGAGCGCCATGCCAAGGCCGGCGAAAGCCGCTATCTGGTCGAACCCAACGTCAAGGACGGCAAAGGCGGCCTGCGCGACCTGCAGACGCTGTTCTGGATCGGCAAGTATTTCTACCGGGTGCGCACCGGCGAGGAGCTGGTCGACAAGGGCGTCTTCACCGGCACCGAATACCGGGAGTTCCAGAAGGCCGAGGATTTCCTGTGGGCGGTGCGCTGCCACATGCATTTCCTCACCGGCAAAGCCGAGGAACGGCTGCATTTCGACATCCAGCGCGAGATCGCCGAGCGGCTGGGCTACACCACACATCCAGGCCTGTCGGCGGTCGAGCGCTTCATGAAGCATTACTTCCTCGTCGCCAAGGATGTCGGGGATCTCACCCGCATCTTCTGCGCTGCACTCGAGGAAGAGCAGGCCAAGCATGTGCCGGGCTTCAACCGCATCTTCCTCACGTTCTCGCGTCGCAAGCGCAAGCTTGCCGGCACGTCCGATTTCATTATCGACAACCATCGCATCAACGTCGCCGACGACCTGGTGTTCGAGCGCGATCCGGTCAATCTCTTGAGGCTGTTCTGGTTCGCCGACAAGCACGCGCTGGAATTTCACCCCGATGCGCTGAAGCTGCTGACCCGTTCGCTCGGCCTCGTCGGCAAGGCGCTCAGGCGCGACGAGGAAGCCAACCGGCTGTTCCTCGACATATTGACGTCGGACCGCAATGCCGAACTCAATCTCAGGCGCATGAACGAGGCGGGACTGCTGGCAAAGCTGATCCCGGATTTCGGCAAGATCGTCGCCATGATGCAGTTCTCGATGTACCACCACTATACGGTGGACGAGCACCTGATCCGCTGTATCGGCGTGTTGGCCGAGATCGAGCGTGGCGACGGTGAAAAGATCCACCCGCTCGCCCACACGCTGATGCCGGGGCTGAAGAAAAGCCGCGAGGCGCTCTACGTCGCGGTGCTTTTGCACGACATCGCCAAGGGACGGCCCGAGGACCATTCCGAGGTGGGGGCCCGGATCGCGCGGCGCATCTGCCCGCATATGGGGCTGTCGGCGGCCGACACCGAAACAGTTGCCTGGCTGGTCGAGAACCACCTCGTCATGTCGATGACGGCACAGACCCGCGATCTCAACGACCGCAAGACAATCGAGGATTTCGCCGCGATCGTGCAGTCGGTCGAACGGCTGAAGCTGCTGCTCATCCTCACCGTCTGCGATATCAGAGGCGTCGGGCCGGGCGTCTGGAACGGCTGGAAAGGCCAATTGCTGCGCACGCTCTACTATGAGACCGAATTGCTGTTGACCGGGGGATTTTCGGAAGTGTCGCGCGCCGAGCGAACGGCGGCGGCACGCGAGCGGCTGGCCGAAGCGCTTGCCGATTGGTCCGAAAAAGCCCGCAAGCGCTATGTCGGCCTGCACTACGAGAACTATCTGCTGACGGTCGATCTCGCCGACCAGCTTCGCCACGCCGAATTCATCCGCGAGGCGGATGCGGCGGGCAAGAAGCTCGCCACGATGATCAAGACCCATCAGTTCGAGGCGGTGACCGAGATCACCGTGCTGGCGCAGGACCATCCCCGCCTGCTTTCGGTCATTGCCGGGGCATGTGTGGCGGCCGGCGGCAACATTGTCGACGCGCAGATCTTCACCACCGCCGATGGCCGCGCGCTGGACACCATCCTGATCTCGAGGGAATTCGACCGCGACGAGGACGAACGCCGCCGCGCCGGGCGCGTCGGCCGCCTGATCGAGGATGTGCTGTCGGGCAAGAGCTGGCTGCCGGAGATGATCGAGAAGCGCACCAAGCCGCGGCGCGGCGCCAAGGTCTTCCGCATCCCGCCGCGCGCCGAAATCCGCAACACGCTTTCGAACCGGTTCTCGGTGATCGAGGTCGAGGGGTTGGATCGGCCGGGCCTGCTGTCCGAGATCACCGGGGCGTTGTCCGACCTGTCGCTCGACATCGCGTCGGCACACATCACCACCTTCGGCGAAAAGGTCATCGATACCTTCTATGTCACCGATCTCACCGGCCAGAAGATCGACAGCCCGACGCGCATGGCCGCCATCCAAAACAGGCTGGTCGCGGTTCTCGAAGGCACCGTGCCGGAGCGCGGCGGCAAGGGCAAGGCCGCGGCCGAGTGACAACCACCATTTATTTGTCCCAATCCTGCAGGCAGTCTCCAGACGCATGAGCCTTGTCAAAAAGTTCGCGACGGTCGCTTCCGGCACGCTGATGAGCCGTGCCCTCGGCTTCGGCCGCGAGATGCTGATGGCGGCCGCACTCGGCACCGGGCCGATTGCCGACGCCTTCAACGCTGCGTTCCAGTTTCCCAATACCTTTCGCCGGCTGTTTGCCGAAGGCGCCTTCAATGCCGCCTTCGTGCCGCTGTTCGCCAAGGAAATCGAGACCCACGGCACCGATGGCGCCAAGCGCTTTTCGGAAGAGGTGTTCGGCGTGCTGTTCACGGCGCTGCTGGCGCTGACGATCGCCATGGAACTGGCGATGCCGCTGATCGTGCGCTACCTGGTGGCGCCGGGCTTTGCCGACACGCCGGGAAAGTTCGAGATGACCGTCCGGCTTGCGACCATCATGTTTCCCTACCTGATCTGCATGTCGCTCGGCGCCATGATGGCCGGCATGCTGAATTCGCTGCGCCGCTATTTCGCCGCCGCGGTGGCGCCAGTGTTCCTCAACATCATCCTGATCGGCGTGCTCGCCTATTCCTGGCACAAGGGATCGGACGCGCGCACCGTCGGCTTCGCGTTGGCCTGGGGCGTACTGGCGGCGGGGCTGGTGCAACTGGCGATCGTCTGGGTGGCGGTGCGCCATGCCGGCATCTCGATCGGTTTCCGCAGGCCAAAGATGACGCCCAATGTCAAGCGGCTGCTGATCCTGGCGCTGCCGGCGGCAATCACCGGCGGCATCACTCAGATCAACCAGCTGATCGGCACCGCGATCGCCTCGGCGCAGGACAGTGCGGTGTCGTCGCTCGCCTATGCCGACCGTATCTACCAACTGCCGCTCGGCGTCGTCGGCGTCGCCGTCGCCATCGTGCTTCTGCCCGAACTGTCGCGGGCGCTGAAGTCAGGCAATCTGATCGAAGCGGCCAATCTGCAGAACCGGTCGGTGGAGTTCACCTTGTTCCTGACCTTGCCGGCGGCGGCGGCACTGCTGGTCATGTCGGAGCCGATCGTGGGGCTGGTCTACGAACGCGGGGCATTTGCCGCCAACAACTCGACGCCAATCGTGGCGGCAATCCTGGCATTCTTCGGCTTGGGTTTGCCGGCCTTTGTGCTGATCAAGGCGTTCACGCCCGGCTATTTCGCCCGCGAAGACACGCGCACGCCGATGATCTTCGCCGCCATCTCGGTGGCGGTGAACATCACCACCGCGCTGACGCTGTTTCCGCAGATGGGCGCGCCGGGCATCGCCGTCGCCTCGGCCGTCGCCGGCTGGGTCAATGCGCTGATGCTGCTCGGCGTGCTGATCCGGCGCGGTCACTGGGGCCGCGACGTACCACTCATGAGACGCATCCCACGGCTGGTGCTGTCGGCGGCGGTGATGGGGGCGGCGCTCTATTTTGCCGAGCACTGGTTTGCCGCCCAACTGGCCTCGGGCTCACCGCTGGTCGTCAAGGCTACGACGCTTCTCGCGCTGGTTGCCGGCGGAGCGTTGCTTTATTTCGTCACCGCCTTCGCCACCGGCGGCGCCGATTTCGGCATGATCCGGCGGAATGTCAGGCGGAAAGGATCGCCGCCTGTCGGTGAGTCGAACGATAGCGGCTCTGTCGACAAGCATTAGTCTTCACAGGACAGTTGGTCATAGACCAAGCGCGGCAGCGGGGCGCGCTTGCTTGCTAAGCTCAATCCCGAACTCGGCCCGAAGCCGTGCCGCCGTTTCCAGCAGCGTCTCTCGATTGCGCCAGCGCTCAACAGCTTCACGCATGGCAATCACAATCGCCTCGGTGATGCCGACGCCTTCGACCTTGACGAAGGCTCGCGTCAACCTGTCCGTCGGCCTGTCAAGCCGAGCGACAAGCGCAACAAGCGCGATGCCTCAAACAGTATGGAACAAGCAATCTGGCCCGAAGCGATTCTCCCCGCCGTGCTAGCCGACAACCTCTTGATCCGCTCCCCGCTCTCGTCCATAAGCGCGCCGTCGAAAGACTTTCGCCGCGTGCGAAACGGCCCTCCACAAGCCAGGGAAACACCATGACTGACCCCAATCAGCCCGCCTTCAATCAGCCTGCCTTCAATCAGCCTGCCTTCAAGCCACTTGTCTTTTCCGGCGTCCAGCCGACCGGCAACCTGCATCTCGGCAACTATCTCGGCGCCATCAAGAAATTCGTCGCCCTGCAGGACACCTCCGATTGCATCTATTGCGTCGTCGACCTGCATTCGCTGACCGCGCAGCTTGTCCATGACGATCTCAAGGACCAGACACGCTCGATCACCGCGGCGTTTCTCGCCTCCGGCATCGACCCGAAGAAGCACATCGTCTTCAACCAGTCGCGGGTCATGCAACACGCCGAGCTTGCCTGGATCTTCAACTGCGTGGCCCGCATCGGCTGGATGAACCGGATGACGCAGTTCAAGGACAAGGCCGGCAAGGACCGCGAGAATGCATCGCTCGGGCTGCTTGCCTATCCGAGCCTGATGGCGGCCGACATCCTCGTCTACCGCGCCACCCACGTGCCGGTCGGCGATGACCAGAAGCAACATCTGGAGCTGACACGCGACATCGCGCAAAAATTCAACAACGACTTTTCGGACCGCATCGCCGGCCTTGGCGTCGGCGTCGAGATGAAGGTCGGCGAGGAGACGGTGAACGGTTATTTCCCGCTGACCGAGCCGATCATCGGCGGACCGGCGGCGCGCATCATGTCGCTGCGCGACGGCTCCAAGAAGATGTCGAAGTCGGACCCGTCGGATCTATCGCGCATCAATTTGACCGATGATGCCGACAGCATCTCGAAGAAGATCCGCAAGGCCAAGACTGACCCCGAGGCATTGCCAAGTGAATTGGACGGCCTTGCCGGCCGGCCGGAAGCCGAAAACCTGGTCGGCATCTATGCGGGTCTGGCCGAGATATCGAAGGAGGCGGTGCTGAAAGAGTTCGGCGGCCAGCAGTTTTCGGTGTTCAAGCCGGCGCTGGCCGACCTTGCCGTTGAAAAGCTGGCGCCGGTCGCCGGCGAGATGCGCCGCATTTCCGACGACCGCGCATATGTCGACGCGGTGCTGAGGGATGGCGGCGAACGGGCCGGCGCCTTGGCCGAGGCGACGATGAAGACGGTGCGCGACATCATCGGCCTGCTGCAAGGCTGATCTGCACCCAACATCGCTGCATCCGCCGGGTCGCTTGCGGCCGGGCTGTGGCGGTGGCAGATTGCGACCGAAACCATCGAACAGGGTGAATATGGTCTCCAAACGCCTAAGCCGCGAAGCCGGCCATCGCCGCAAATTCCTGGCGATCATCGACGACACGCCCGAATGCGAGCGGGCCGTCGCCTACGCCTCGAAGCGCGCGCAGAGCACCAGCGGCGTGCTTGTGCTGCTCTATGTGATCGAACCGGACGATTTCCAGCATTGGCTGGGTGTCGAGAAGATCATGCGCGAGGAGGCCACCGCCACCGCGCGGGCGGCGCTTGATGCGTACGCCAACAAGGTGCGCCAAAAGCTCGGCATCGAGCCGGAACTGGTGGTGCGCGAAGGCAAGCCGACGGAAGAGATCCACAAATTGATCGAGGAAGACCAGGATATCGCCATCCTCGTGCTGGCGGCCGGCGCCGGTAAAGAGGGCCCGGGGCCATTGGTCGGCGCGGTCGCCGGCAAGGGCGCCGCCTTTCCCATCCCGGTGACGGTGGTGCCGCAGAACCTGTCGGACGAAGAGATCGACAGCCTCGCCTAAGGTATGTTGATATTCAGGTGATGCCGGACTGCGAATGGCGGTTTCCTGCGCTTTCGCTGCTCACGTACCCAAAAGTACGCTCCGCTCCGGTTCTCGGAAGGCACCCAGTCTGGTCGCTTCGCGCCCGTCTTCGACTCCGACGCGGCCTGACCTGAATCTCAACACACCTTGGAGCAAAATCCCTAACCTAACGCAAAATCAAAGTGCTGAGCGTCCTTTGCGCCTCCAATTGAACGCGCGGCGCGGTAGAAGAAAATTCATGCTCTCGGGCGGCCGTTCCGGCGATGGCTTTGGCTTGAATGTCCCGCCGATAAGGCCTATTTAGAATTATTCCAAACTATCTGCCCGAATGGGCACGGAGACATCCATGTTCATCCAGACCGAATCGACGCCAAATCCGGCGACATTGAAGTTCCTGCCCGGCAAGGAAGTGCTTGTCGAAGGCACCGCCGACTTCCGCGATGCCGACAGCGCCGCTACGGCTTCGCCGCTGGCCGGCCGGCTGTTCGAGATCCCCGGCGTCACCGGCGTCTTCTTCGGCTATGATTTCATCACCGTGACCAAGGACGGGCCCGACTGGCAGCATCTGAAGCCGGCGATCCTCGGCGCCATCATGGAGCACTTCATGTCCGGCGCGCCGGTGATGGCCAAGGCAGGCCCCGCTGCCGAGACCAGCCAGACCGGTGAATTCTACGACAAGGCCGACGAGGAATTGGTCATCACCATCAAGGAACTGCTCGACACGCGGGTGCGCCCGGCCGTCGCCCAGGACGGTGGCGACATCACCTTCCGCGGCTTCGAGAACGGCACCGTGTTCCTGCACATGAAGGGCGCCTGCGCCGGCTGCCCGTCATCGACGGCGACGCTGAAGCACGGCATCCAGAACCTGCTCCGGCATTTTGTTCCCGAGGTGCAGCAGGTCGAACAGGTCTCTTAGAGACCCGGCTCAAAGAACGCCAATCCGCCTTCGCGCGATAGCCAGGGCAATCGCTTCGGGTTTGCGCTGCCAGGATCGACAACTGGTCTTTTGTCTAAAGCGATTGTTCTGGCGCGATAACAAAAAACCGGGCCAAAGTGCCCGGTTTTCTGTTCTGCGACGTCCATTTGTTGCCTAGACGGTCCGCGTATGAAAGTTTTTACAAGACTATCACTTTAGCGCCGACCGAGGTGCGGTCGTAAAGGTCGATAATGTCTTGATTCATCAGCCGAATGCAGCCCGACGACATCGCCTTGCCGATCGAGTTCCACTCCGGGCTGCCATGCAGCCGGTAGCCCGAATCGCCGCCCTTGTTGAACAGATACAGGGCGCGCGCGCCGAGTGGGTTGGTCAATCCCGGCTCCATGCCGCCGGCAAACTTGGCGAGCTCCGGCTGGCGCTTGATCATCGCCGAAGGCGGCGTCCAGGTCGGCCATTCGCGCTTCAGCGCGATACGGGCGGTGCCGCGCCATTCAAAACCCTCGCGGCCGACGCCGATCCCGTAACGCATCGCCTCGCCGCCGCCCATGACATAATAGAGAAACTTGTTCTGCGTATCGACGACGATGGTACCCGGCTTTTCATCGGTGGCGTAGCTAACGACCTGCCGGCGATACTTGAACGGCACCTTTTCGATCGGAATGCGCGGCAGTTGATAGCCCGCATCGGTCATCGGGCCATAGTTGTTGGTGAATATCTGCGAGCCGATGGTGCTGCAACCAGCAATAGCCGTCGACAGCGCAAATGCGGCGACGATCGCGAATGACTTCATGCGCATGAAAAGGTCCGATGCCCCGCCCGAAATAGAGCGGCTCGAGACGGCCGCTTTGTCGCCATCATTCATGCTGGCATTTGCTTTGGTTGCCAAGCGCGCGATGCCGATATGCAGGGGCTTACATGCCGGTAAGTCCTCAACTGTGGCTTTTCGGCAACGGCGATCGTAAGATTATGTAGGAAATTCAATGGGGCGGCCCGCCAAGCCGCCGGAAGTCAAGGAACTCATCATGAATGTCGGAGATGCCGCCCAGCGTTCCGGCCTGCCGGCCAACACCATTCGCTACTATGAGGAGATCGGCCTGATCCGGCCGCAGCGCGCCGGCAACGGCTACCGCGACTATTGCGGCGACGACATCCACCGGCTGACTTTCCTGCGCCGCGCGCGCAATCTCGGCTTTCGATCGACGACTGCCGCCAGCTGATGGCGCTCTACCGGGACCGCAGCCGCGCCAGCCATGACGTGCGCGAGATCGCCGCCGCGCATGTGACTGCAATCGAGGAGAAGGTGCGCGAGCTGCAGTCGATGCGCTCGACCTTGCAGAAGCTGATCCATGCCTGCCACGGCGACGACCGGCCGGACTGCCCGATCCTGGAGGATATTGCGGGGGCTGCGCAGGCTGGAGATAAAATCGCTTCCGCGGCGGCATGAGCGACTAGCCTCCGACACTCCGCGAGGCCGCAAAGGGGGCCCTTACGACCCCGGCGGGCGATACCGGATCGACCTTGCCTTCCCAAGCGCTTGCATCGTCTCTTCGACGCTTAGGAGGACGGTGGTCTCGTACGAGCTGAGCGCCCCGCCCGCACCGATAGCCAGCATGACAGATGCCATCGAAACGTTGTCTGGAGCCTCCCATAGATTCCAGCCATCGTGCTCTCCGAAGGCGTACCAGAATCCGTGTAGCTATCCGCCCACCGACTCGATGTAGGTGCGGGCTGCCTCGCGTCTATCCTCGGGGTTTTCGATCAAGCGCGCCCAGGTTTCGGGCGTATAGCTGAATTGCGTGAGATACATCGGCATGGTTCGTCTCCTCCCAGAGCTGCCCCCAACGAATGTAGTAAAGCGCCCGATACAGGGAGAGGCGAGTCGTTTCCGAGGCGTAGTACCGCTGGCTTAGTTGTGGGGCCGCTAATGGAGCTGCTTCACTGGCTTTCTTCAAGGAGTAAGGCCAATGGCAGCGTATCTCATTGCTGATGTAGACATAACCGATGCCGCCGTTTTCGAGGAATACCGCCGGGATGTGCCAGCAACCGAAGCGCGCTATGGGGGACGGTACATCGCTCGTGGCGGAGCCACCAAAGTGCTGGAAGGCGATTGGGAACCTCATCGCCTGGTCATTGTCGAGTTTCGGACATGGCCTCCCTCATGGCATGGTACGGCTCTCCAGAGTACAGCCGGCTCAAAGCTGTCCGTGAACGCTGTTCAAAGACGAGGATCATTGCTCTGGAGGGCGTGATCCCCGCTGGGTAAAGGCCGGGTTTGCTAACCGGATAATCGCCCAGAGAAAGGACATCCGGGCGTCGACAGGTTGACTAAGCGCTGATGGATTAGGCATAGAGGCAACAAGGTCTGAGGGCGGGACGGTGACGCATCGGTCTGCAAAACCGACGTAGTGGGTTCAATTCCCACTCAGACCTCCAGCCGCCCACTGGCGCTGATTTGTTCCGCTGTAGTCGATTGTTTCCCGTTGGGTTTGTCAGCCAGATAATCGCCTGAAGAAAACGGGTTCAAACCGTGAACAAAGTCTGGCATGGTGCTCCCATGCCAATCATCTCGCCTGTCCCTCTCAACCCCCTTATCGACGGCCGTCAGTCGGAGCGCGCCATGCTCGTGCGGCGCGGCGTGCAGCGGCTGCTCAAGGAGATGGGCGCGCATGTGCTGCCCGAACTGTCACTGGCGACCGGGCGTCGCGCCGACCTCGTCGCGCTGACCCGGCAGGGCGACATCTGGATCATCGAGATCAAATCCTCGATCGAGGATTTCAGGGTCGACCGCAAATGGCCGGACTACCGGCTGCATTCGGACCGCTTCTTCTTCGCCACGCATCCCGGCGTGCCCTCGGAGATCTTTCCCGAGGAATGCGGTTTTATCCTTTCCGACGGCTATGGCGCCGAAATCCTGCGCGATGCGCCCGAGCACCGCATGGCGGCGGCGACACGCAAGGCGCTGATGCTGAGGATCGCGCGGGCCGGTGCATCGAGGCTGCTCGCGGCGGAACTCGCCGGCGTCTCGGTGCCGGCGCTGGAGGGGGAGAGTGAGTAGGGTTTCAACGTCGGGCGCCTGTCCCTCACCGGCTCTGACTTCGCGGATGTCGCGCCCCCTCTCCGTCCCGGCTTCGCCGGGCCACCTCTCCCCCGCTTCGCAGGGGCGAGGAACCCAAGAGCTGCAAACCGTCTCTACTCTTCTTCCTCGTCCGCCCCATTCGCAGCCGGCGCCACCAGCAGCACGGCGGCGCCGAGTATCGCGGCGATGAAGGAGCCGGCAAGGATGCCGACCTTGACCGCGTCCTGCAGCTCGACATTGCTGGCGAAGGCGAGCAGGCCGATGAACAGGCTCATGGTGAAGCCGATGCCGCAGAGCAGCGAAATGCCGATCATGTGCAGCCAGCCGGCATTGACCGGCAGGTCGGCGAAGCCGAGCCGGATGGCAAGCGCGGAAGAACCGAACACGCCGACCAGCTTGCCGGCGACGAGGCCGGCGGCGACTCCCAGCGTCAGCGGCTCGACCAGGGCGGCTGCGCTCAGGCCGGCGAGCGAAACGCCGGCATTGGCGAAGCCGAAGATCGGGATGACGACGAACGGCACTATTCTGTGCAGGCCGTGCTCGAGCCGGTACAGCGGCGAATGGTCGAGATCATGCCCGATGCCCGGGGAGACTTTCGAAGGTATGGTCAGGGCCAGCGCCACGCCGGCGAGCGTGGCATGGACGCCCGATTTCAGCACCAGCACCCACAGGACGACACCGAGCAGGATGTAGGGCACCAACGTCAGCACCTTCATGCGGTTGAGCACGATCAGCAGAGCAATGACCGCGATGGCGGCGCCGAGATAGACGAGCGACAGGCCGGTCGTGTAGAACACCGCGATGATGATGACCGCGCCGAGGTCGTCGATGATGGCGAGCGCGGTGAGGAATACCTTCAGCGACCCCGGCACGCGGCTGCCGAGCAGCGACAGCACGCCGAGCGCAAACGCGATGTCGGTGGCGGTCGGGATCGCCCAGCCGGACAGAGCGGCCGGGTTGTCGCGGTTGATGGCGACATAGACAAGTGCCGGCACCAGCATGCCGCCGGCGGCGGCGATGCCGGGAAGGGCGCGCCGTGGCCAGGTCGAGAGCTGGCCATCCAGCATCTCGCGCTTGATCTCCAGGCCGACCAGCAGGAAGAACACGGCCATCAGGCCGTCATTGATCCAGTGCGATACGCTGAGCGGTCCGAGATAGGCGTGAAGGGCGTCGAAATAGGCTTCGGCCAGCGGCGAATTGGCGACGATCAGGGCCAGTGCCGCGGCTGCCATCAGGACGATGCCGCCTGCCGCCTCGCTGTCGAGGAATTCGCGAAAAATGGAGACCGGCCGTTGCTTCTGGTCCTGCATGTCGTCTCCGTCGCGTCGCCTACCCGCCGGCAGGGCCAACATCACCCGATGCGATGATGCGCAAACACCAATGGCAGGGGCAAGTCTCTACAGCGCTGCGTATCCTTTGGGGCGCGCAAAGCACGCTGTAGCACTTTGAGTTTGCGCGTGATCCCCAGCGAAAACCGATTCCGCCATTCGCCGACACGAACCTTCGGTCAGGCGTCAGCGCGGCGCGCGCTTGGCCAGTATCCGCTGCAGCGTGCGGCGATGCATATTAAGCCGGCGCGCGGTCTCGGAGACATTGCGGTCGCACATTTCGTAGACGCGCTGGATGTGCTCCCAGCGCACGCGGTCGGCCGACATCGGGTTTTCAGGCGGTGCGGCGCGTTCGCCCGCCGTGCGGGTGAGTGCGGCGAAAATGTCGTCGGCATCGGCCGGCTTCGACAGGTAGTCGATGGCCCCCAGCTTCACCGCCGTAACCGCGGTGGCGATGTTGCCGTAGCCGGTGAGGATGATGGCGCGGGCGTCGTCGCGCTTCTCGCGGATGGCGGCAACGACGTCGAGGCCGTTGCCGTCGGCGAGCCGCATGTCGACGACGGCATAGGCGGGCGGGTTGGCGCGCGCCTTGGCCACCGCCTCCTCGACGCTCTCGGCCGTCTCGACCACGAAACCCCTGGTTTCCATGGCGCGAGCAAGGCGCGTGAGGAACGGCTTGTCGTCGTCGACGATCAGCAGCGAGGTGTCCTCGCCTTCAACTATTGCGCCAATCGTTTCGTCGCCGTTCATCGTCTTCTAAATTCCTGCTGCCCGATTTTTACGCAGATATAGTTTTGGAGCGCTATTGTCCAATTCAAGCCGTGTCAAACATGGTGGCCGAAGCCGATTCAGGGTTGAGGAAGACGCTGCGCGGCCACGATATCTGCACGATGGCGCCCTCGCCCGGTTCGTTTGAATTGCGGAAATCGAGCGTGGCCCCCGAGCGTTCAAGCAAGGTCTTGGCGATGAAAAGCCCCAGACCCAGGCCGCCGCCGGCCTCGGTGCCCTGGCGCGTCGACATATAGGGCTCGCCGATGCGGTCGATGATTTCGGGAGGGAAACCCGGCCCGTCGTCGGTGATCGAGAAGGTGACGGCGGCCTCGTTCCAGCTCCAGCGCACGGTGACGCTCTTACGGGCAAAGTCGACGGCATTCTCGACCAGATTGCCGAGGCCGTAGATGACGCCGGGATTGCGCCGCCCGACCGGTTCGGGGCCGATGCGCTCGCCAGGGCGAAGCTTGATCGAGATGCCGAAATCGCGGTGCGGGGCCGTCATCTCCTCGACCAGCGAAGTTAGCGGCATGCGGGAGAGATGCGCCTCGGCCTCCGAAGACAGGCTGGTCAGGCGCTTGAGGATTTCGCGGCAACGCTCACTCTGCGAGCGCAGCAGCGTCACGTCCTCGCCGTATTTTGGATCGTTGCGGAGCGCCTTCTCCATCTCCTTGGCGACAAGCGTGATGGTGGCAAGCGGCGTGCCCAGCTCATGCGCGGCGGCGGCGGCAAGGCCGTCCAGTGCCGACAAATGCTGCTCGCGCTGCAGCACCAGCTCGGTGGCGGCAAGCGCGTTGGCGAGCAGCCGGGCTTCCTCGGCCACGCGGAAGGCATAGATCGCGGTGAAGGCGATCGAGGAAAACACCGCCATCCACATGCCGGCGACATAAATGAACGGCATCTCCAGCGGCGCGCCCTCGTACCAGGGCAGCGGCAGATGGAAGAACACCAGCAGGCTCGCCGCCACCATCACCAGCGCGCCGAGGATGGCGGTCAGGCGCAGCGGCAGCGACGTCGCCGAGATGACCACGGGCACGGTGACCAGCACTGAAAACGGATTGGTGAGGCCGCCCGTCAGGTAGAGCAGGCCGGCAAGCTGCAGGCTGTCGATGGTCAGGATGGCGAAAGCCGGCAGCGGGGTCAGCCGATGCGCCGCCGGATAGCGGAAGGTCAGCAACAGGTTCATCCAGGCAGAACAGGCGATCAGCGCGAAGCAGGGACTGACGGGCAGCGGGAACTTCAGCCCATAGGCAACGACGATAACCGCCAGGCTCTGGCCCACGATGGCAAGCCAGCGCAGCCTGATCAGCGTGTTAAGGCGCAGCCGCTGGCTTTGCTGGAAGTCGGGCGCCCGCAGGATGTTTATCATGGCCAAGGATTTATAGCCGGAAATGGGTAAAGGCTAGGTCCCCCGCGGTTTGGCGCGGCTGGTGGCTGTGGCGAGAAGCGGGTTCTCCGGCCAGACGTGCTTTGGGTAACGACCACGCATGTCGGCCCGCACATCGGCCCAGGAGCCGCGCCAGAAACCGGGCAGGTCGCGGGTCGTCTGGATCGGCCGGTGCGCCGGCGATAAAAGCTCGAGCGTCAGCGGCACGGTGCCACTGGCGATCGCGGGATGGCGGTCGAGACCGAACAACTCCTGGACGCGGATCGCCAGCACCGGCCATTCGCCATCATAGCGGATCGGCACGCGGCTGCCGGACGGAGCGTCGAAATGGGTCGGCGCCAGTGCCTCGATCCTGCGCTGGAGATCGTGCGGCACCAATGCCATAAGGCCGGCCGAAAGCACGCCCGGATCGATCGCCGCAAAGGACGCCGCGCCGGAGAGATACGGCAGCAGCCAGTCGTCGAGGCTATCGTCGAGCGCGGCGTCGGAAACATCGGGCCAGGGCGGGCCGAGGCCGCGATGCAGCCAGCCGAGCCGTTGACGCAGCGTTTCAGCCTCCTTACCCCACGGCAAAAGCGACAGCCCGTGTTGGCGCAAGCCGTCGAGGATGGCGCGATCCGCCTCAGTGCCGGCCGGCGGCGGCAGCATACGTTCGGACACCGTGATGGCGCCAAGGCGAACGGTTTCGCGCGCGCGCACCGCGCGCCTGTCGCGGTCGAAGCTGGTTTCACGGCTTGTCTCGATTTTTTGCGCAAGCGTAGCGCGAATGTCGGTCTCATTTATCGCCGCTGCTGCCGTGATGCGGGCGTTCTGCGCCTTGCCCTGCAGATCGGCGACGACGAGCCAGGCCGCGCCCGCCAGCGGGTCGGCGGCGTCGAGCATGGCGCCCGAACCGTTGGCCAGCACGAAACGGCCGCGCTCGCCGCGCGCCTTGGCGACGCGATCCGGCCAGGCATGGATGAGGAGCGCGCCGGCCCTACGCTCCCCCTCGAGGGGAGGGTCGATCCGCGAAGCGGAGCGGGGTGGGGGATCGGGCACGCCATCGGCGATACCACCCCGTCTCCCTCGCTTCGCTGCGCTCGGCTCGCTCGCCAGCCCTCCCCTCGAGGGGGAGGCGGAGGCCTGTTTCGCCAATCGCTCGGCGAGCTGCCGCGCGGCGGTGGCGCGCGGCGATCTTTCGGATCGGAACCGCATCAGCCGCCGTTCGAGGTCGGCGCCATCGCCGCCAAGGCCACGCTCGGTGAGCAGCACGGCGAGCATGGCCGCTTCGAACGCCTGGCCGGTCTTTGCCGCGTCGGCGACCATGTGGGCCAGCCGCACCGGCAGCGCCAGCCTGCGCATCGCAGCACCCGATTCCGTCAGGCGCCCTGCCTCGTCGATGGCGTCGAGCGCACGAAGCAGCGACCTTGCCTCGTTGAGTGCTGGGGCCGGCGGCGGATCGAGGAACGAAAGGCTCACCGGGTCGACGACACCGAAGGCGGCGCAATCGAGCATCAACCCCGACAGATCGGCTTCGAGGATTTCCGGCGGGGTGAAGGCGGGAAGCGCCGCCGTCTGCTCTGCCCGCCACAGCCGGATGGCGACGCCCGGCTGCGTGCGCCCGGCGCGGCCGGCGCGCTGGTCGGCCGAGGCTTTGCTGACCCGCACCGTCTCCAGCCGCGTCAGGCCGCTGGCCGGTTCGTAGCGCGGCAGGCGCGACAGGCCGGAATCGATGACGACGCGCACGCCGTCGATGGTGATCGAGGTCTCGGCGATCGAGGTCGCCAGCACCACCTTGCGGCGGCCGGACGGCGCCGGCTTGATCGCGGCGTCCTGCGCCTTGTTGTCGAGCATGCCGTAGAGCGGCACGATATCGGTGTCGGCACTGACGCGGCCTTGCAGCCGCTCGGCGGTGCGCTCGATCTCGCGCTGGCCGGGCAGGAAAGCGAGCACGCTGCCGCTCTCATCGGCAAGGGCCGTGCGGATCGCCTTGGCCATGGCGTCTTCGATGGCGATGCCGGCCGGCCGCTCGTCGTAGCGGATGTCGACGGGAAAGGCGCGGCCTTCGCTCTCGATCACCGGGGCGCCGGAAAGCAGCCGCGAGACTCGCCCGCCGTCAAGCGTCGCCGACATGACCAGCAATCGCAGCTCGGGCCTCAGCGCACCTTGCACGTCGAGCGCCAGCGCCAGCCCGAAATCGCCGTCGAGCGAACGCTCATGGAACTCGTCGAAGAATACCGCCGAGACACCGGGCAACTCCGGATCGTCGAGGATCATCCGCGACAGCACGCCTTCTGTCACGACGAGGATTTTGGTCCTCGCAGAAGTGCGGTTTTCCATGCGCATGGCGTAGCCGACTGTTTCGCCGGGTTCCTCGCCGAGCAGTTCGGCCATGCGGCGGGCGGCAGCGCGGGCAGCGAGCCGGCGCGGCTCGAGCAGAATGATCTTTCCCGTGCCGAGCCATGGCGCGTCGAGCAGCGCCAGCGGCACCAGCGTCGTCTTGCCGGCGCCGGGCGGCGCCACCAGCACGGCGCTGTTGCCTTGGCCGAGCGCTTCGCTGAGCGCCGGCAGCACGGCGGAGACCGGAAGCTCCGGCAAGGGTTTTCTGGTCATTGTTCCAAGGATGCATCCATCCAATTGCGGCGGATTCGCAGCGCCCGCATATCAGCGGTGGCGGTCGCCGCGCAACTCAAAGCCGGGTCCGCGAGAACGGGTTCCAGCGCACCGTGCCGAGCCTCACATCCTCGCGCACCATCGTCAAAAAGGCCGAAGCCGCCAATGACGGCGAGGCCGACAAGCGACAGAAGACCTGGCGACAGAAGATCTGGCGACAGAAGATCTGGCGACAGAAGATCTGGATATTTCTGAAGAACGCGCCCAGGATCACTGGCCCGAGTATCTGCGAATAATGCGTCGGCGCGATCCGCCCAGGCTTTTGACAACGGCATCGTTGCATGAACAGCTTGCATAGGGGAGCTGGGCGAGCAGAATTCCGTTCGTCCACGTTATTCCAGTTCCAGGGAGAACGCACAGTGAAGATACTGGCGCTCGGTGCGCATCCGGACGATATCGAGATCTTCATGTTCGGTACGATGGCGGCCTATGCCGCACAAGGCGCAGAATTGGTTTTTGCAATAGCCACGGACGGCGCCAAGGGCGGGAAGGGCGATCCGGAATTACTCGCCCGCGCTCGCCGCGAGGAAGCGGCTGTGGCGGCGGACCTGCTTGGCGCAACTCCGCACTTCCTCGGCTTTCCGGATGGCGCGCTGGTTGCCGATGCCGCGCTGATCACGGCGCTGAAGGCGCTGATTGGCGACCTGAAGCCAGATCTGGCGATCACCCATGCGCCGAACGACTACCATGGCGACCACCGTGCGCTGTCGGACGGCCTGCGCATCGCGGCATCCTTCACTGTCCCGGTGCTGCATGCCGATACGCTCGGTGGCACCGGCTTTTCGCCGACGCATTATGTCGATATCTCCGGGCATTTCGAGCTCAAGGCGATGGCGATCCGGGCGCACCAGTCGCAGGACCCCGAACGTTTCGTCGATGCGGCGCGCACGCAGAATGCGTTTCGCGCCGGCCAGTGCAATGGCGCGGCCGGTTCCTTCGCTGAGGCCTTCCGCTTCGAACCGATCTTCCCCTTCGCCGATATCCGCGCCCTGCTGCCGCCGGCCCCAGTGATCCGGCCGGTGACGGTGAGCACGAAAATGGTCAAGTGAGCCGGCGCCCGCGCGCCGGACGATCTGACACCCGCCATTTCTGAACCAAGCAACCCATGCGCCATGCTGCAGCGCAGCGACGAATTCGCTTGCCTTGTTTAGTAAAAATTGCATCACTAAACAAATTACTAAACACCCGACGCTCAACCGCGTCGCCATGTTTGGACCCCTGAGGAGGGGGGTTGAGGTTTTGAAACCGTCATCCGGACGCGTTTCGTAAATGGGAGGAAGGCATGAAATCGACCTTGAAACTGACGTTGGGACTGACCTCGGCGATGTTTGCGTCGACCGCCGTTTCGAACGTCGCGCAGGCGGAAGATCTGACGCTTTGCTGGGCAGCTTGGGACCCGGCCAACGCGCTTGTCGAATTGTCCAAGGATTTTACCAAGGAAACCGGCATCGGCATGAAATTCGAGTTCGTGCCGTGGACCAACTATGCCGATCGCTTCCTCAACGAGTTGAATTCGAAGGGCAAGCTGTGCGACCTGATCATCGGCGACAGCCAGTGGATCGGCGGCTCAGCCGAGAACGGCCACTACGTCAAGCTGAACGACTTCTTCGATAAGGAGAAGATCAGCATGGACGACTTCGTGCCGGCGACCGTCGTCGGCTATTCGGAATGGCCGAAGAACTCGCCGAACTACTGGGCGCTGCCGGCCATGGGCGATGTCGTCGGCTGGACCTACCGCAAGGACTGGTTCTCCAAGCCGGAACTGCAGAAGGAATTCAAGGAAAAATACGGCTGGGATCTCGCCGCGCCGACGACCTTCGACCAGTTGAAGCAGATCGCCGAGTTCTTCCAGAAGCGCGAGATCGACGGCAAGACGGTCTATGGCGCGTCCATCTATACCGAGCGCGGCTCCGAAGGCATCACCATGGGCGCCATGGACGTGCTCTACAGCTTCGGCTTCAACTATGAGAATCCCGACAAGCCCTACGAGATGGACGGCTTTGTCAACTCCGAGAAATCGGTGAAGGGCCTGGAGTTTTACAAGGCGCTCTATGACTGCTGCACGCCTCCCGGGGCCTCGAACAGCTACATGGGCGAAGGCGTCGACGCCTTCAAATCCGGCCAGGTGGCGATGCACATGAATTTCGCCTTTACCTGGCCCGGCCTGCAGAAAGACGAGAATGTCGGCGGCGACAAGATCGGTTATTTCGCCAATCCCAAGGGACCCGACGGCGATCAATTCGCCCAGCTCGGCGGCCAGGGCATTTCGGTGGTGTCCTATTCCGACAAGCAGGAGGCCGCGCTCAAATACATCAAGTGGTTCGCCAACAAGGACGTGCAGGCCAAATGGTGGTCGCTCGGCGGCTTTTCCTGCCTCAACGCAGTCGTCAAGGATCCAGGCTTCCCGGCCAGCCAGCCTTACGCGCAGACCTTCCTCGACTCCATGGCCATCGTGAAGGATTTTTGGGCAGAGCCCAGCTATGCGCCGCTGCTGCAGGCGTCGCAGAAGCGCTTCCATGACTATGTCGTCGCCGGCCAGGGTTCGGCCAAGGATGCGCTCGACGGCCTGGTCAAGGACTGGACCGAGGTCTTCCAGGACGATGGCAAGATGTAGTTGGGGCAGATGTAATCGGCTCCTCCCGAGCCATGCCGCGTGTCCCGTGCCGCCCTTGGCACGGGACACAGTTCAGATAAATTTCCATTGTCGAGACGACCAAGTGACCGAAGCGGGACTGACCATGCTCAATCGGACTGCGGACAGCGTTGCCCGGGCTACGCCTGAGCCGTTGGCCCGCAAGGTCCGGGGCATCAGCGACAAGGGCCTCGCCTGGCTGTTCATCTCGCCGACGATCCTGTTGCTGCTCGCCATCAACATCTTCCCGCTGTTCTGGGCGATCTATCTCTCCTTCACCAATTACCGCGCCAATCGCCCCAACGAGGTGGTCAGGAACGTCGGGCTTGCCAATTACAAACGCATCCTCGGTGACCAGGACATCTGGATCGCCATGCAGACGACGGCGCATTTCGTGTTCTGGACCATCCTGCTGCAGACGCTGATCGGCTTCACGCTGGCTTGGCTGATAGACCGGAAGTTTCGCGGCCACGCCTTCTGGACGACCATCATTCTCGTGCCGATGATGCTGTCGCCGGCAGTTGTCGGCAATTTCTGGCGCTTCCTCTACGAGCCGCAGATCGGTCTGTTCGCCTATGCCGTCTCGTTCGTCACCGGCATTCCGGCAACGCAGATCGGCATGCTCTCCAACGTGTCGCTGGCGCCGTGGTCGATCGTCATCGTCGACACCTGGATGTGGACGCCTTACGTGATGCTGATCTGTCTCGCCGGGCTGCGCTCGATCCCCGAATACATCTATGAGGCGGCCGAGGTCGACCGCGCCTCCAACTGGCGGCAGTTCTGGTCGATCACGCTGCCGATGGCGCTGCCCTTTATCATGCTGGCGGTGCTGTTCCGCGGCATCGAGAACTTCAAGATGTTCGACATGGTCAACCTGCTCACCGGCGGCGGACCGGGCTCGACCACCGAAGTCGCCTCGATCACGCTGAAGCGGCAGGCCTTCGAAAGCTGGCGGACGGGTTATTCCTCAGCCTTCGCCATCATCCTGTTCGTTGCGGTGTTCGGGCTGGCCAATATCTACGTCAAGGCGCTTAACAAGGTGAAGCAGAGATGAGCCTGACGTCAGCCCATTCAGTCGTCGCACCCTCGGCCACGTCGAAGCGCGTCGCCGGCACGATCATCGTGCTTTACGCGCTGATCTCGATCGTGCCGCTGCTGTGGATCTTCGCCACCAGCTTCAAGACGCCGCCGGATTCGATCGCCTATCCGCCGAAGATCCTGTTCCAGCCGAGCCTCGAGGGCTACTGCAATCTGTTCTCGACCCGCACCCGGCAGACACCGGAATACATCAACTCGCTGGGACCGGCGACGGGCGTCTGCGACGAGACAGTGCGCAAGCGCAACATGGTGATCGCCGGGCCGTCCAACTTCATGCCGCGCTTCATAAACTCGCTGATCATCGCCTTCGGCTCGACCTTCTGCGCGGTGTTCCTCGGCACAATGTCGGCCTATGGCTTCTCGCGCTTCAAGGTGCCGTTGGCCGACGATCTGCTGTTCTTCATCCTGTCGACGCGGATGATGCCGCCGATCGCGGTCGCTATTCCCATCTACCTGATGTACCGCGAGCTCGGCCTGTCGGACACCGCACTCGGCATGATCCTGCTCTACACGGCGGTCAACGTGTCGCTGGCCGTGTGGCTGCTCAAGGGCTTCATCGACGAGATCCCGCGCGAATATGAAGAAGCGGCGATGATCGACGGCTATACGCGGCTGCAGGCCTTCTGGCGCACCGTGCTGCCGCAGGCGACCACCGGCATTGCCGCGACGGCCATCTTCTGCCTGATCTTCGCCTGGAACGAGTATGCGTTCGCCGCACTGCTGACCTCGGGCACGGCGCAGACCGCACCGCCCTTTATCCCGACCATCATCGGCGAAGGCGGCCAGGACTGGCCGGCCGTCGCCGCGGGCACGACGATCTTCCTGGTGCCGATCCTGGTGTTCACCATCCTGCTCCGCAAGCAGTTGCTGCGTGGCATCACCTTCGGCGCGGTGCGCAAATGAGCCTGACCCAACCCGCAAAACGCAAGTCGCGCTGGCCGGCATGGGCGAGGCGCGGCCTGATGGAGAATATCGCGACGGTGATCATAGCCATTGGCTTCCTGATGTTGTTCCAGCCCTTCGCGCTGTCGCTCTATACTTATTCGTTCATCACCATGCTGGCCGGCACGGCGATGTTCATAATCGTCTCGAAATTTCCGGAGTAGACGATGGCGGAGATCAGGGTCGAGCATCTGAGAAAGGCATTCGGCGATTTCGTCGCCGTGCAGGATTCCAGTTTCGTCGTTAGAGATGGCGAGTTCTTCGTCATGCTGGGACCGTCGGGTTGCGGCAAGACGACGACCTTGCGCATGATCGCCGGCCTGGAATTGCCGACCGGCGGCAAGATCCTGCTTGGCGGCGAGGACGTCACCATGCGGCGTGCCCGCGAGCGCGACATCGCCTTCGTCTTCCAGCTGTTCGCGCTCTATCCGCATATGAATGTGCGCAGGAACATCGGCTTCCCGCTGCTGGCGCAAGGCATGCCAGGCATCGAAATCCGCCAGCGCGTCGAGGAGACGGCGAAGCTGTTGCGCATCGACCATCTGCTCAACAAATCAGTCTCCGGCCTTGCCGGCGGCGACCGCCAGCGCGTGGCGCTCGGCCGCGCCATCGTGCGGCGGCCAAAATGCTTCCTTATGGACGAGCCGCTCGGCACGCTCGACACCGAATTCCGCGATCTCATGGTCCATGAGCTGCGCGAACTGCACAACCGCATCCATGCCACCACCGTCTACGTCACGCATGACCAGATGGAAGCGATGTCGATGGCCGACAAGATCGCGGTGATGAACCATGGCGTCATCGAACAATTCGGCACGCCACGCGAAATCTACGATCGGCCGGCGACGATGTTCGTCGCCGATTTCATCGGCTCGCCGCCGATGAATTTTCTCGGCTTTGGCGGCGGGCTTTCAAAGGGCGCCAGGGAGATCGTGGTGCAAGGCGCCAAGGTGGCAGTGCCGGAGGTGCGCGAGGATATCGCGTCGACCGACATGGCGCTCGGCATCCGGCCGGAACACATCCGTTTCGACGACGGCTCGAAGCTGCGCGGCGCCATCTATGGCACCGAATATCTCGGCACCACGCAGATCGTTGCGGTGGAGACATCAGGCGGCATCATCAAGGCGCGGGTGCCGGCCGAAATCCGGCTCAATGCGGGCGACCATGTCGGCCTGGCGCTGAGCAGCGCACGGCTGTCGCTGTTCGAGAAGGGATCCGGCCGCGCGGTGCGAACCGCAATCCATGACGCGGCCTCCCAGGGAAAAGCGCATCATGGCTGACGTGCACATCAAAGGCGTGACAAAAGCCTTCGGCGACCATGTCGCCGTGGACACTCTCGATCTGCACGTCGCCGATGGCGAATTCGTCGTGCTGCTCGGCCCGACCGGGGCCGGCAAGACGACGACGCTCCGGCTTGTCGCAGGATTGGAACGGCCGGATACGGGCTCAATCCATATCGGCGGCCGTGATGCGACAATGTTGTCGCCGGCCGAGCGCGACACCGCCTTCGTCTTCCAGCAATATTCGCTCTATCCGCATCTGTCAGTCTACGACAACCTGGCCTTTCCGCTGCGCTCGCCGGCGCGGCGGCTGAGCGAGGACGAGGTGCGCCGCCGCGTCGAGGATGTGGCCAAGATGGTGCGTATCCACCACAAGCTCTCCAACCGCTCCACCAAACTTTCCGGCGGCGAGATGCAGCGCGTCGCCATCGGACGCGCCCTAGTGCGCAAGCCCTCGATCTACCTGATGGACGAGCCGCTGTCGTCGCTCGATGCCAAGCTGCGCGCCGATCTCCGGCTTGAGCTGAAGCGCATTCAGGCCGAGGTCGGCGCTACCATGCTTTATGTCACGCACGACCAGATCGAAGCGATGACGATGGCCGATCGGATCGGGATTCTCGCCGATGGCGTTCTGGTGCAGATCGGCACGCCGCGGACGATCTATTCCGAGCCGGCAAACCTTCATGTCGCCGCAAGGCTCGGCCAGCCGGCGATCAATCTGTTGCCGACCGGCCTGCTGCCCGATGGCGACATGCCGGCGGGAACCAGGACGATCGGTGCGCGTACAGAACATCTGTCGATCGGCAAGGCATCGAACGGCCCCGCCGACGGCGTTGTTGACTGGGTCGAACATCTGGGCGACCAGAATCACCTGCATGTGACGGTGGGAAGCAAAAAGCTGGTGACGCTGACCGACCCCGACACGCAATTGGAAAGAGGCGACAGGGTGGCTATTCGTTACCGGGCGCCGCTGTTCTTCGACCAGGCCGGCAACAGGATTGCAAACCGATGAGCCCTGGGACGCTGGACAAGACTGGGACGATGGACAAGGTTGACCTGAAGACGCTGATATCAGCCACCGCCGACACGATTGCAGCTCACGCGGACGAGCTGACCGCGCTCGACCAGGCGATCGGCGACGGCGACCATGGGCTCAATATGAAGCGCGGCTTTGAGGCGGTGCGAGCTGAGGCCGAGGCGTTCGCGGCAAAGCCATTGCCGGAGGCGCTGAAGGCGATCGGCACCAAGCTGGTGATGACGGTCGGCGGGGCGTCGGGACCGCTGTTCGGGACGCTGTTCATGGCGCTCGGCAAGGGGATTTCCGCTGAGCCGGATCACGCCAATCTGGCGGCGGCTTTCGGTAAGGCAATCGAGGCGGTGGCAGCCAGGGGCAAGTCGCAGGTCGGGCAAAAGACCATGCTCGACGTGCTGAAGCCGGTGCATGACGCCCTGCTGCAGGGAAAAACCGGGGTGGAAATCGCCGATGTCGCGGACAATGCGGCCGCTGCCACCGTGCCGATGAAAGCCTTGCGCGGACGCGCCTCGTTTCTCGGCGACCGCTCGATCGGCCATATGGATGCCGGCGGGCGCTCGGTCGCGCTTTTGGTGCGGGCCGTCGTCGAAAGCATCGAGGGGCAAGCATGAGCAATGTCGGCATCGTCATCGTATCGCATTCACCGCTGGTCGCCGAAGGCACGGCCGATATGGTGCGCCAGATGGTCGGCGACGAAGTGCCGCTTGCATGGTGCGGCGGAAACGGCCATGGCGGGCTGGGAACCAATGTCGAGGCGATCATGGGCGCCATCGACAAGGCCTGGTCGGAGGCGGGCGTCGCCATACTTGTCGATCTTGGCGGCGCCGAGACCAACAGCGAGATGGCGGTCGAGATGATCGGCGAGCCGCGCGCGCACAAGATCATCGTCTGCAATGCGCCGATCGTCGAAGGCGCGGTGATGGCGGCGACGGAGGCGTCCGGCGGCGCCTCGCTCAGGGAAGTGGTGGCGACGGCACACGAATTGTCGCCATCGTGAATGAACAGGAATTTTGACAGCATGTCCGCATCCGCCGAAGCCACAGTCCTGATCACCCATGAGGTCGGTCTGCATGCGCGCCCTTCGGTGAAGTTTACCAAGCTCGCCAAGACATTTTCAGCCGAAGTCGAAGTGGCGCTCGCCGCCAACGGGCCTTGGTTCGACGCCAAGAGCATCGTCAAGGTGATGGCGGCCAAGGCGCCGAAAGGCACGGTGCTGCATATCCGAGCGAGGGGTGACGGCGCCGGCGAGGCGGTCGGCGCGCTAGTCGAGCTGGTGCGGCGCGACTTCGACGAGGGCGTGGACCATGCCCGAACCGCTTAGGCTGAAGGGGATTTCGGCTTCGGCCGGCTATGCCGAAGGGCCGCTGTTCAACCTCGATCCGGTTGTCGCGCGCTATAACCGTAAAGCGACCGCCGCTGACGAGAGGCTCGCGCTCGGAACGGCAATCAAGGCAGCGACCGGCCGACTTGCCACGCTCGTCGAAGCGACCGAGGGCGATGCAGCCGAAATTCTCGAATTCCAGCTCGCCATGCTGGAGGACGATGCACTGACCGGCCCGGCCTTTGCCGCGATTGCCGTCGGCCAGCCGGCCGATACGGCATGGCGGCAGGCGCTCGACGCCGAAATTGTGGGCTACGAGACGTCCGATCAGGACTATTTCCGGGCGCGCGCCGCCGACATACGCGACATACGCGACCAGGTGCTGCGTACACTGACCGAAGAGAGCGAGGCTGCGGCGCCGGCAGGAGCCATCTTCTATGGCGAGGACATCGCGCCGACGCGCTTTCTCGAAACCGACTGGAGTTCCGGCGGCGGCATTGCGCTGAAAGCGGGCAGTGCCGCCAGCCATGTCGCCATGCTGGCGCGCTCGCGCGGCGTGCCGATGATCGTGGGGCTCGGTGCTTCGCCGGCTCATCTTGCCGGCGTCGCCCTGCTTGATGCCGAGCATGGCGGCATCATATTGGCGCCATCAAGGGCAGAGGTCGAGGCGTTCCGGCGAAAATCGTCCTCTTTCGCGGCACGTCGCGACCGGGCGGAAACTTTTTTGACCCGGCCGGCAGTGACGAATGCCGGGACGGCGGTGCGGGTGCAGGTCAACATCGCCGATCCGTCCGATGTCGACAGCATCGATGTCTCGACCTGCGACGGCGTCGGGCTAATGCGGACCGAATTCCTGTTCGGCAAGACGCTGCCGGATGAGGAAGCGCAATATCGAGCTTACCGCAAAGTGCTCGAATGGGCTGAAGACAGACCGGTGACAATTCGTACCGTCGACGCCGGCGGCGACAAGCCGGTGCCGGGCTTCACCGTCGACGAGGGCAATCCGTTTCTCGGCCTGCGCGGCATCAGGCTATCGCTGGCACGGCCGGAGGTTTTTCGGGTACAGATCCGGGCGCTGCTGCGCGCCGCCATTCATGGCAATCTCAAGGTGATGTTCCCGATGATCGCCGTTGTGGACGAATATCAGCGTGCCGCCGCCCTGTTCGCGGAAGAGAAGGCCGCGCTTGCCGCGCGCGGCGTCGCGCAAAAAATGCCGCCGCTCGGCATCATGGTCGAGGTGCCATCGGTGGCGATCGCTCCCGAGGCTTTTGCCGAGGTCGCTTTCTTGTCGATCGGCTCGAACGACCTGACCCAGTATGTGATGGCGGCGGCGCGCGACAATGCTTCGGTTGCGCATCTCAATTCGATCAGGCATCCGGCCGTGCTTCGGCTGATCGCCTCGGTTGCGGCATTCGGCCGCGCGCAAAAGATTCCGGTCAGCTTGTGCGGCGACGCCGGCGGCGATCCGGCGGCGATCCCGGCGCTGATCGAGGCCGGCCTGCGTGACCTTTCCGTGGTTCCCGCCCAACTCGCAATGGCCAAGGCGGCCATTGCGGACGTTTCGATCTAGGCGCGGGCATGGCCGAGAAGACACCCGAACCCGGCTCCGAAGAGGCGATCCGCGCCTATAAGATGATCCTGTCGCAGGTCCTCGACCAGCGCCCGTCCGGCATGCGCCAGCGCTTGGCCGATGCGCTCGGCAAGCACCGCAGCTTCGTCACGCAGATTTCCAGCCCGGCCTATTCGATCCCGATCCCGTCGAAACATTTGCCGGCTATTTTCTCCGTCTGCCATTTCAGCCCGGCCGAACGCGACCATTTTCTTGCCGCCTACCATCAGGCGCATCCCGGAAAAATGTCGGTGGCATCAGGCATGCGCAAGACGCGGCATGTCTCGCTGATCGTTCCCGATTTCGGCGACGACAAGCAGAATGCAGCGCTCGACCGGGCGGTCAACGATTTCATCCAGAAAATAACCAGCATCGCCGGCAAGGGCGGGACATAGTCGCGCCACGCCTGGCCATTTCGGAAGGACGGTCATGAAGAAATTTCTGAATTCGGTCGACACGGTGCTGGCCGAAAGCCTCGACGGCTTCGTCGCCGCGCACTCCGACATACTGGTGCTGGGCGACGATCACAAATTCGTTCGCCGCAAGGCGCTCAAGCCCGGCAAGGTGGCGCTGATTTCCGGCGGCGGCTCTGGCCACGAACCGCTGCATGGCGGGCTGGTCGGCCATGGAATGCTGGACGCCGCCTGCCCCGGTCAGGTGTTCACCTCGCCGACGCCGGACCAGATGCTGGCGGCTGCAGAGGCGGTCAACACCGGCGCCGGTTGCCTGTTTATCGTCAAGAACTACGAGGGGGATGTGATGAATTTCGAGATGGCCGCCGAAATGTCGGAGGGGGTCATGCAAGTGGTGACCAATGACGACGTCGCGGTCGAGAACTCCTCCTACACCACTGGCCGGCGCGGCGTTGCCGGCACCCTGGTGGTCGAGAAGATCGTCGGCGCCGCAGCCGAGCAAGGCATGGCACTGAAGCCGTTGAAGGCGCTTGGCGAACGCGTCAATACCGCAACGCGGTCTATGGGCGTTGCGCTGACCAGCTGCACCGTACCGGCGGCCGGCAAGCCGACCTTCGATATCGGCGACGGCGAGATGGAGTTCGGCGTCGGCATTCATGGCGAGCCCGGCCGCCGCCGCGACACGTTGAAGAGCGCCGATGCCATCGCCGAGGAGATCTGCTCGGCAATCCTGGGCGATCTGCGCGACAGGGCGAAAGGCCCGGCGCTGCTTTTCATCAACGGCTTCGGCGGCACGCCGCTGATGGAGCTCTATCTGATGTACAACAGCGCCCGGAAAATCTTCGGGAGCAACGGCGTGACGGTCACTCGCTCACTGGTCGGGTCCTATGTGACATCGCTCGACATGGCCGGCTGCTCGATCACGCTGACCATGTTCGACGACGAGACGACCGCATTGTGGGACGCACCGGTGCATACGGCTGCGCTGCGCTGGGGGATGTAGAACCGCCAACACCTCGCTGCCGCTTACAACAAAGTGGCGGTCAAAAAGCAAAGCCGCTTCAGTCTGCGAAGTGGGCCTTCGCAAGGACTCCCAACAACAGTCGGTGACAAAACTGTCATGCTCTATCCCGAGCATTATCAGGCCAGTGTGGTGGAGTTAGGCACAATGTTGCTTTGTTTACCTTTGGTAAGGTAAGGAATCCGGCGATTTTGGGAAGGCAGAACATGCGTTACAATTGGGATCGAGCGCCGACGGGTTTCGAACGTCACAGAAAGGCGCTGGCCGCTGCCTTGCTGATCGCCGGCGGTGTCGGCCTCGTGCTCGCGGCGCTGCCGCTTTAGAACCGTATTTGAGCGCAAGCAGCGCTTTTCAACGCAGCTGGCCGGTCACGGCGATAAAGCGGCGGTCCAGTCCTTCAAATCCCTGGCTGAAGCGTTGCACGAGCACGGCAAGCACTGCCGGTTTGCCGTCGGGGGTGAATGCATAGGATTCCGACAGGCTGTAGGAGGTCGGGCAATTCCTCGAGCCGGGCACGGTCTTGTCCTCATGCAGCAGTTGGAACGGCTTGCCATCCTGTGCCTGCAGCGTCACGCGGAAACCGAACGCCTTGCCGGCCGTGGCGCCTTGCTGCTCGTCGAAACTCGACGAGCAATCCATCGTGCTGTCGGCAAGAATCTGGTCGAGCTGGATGATCGAGATGCCGAGCTCGTCATAGGTCGGCGAAAGCCATTTCTGCGAGACCTGCTCGAGGCGCGCAATGTCTTGGTAAGCGACCATGTCGTCCGGAAAGGTGAACCTGTCCAAGGCCGTCCGCTCGCCGCGCGCCGCTATGGCATATTGGGCGAGGATCGGCGCCGCCTGCGCGGCAGCCTGTGCCCTCGCCTGATCGAGAGTGAGCGTCGCCTCCTCGGTTTCGTCGACGATGCGGATCGGTTTGCCGCCGACGAACTCATCGGTGCGCGTGTCGATGATGTCGATCTCCGACCAGCCAGAATCCGAAGCGCCGGCATCGAGCGTGCCGTACTGTTCGAAGGCGAAGTACGTACCGTCCGGCGAAAAGCCGATAATGCGCCGTGCCGCCGCATCGCCGGCCTGAGCGGCGGAAGCGACCATCAACAGCATCGCGGCCAATAAGGCAGATCCAACCTTGCATCGCAACTTCATTGCGCCTTGCCCCAATTATGACCCCAGACCCCAATTATGACCCGAGACCATCGTGCCGGGTATTTGCGACCAAGGCGAGAACGCCAAAAGACGAAATTGCATATGCTTGCAAAAACAGCATACGCTATTTCAAAGACATCAGACATTCCTGGGGAGGAAGCCGGATGGCGTCACGCTACCACGAGGTCTATGACGGCTGGAAACGCGACCCGGAAAAATTCTGGGCGAATGCGGCCAAAGCCATCGACTGGTTCACACCGTTCGACACGGTCTTCGATCCGAATGCCGGCGTCTATGGGCGCTGGTTTGGCGGCGCCTCCTGCAACACCTGCTTCAACGCCGTCGACCGCCACCTGGCGGCTGGCCGCGCCGATCAGATCGCGCTGATCCATGACAGCGCGATTTCAGGCACGATCAGGAAATTCACCTATGCCGAACTGAAACGCGAGGTGGTCGCGCTGACGTCGGTGCTGAAGAACCGCGGCGTCCAGAAAGGCGATCGGGTCATCATCTATATGCCGATGGTGCCGGAAGCGGCGTTTGCCATGCTTGCCTGCGCCCGCATCGGCGCCGTGCATTCGGTCGTCTTCGGCGGCTTTGCCTCGCACGAGCTCGCCACGCGCATCGACGATGCCAGGCCGAAGCTGATCATTTCCGCCTCTTGCGGCCTGGAGCCCGGGCGCGTCGTCGCCTACAAGCCGCTGCTCGACAAGGCGATCGAGATGTCGCGGCACAAGCCCGAGGCCTGCCTCATCCTCCAGCGCGACCAGCTGCCCTGCGAGCTCAGGGAAAACCACGACATCGACTATGCCGACGCCGTCGCCCGCGAGCGGGCCGCAGGCGCCAATGTCGACTGCGTTCCAGTGCTCGCCACCGATCCGCTCTACATCATCTACACCTCCGGAACGACCGGCCAGCCCAAGGGCATCGTGCGCGACAATGGCGGCCACATGGTTGCGCTGAAATGGTCGATGGAGAACGAGTTCGGCGTCAAGCCGGGCGAGGTGTTCTGGGCGGCTTCCGATGTCGGCTGGGTGGTCGGCCATTCCTACATCGTCTACGGCCCGCTGCTGCATGGCTGCACGACCGTCATGTTCGAAGGCAAGCCGGTCGGCACGCCCGACGCCGGCACCTACTGGCGGGTGATCGCGGAGCATGGCGTCGTCGCGCTGTTTACCGCGCCGACCGCCTTCCGCGCTATCAAGGGACAGGATCCCGGGGGCGAATTCGTCCCGAAATACGACCTGTCGAAATTCCGCACACTGTTCCTCGCCGGCGAGCGCGCCGATCCGGAAACTATCAAATGGGCGGAGCAGAAACTGAGCGTGCCGGTAATCGACCATTGGTGGCAGACCGAGACCGGCTCGCCGATGACGATCAACCCAGCCGGATTGGGCCTGCTGCCGGTGAAATACGGCTCGCCCGGGGTGCCGATGCCCGGCTACGACATCCGTGTGCTCGACGATGCCGGCCACGAAGTGCCGCGCGGCACGTTGGGCAATGTCGTGGTCAAGCTGCCGCTGCCGGCCGGCTGTCTGCCGACGCTGTGGAATGCCGATGACCGGTTTCGCCAAGCCTATCTCGATGAACTCCCCGGTTTCTACAAAACGGCGGATGCCGGCATGATGGACGAGGACGGCTATTTGTTCGTCATGGCCCGAACCGACGACATCATCAATGTCGCCGGCCACCGGCTTTCGACCGGCGCCATGGAGGAGGTGCTGGCCGCGCATCCAGACGTTGCCGAATGCGCCGTCATCGGCATCGCCGACGCGATGAAGGGCCAGGTTCCGCTCGGCTTCGTCGTGCTGAATGCGGGTGTCGCGCGTGACACCGGCACTATTGAGACCGAGGTGGTCACGCTGGTGCGCGAGCGGATCGGCCCGGTCGCCGCGTTCAAAACGGTGGTGACGATCAAGCGCCTGCCAAAGACGCGCTCCGGCAAAATCCTGCGCGGCACCATGCAGAAGATTGCCGACAAGGAAGAATGGACGATGCCGGCGACCATCGACGATCCGATCATTCTCGACGAAATCACCGCAGCGCTGAAGAGACGCGGAATCGGCCTGTAAAGACATCGGAGCATCGACAGCGCGCCCGGTAGCCAATTGGCCATTGTGCAATGCAGCAAATCGCCATCCAGTTTTGTCGGGGTCGCCCACCGACGATTACGCATGGCTCAGCAAAAAACCACATTTGGCGGCGTCGACATACTTCGATTTCTCGCCGCAGTCCTCGTGATGTTCTACCACTATGGTTACTGGGTGTGGGCCTTTCCCGCCGGCGTTTCGGCACGGGCCACCGGCGGCATCCCGCCGCATCCGGAACTGGAGATGCTCGGCTCCGGATGGGGGCGTACAGGTGTTTTTCGTCATCAGCGGCTTCGTCATCGCCTTCAGCGCCGAAAACTCGACCGCCTTGCGGTTTTTCGAGGCAAGGGTGAGGCGGCTGGCGCCGGCGGTCTGGATCTGCGCGCCGGTCACCGCGGCGGTGCTGCTCCTCGTCGGGCTCAGCTGGCCGACGGATGCCGTGACCCGGCGCGTTCGCACGGCATTGTTCGCTCCCTACTCGCCCTGGGTCGACAGCGTCTATTGGATGCTCGGCATCGAGATCGCCTTTTACGCCGTCGTCTGGACCTTGCTGTGGCTGGGCCGCTTCCATCTGATGGAGGTGGTGGCCATCGTGATCGGCCTGATCAGCACGCTCTTCTGGTGCCTGTATTATCCGCTCGACTGGTCGGAGTTTGCCGAGACGCGTTGGTTAGCCCTGCTGCTGGTGCATCATGGATGCTTCTTTGCGACGGGCGTGATGATCTGGCTGATGCGCTTCAAGGCGGTGACGCCGTTCCGTCTTGTCCTCTGCGCGCTGTTTCTAGCCGGCTGCGTCCTGCAGATCGCCAGTTCGGTCGATGTTCACACCTTAGGTCGAAGAGCAGATGCCATACGCGCCACCGATCGTCTTCTTCCTGGTTGCCATAGCCCTGATGGCATGGTCGTTGCGGCTCGACCTGTCCTGGCGCGGCTGGCGCCGGATTGGCCTGATGACCTATCCTCTCTATCTGATCCATGATGTCGTCGGCGCGGCCATTCTCGGCGCCCTGATGCGTGCGGGAGTGCCGTACCTGCTTTCGGTGGTCATCGTCGGCGCGACCATGATCGCCGCGAGCTGGCTGATTGCGATCGAGGCCGAACCGCGAATCCGGCTTCTGCTCGACCACACGATCGTCCGCTACCGTCTCAAGGCGGCGTAAGCGGGCCCGGTTCCTGGCTGCAAACGTCCTGCGGTGGGAATGTGCGGCGCGAAGCATAGTGCCCACGCCTTTTGCGCGACCCGTCGCGGCTCGGCGACCTCTACTGGTCAAGCGAGGAGATCGACCCGTACCTAAGAGACATATTCTCCGCCGATCTTACCGGCTCTTGCGCAGGGCTGCCGGTCATGGTCTGTTCGAGGGGCATTCGTGTTCGCTCACGCCGGCTCAGGCCCGGTATCGGCCTGGCCGCGCAGGACGCCACGATCTGCTCAACATCCCTTCCTAATATACCGGCCTCAGGTGTTTGCTTTCGTCCGCGCTTCCGATTTTTCCAGATAGTAGGACGAATATCTGTCGAAGAATTTTTCCGAGCCGCCGATCGATCCATACTTCGCCAGCTTCTTCAAATCGACCTTGTTGAGGACCACGCCGACGATCTTGTTGGCGATATAGGGTTCCGAACTCAGTATGGATTGCACCATCGCACGCGGCGTGCGCCCCCATTCGGTTACGAGCACGAAGCCGTCGGCAAGCGGAGCAAAGGCCTTGGCATCGACCACGGGGCCGAGCGGCGGCAGATCGACGATGATGTACTCGAAGGTCTCCTTGGCATTGTCGATGAAACGCCGCATCCCGGCCGACGATAGAAGCTCGCTGGTGTGCGAGAAATGACCGCGCGGCACAGCCGGGACAATCGCCAGCTTGGTCTGCCGGTCGATCTTGCCGACGGACTGCCAGGTCTGCCCGCTCACTACCGCCTCCATCAGGCCTTGCTCGGCCTCCATGCCAAGGCTGCGGCTGAGGCCGGGTTTGCGCAGGTCGCCGTCCACCAGCAGGGTTTTCGACCCGTTGGCAGCAAGCAGTCCGGCCAGATTCGCCGCCACGGTCGACTTGCCCTCACCGGGAAGAACCGAGATCACGCCAATGACCCGGCTGCCTTGCCCTTCCATCACGACGTCGAAGGCAATCTTGGCGCTGCGAAGCGTTTCGGAAAACATCGATGCCGGGGCGTCGATGCTCACCCGCATGCGCGCGCGTCTTTCAGCGGCCGACGGTGATTGGGCCGTTTTGATGTCCGCCTGACCGTCATCGCGCTTGTCGTCCTTGGCGACCTTGCTGCCAATGATCGGCAGGTAGCCGAGGAATTTGAGGCCGACGCGATCGCGAACGTCTTCGCCGGTCCTGAAGAACCGCTCCCTGAATTCATTCAGGCCACCAACCCCGGCCCCCATCATCACGCCAAGCACAAGCGAAAGTCCCAGCACTATGGACGTGCGCGGGGTTGCCGCGGACTGCGGCAGCGTCGCGTCCGAGATGACGCGGATCTTGCCAACCGGGAAGGATTGCTGCTGGGAGGCTTCTTCGTAGCGGCCAAGGAACGTCTGATAGAGCGTCGAGAGCGCCGTTGCCTTCTGCTCGAGTTCGCGCAGCTTGACCTGCGACTGGTTGTCGATGGAACTCTTGCCCGCCGCTAACGCGACATTTGCGCGGAGCGCCGTCTCGCGCGCGAGAGCAACTTCGTATTCGTTGCGGTAGCCTTCGGTCAACTGCTTCAGCTCGCCGAAAATCTGCGCTGATATGTCGGCCTTTTCCTTGGCAAGTGCGACCGCCTGGGGATGCTCAGCCCCGAAATTGGCTTCGATATCCTGCTGCCGCTTGGCGACAGTGAGATAGCGGGTCTTGAGCGTTGAAATGATCGAGTTGCTTGGCTGGTCGGCGGATATGGCGGCATCCCTGAATGCGTTGTCCGAACCGCTTTCGACGATCGACTTGTATTGCTGGTAGCGGGCGCTGGCGCGGGCGGTATCGGCCTGCGCCTCAATGAGCTGGCCATTGAGGTCCGACAGTTGCTTGTCGCTGATCAACTGGCCGTCATCGACGGCCAATCCGTGTTCGGCCCTGAACTTCTCGACGGCGAGCGACGCTGCCTGGGAACTTTCACGAAGCTCCGTCAGCCGGCCTTGCAGCCAGACCGCCGCGCGCTCGGTCGCATCGAAGCTCGCATCGAGCTGATCCGCGAGGTAGGCGTCTGCGTAGGCTTTGGTGATCGCGGTCGCAAGTGCGGGATCCGTCGCTTGATAAGCGATGGAGATCACATAGCTTCGACCGATGCGCTCGGCCTGCACTTCGTTTTGCAGTTTGAGGATCGCGTAATCGCGGCGTGACGAGGCAATCATCGCGTCACGCGTCGCCGGATCAAGCTGGGTGACGTCGGTGGTGCCCACGGCGGGGCTGGGACGGAAGTACCGGATCACGCCGCGCACAAAGCCGGCCGCCTTCGACACGGCCGATGTGGGAGGATACAAGAAAGCGTCGTTCTGATCGAGCTTCTGCTTGTCGACGACCACCGCCGCCAACCTCGCCGAGTGAAGAATTTCGATCTGGCTCAGAATGGCGGAATCGGTCTGCATGCTGACCGACGCCGCCGACACCTCGTCAACGACCTTATTCAAGCCTTCGTCGATAAGCACGCGGCTGGTCGCCATGTAGGTGGGAGGCGTGGTCTGCAAATAGAGCACGCCCAGAAAAAGACCGATGGCAGCGCATGCCGCAACCACCTTTGCCTGCCTTGCTGCCATGCTGAGCAAGCGCTCGACATCGATGAAGTCGTCGGCGCTGACTGCGTCCGAACTCGGCAATGGTTTCCTCTTGTCGAGAGGAAAATTGGCATAATTCATCTTCGGTCCAATTCTACTTTGCATCTAGAGCGGCGGTCCCTCAAGTCGACCTGTGCCGCCGCTCTATCTCTTGTTTGAGCATCGGATTTCCCAAAACCGCCTCTACTTTGGGTCCGATGCTCTCGTTTGCAGGCGCTGAAGCAAGATCGGGAGCATCAGCACATATACGACGCAAGCTTCATGCCCGACAACGCGAAACCCGGGCTGCCAAGCGCATCGGCATATCTTGCGTCACCGTCCATATGCTAATGCTCCCAAAAAATGGGCATTATGCGGCTTCCACCCGGCGCTCATGCGACCGGACAAACTCCTCAAGCATCTCGAAGATTGGCCCCTTCATGTCGTCACGCGCCAGCGCGAAGGCGATATTGGCTTGGATGAACCCTTCCTTCGAGCCGCAGTCGAACATCCGGCCGTTGAAGGGCTGGGCAAAGAAAGCCTGGCTCTTCGCAAGGCGAACCATGGCGTCGGTCAGCTGGATTTCGTTGCCGGCGCCGCGCTGCTGATTGCCGAGCAGCGCGAATATCTCGGGCTGCAGGATGTAGCGGCCGTTGATGTAGTAGTTCGACGGCGCATTGGCTGGAGCCGGCTTTTCGACCATGGCGGTGACCTCGAAGCCCGAGCCGACATCGGCGCCGCAGCCGACAATGCCGTATTTGCTGGTCTCGGTCGGATCGCAGCGCTCGACGGCGATGACGTTTCCGCCGGTCTGTGCATAGAGGTCGGCAATTTCAGCGAGACATCCACGCCCGCCGAAGGACACCATGTCCGGCAACAGCAATGCGAAAGGTTCATCGCCGATGACTTCCCGGGCGCACCATACCGCATGGCCGAGACCTTGCGGCGACTGCTGCCGGATGAAGCTCGTCGCACCAGCCACGGGAAGCAGGCTTTCGAGCGCCTGAAGCTGCGCCGTCTTGCCGGTCTGCTCCAAAGTCCCGATCAATTCTGGATGCAGGTCGAAATAATCCTCTATGACTGCCTTGTTGCGGCCCGTCACGAAGACAATGTGCTCGATGCCGGCTTCGAACGCCTCGTCCACCGCATATTGCACGACAGGCCTGTCGACGACCGGCAGCATTTCCTTCGGCATCGACTTGGTCGCCGGCAGGAATCGCGTTCCAAGCCCCGCTACCGGTATGACTGCCTTCCTGACTTTTTTCATTGCATATTCCTTCTGAGGAGATCGACTTCACCCTGTCGCAGGCCGCGAAAACTGTTTTCACCTGCCTGCACCTTTCACCTCCCCCGCACCCACGGCAAATTGTGCCGCCACCCTTCGCAGCCGAACGGCGATCGGCATGCTCATATGCCGAACGGCCGCCGGATCGCTGAGCGCCGTCCACACCGCCTTGAGCGGGGACCGCGCCTTGATGTGCTGGACAAGCGACAGGAACGACGCCGCCTTGCGCAGGCTGCGTGTGCGCCTTGCGAAAGCGGCCTCGGCCTTGGCGTCCATCGAATGGGTTCTGGCGAAGGCGAGATCGGCCTTGCGCATCGCCTCCACGTGATGAAGTTCGAGCACGCGGGAAATGGAGCCGGTCCGGATATGGTAGACGTAGCCGGTCGTCGGCTCGACCACACATTTGCCGCCCTTGGCCAGAGCGCTGGCCAGCAGGATGTAATCTTCGCCGATGATCAGGCCCTCGTCATAGCGAAGCCCGTTTTCGTTCAGGAAGCGTCGCTGGAAGATCGGCTTGAGATAGCCGAGATTGAACCTGGATTCGAAGACCACATTGCCGGCGATATAGTCCGCTAGCGAGATTTCACTTAAGCCCTCGAGATAGTCGGCCGGGAACATCGTCTCTTCGGCAACGCCGTCCTCGCGAACGACCTGGAGATTGTCGACCGCGATCTCGGCGCCCGCTTTCTCCGCGCGGTCAATCATGGTGCAGATCCGCCCGGGATAGATCGCGTCATCGGAATCGAGGACCGCGACCCACCGGCCGCGGGCAAGCTCAAGGCCGGCATTCCTGGCGCCGCCGGGACCACGGTTCTGTGCAAGGGCGACGACGCGCACGATATCCTCGGGGTAGGATCGCGCCAGATCGAGCGTCCGGTCGCGCGACTGATCGTCGACGACGATCACCTCAACGCTGACATCGCGCTGGGCGATGGCGCTGGCGATCGCCCGCTCGATGGTCAGCTCCGCATTGTAGGCGGCAATGACAAAGGTGACGTCAGGCTGCACGCTTGCCCCCTTCCTGCGGCGATGGCAGGCCGTATTGGCGGATTTCACGCACACCGACGAGACCGCTCACGACGCCGACATGCATGATGCCGCGAAGCACGCTGCGGTTCCTGCGCACGGGATTGATGGCGACCGGGATTGCCAATGCGAAACAGTAGACCGCCTTTGCCGAGGCGAGGCCGACTTGCCTGACCAGCGCGAGGCCACTCGCGTCGCGCCCCAGGAGGTGCCCATGCGTCTGCCCGACGCGGAACCGGCGGCGGCGGAGCCAGTCGAATGCGGCCCTGGCGCGCGGCACCACTTCATCGACCCAGGCTTGCGGCGAAAAGGCGATGCGACCGCCGGCCTTGACCATATGGTCGAAGAATTCGGTGTCCTCGCCGCCGGTCTGGCCACGCGCCAGGCTGAATCGCCGGCCTCGGAGGCTGTCGGCGCCCATCCTGAGCAGGACGTTGCAGGTGTAGCCGGTGCGGATCTCGCCGCCCACCCAGACCGGCAGGGTGGAGTGAAAATCGCCGCGGCGCATCCAGGCGGGCGCATCGGGCCGATAGCGCGCCCGCACCGGTCCGAGCACGGCGGCAGCGCCACTCACTTCCGCCGTCGCAACCAGTTCGGCGAGCCATCTGGACGATGCCGTTTCGTCATCGTCGAGGAAGGCGACGAAATCCGCCATGCTGGCGTCGAGGCAGGCGTTGCGGGCGATCGAGATGTTGCGCGCCGGGCAATGACGATAGCTGATCGGCAGCTTCAACGTCTCCGCCAGCGTCGCCACCAGCAACTCGGCCGTCGGCCCGTCATCATTGTCGGCGACGATGACGCGGATGTCGAATCCCGAAGGCACCTCCAGGGCGGCTATGGAGCGAAGCGTGTCGGCAAGCTCCGGCCGCCGAAACGTGCAGACGCAGATGTCGATGCTGCGGTTTTTTTCGGCCACACCCATCACGCTACCTTCCTACTCTGTGATCGCGGTCCAAGCAGTTGCAGCCAGAAGCCAACGGACCAGCCGAAATGCATGACCATCGCCGAAATCCCAGCAAGCGCATTGTCCGGATTGCGCTGGCTGATGGCAGTCCACACGCCATAGCCGAGACAAACCGACGCCCACACCAGAAGCGGCACGACCGCCAACCAATGCACGAAGAAAAAGGCAGAGAGGAGGACAACGGGGAACACCAGAAGCGGCACCATCTGCCGGACCTTCGGTATCATGCGGTGCTTGAGAACGTTCTTTGCGCGGCCGCGGCCATAGCCGAGATACTGGAAATACAGGCCGGCGAGCGACGCGCGCGGGTAATAGATCATTTGCGTCTTGCCGCTCATCCAGATTCGGTAACCGGCCTGACGGAGCCGATAGTCGAACTCCGCATCCTCGTTGTGGCTGAACGTCTCGTCATAGCCGCCCACCGCCTTGAAGGCCGATATCCGCATCAGCGCATGGTGGCCGTGGTCGACCCACTCGCCCGCTGAGAGATGCCGGTGCTTCGAGCCGCCCGTGCCGAGCTTGGAATTCTGTGCAGCCGCCACCGCTTTCTGCACCGTGCCGCTGCCGCTGGTCAGCATGGAGACGACGACCGAATCGGCGCCGGTGGCCAGCGCCTCCTCGACCAGCCGATCGCAATAGTCGGGGGGATAGCCGCCATGCGCGTCGATGCGAATGAGATATTCCGCTCCCTCGCCGTAACTGGCAACGGCGAGATTGATCGCCGCGCTCTGGAGGCGCTTTTCATTGTGAAGAAGGATGATCCGCGGATCTTTCCCGGCAATCTCCTCGACGATTGCCCTCGTGCCGTCCGTGCTGCCGCCATCGGCAACGACGATCCGGGCACCGAGCCTCTCGGCCGACGGTCGAAGCTCATGAACAAGCGCACCGATGTGAGCCGCTTCGTTCAGGCACGGAATCACGATCAGGCTGGGCGCAAGCTTTTCGGTTGGCATCATCGGCCCATGTCCATCGATAGCCATCCTAAGCCAGTGCCTGGGCAGCATACGGACCCTGCACAACCGTCAACCCGCGAAGCTTTTCGACGAGCGCCCGGCAATCGCTGCGATCATGGCTCCAGGTTCGCGGATTGCGGGCAAAAACACGCGCCCGCAATTTCCCGAAACGATGCTCGTCCATATCCCCCAGGGCGGCTTCGAGTGCCTCCGGCGTGGCTTGAGGCAAAAGCACGCCTATACCCTGCCGGTCGAGGAACCGGCCGGTTTCGGTGTTGGCCATCGAGATCGGCACGGCGCCGAAGCGGCAGCCCTCGTAGAGACGGTTGGGCAGCAGCCATTCGGAATTCAGCCCATGCTCGAAAAAATCGATGGCCCAGGAGAAATGGACCTCGCGGTAGATCGTGGCCATATCCTCGGGGTTCCGATAGGGCCCGCCAAACGAAAGCCAGGGCTCGGCTTCGACAAAACCGTGAAAATCCGGAAATTCGGAAAGCGCCGGGCGGCCCCTGAGGATGATTTCGAAGCGACCGTCGAGCCGTCGGGAAAATTCGGCCAGAAGCTCCAGGGAGCGGCGGCACCGGAGCGCACCGAACCAGCCGATCCGCCAAGGCGGAGCGACGGGATCATCCGCCACTATGCGATCATCCCGCGCAACCGCGGCAGGCTCGAAATATTTGTTCTCAAGCAGCTCGACCGGCGCGGCAATCTGCCCAAACGGCTTGAAATAATTGGCGATAAACGCCGGCGAACTGGTCACCAGCAGCTTTACATCCCTGGCCAGATAGCGTTCCGCGCCGCGCATCGCCTTACCCAAAAAGTCGCCGCGAAGCACAAGGCGATGAATGTCGAGGCACTCGTAGACGATCGGCACCGTCGCCTGGAACGCCGATCTGGCACGCCGGGCAAGCGCCAGCATTTCCAGATTGCGCGCGATGATGAGGTCGGGTCTTGGCATTGAGCCGAGCTTCGAGCCGATCGAGACCGCCGCCTTTGTGACTGCTGCCAACCGCTGGGCGAATCGGCCGTCGCGCGTCGCGCCAAGGTCGATCGGGCGCAAGCCTTCGACGTCGGCGACCGGGCTTGCTGTCCGACGGAAGCCCGCCAGTGTGACCTGGGCGCCACCTGCCTTAAGCATTATGATCCGCCGGCGCACTGCCGGGTCGGAGACGTCGTGTACCAAGTACAAGACATGCAGCATGAAAACTCGACCGCTGTTGGCCCGCCCACAGGGATGCTAGTACAGCTCTTGCTGCATCGCAACATTTTTGGTGCTATGTAGCGGATTTAGCGGTTGTCGCGCACCGCACAAACATTAGGCCGCGCGAATGTTCTATTGCGTTGCAGCAAAAAATCGGTTTTCATATGACGAGAAGTTGGTGAGAATTGGGGCCGGGGGGTTCATGCGCTTGTATTTGGTTCCAGTGGAATTGCAGGATTTGGCAGTTCTGCGCCCATAGGGCAGTTCGCTAAAATCCCCTATCCCGCTGTTTGGATACGGTGGTTAGGCATGGCCAAGTCTCTTCGTATTGCCGTCTATAACGACAAATATCCGACCAGTTTCGTTACGCCGCGCGTCTCCAGACATACAATCCTGCGAAAGCGGTTCCTACCGTTCAACCTGGTCTCGTCGAAGTTGGAAGGTGTGACGTTGATCGAGCCTGCCCTGTCCGTCGACGTGGTGCATGCGTTCAACCGGATCCCGGTCAATTCTTCGAAATTCATCATCTCGTTCGAATCCCATTTGCCGCGTCAGTTCGCCCTTCGCAAGCGCGGGCCGATGGCTCGTTACCTGGCGTCGCGGATTGCGAACCCCGGCTGCCGCCGCATTATTGCCTTGTCGCATTTTGCCCGCAGGTGTTTTCTGGGTCAGCACGCCGACAATCCGAACGTAAGCCTTCTGACGGAGAAGTTGATGGTCCGCCATCCGAACATCGTCGTGCCTGCCGTGGAAGATGCGATGCTTGAGAACACCGCGGAGGAACTTGTGCTGACGTTCGTCGGCGCCCATTTTGGCCGTAAGGGCGGCTGCGTCGCGGTCAAGATCGCGGAAAAAGCAATAGAGCAGAATTTGCCTATCCGAGTGAACATCGTTTCGAGTCTGCAGGTAGGCGGCGGCATATGGACGGATCCGACAACTCCAGGATTCTTTGACCAGTATATCAAGTTGCTCGACCTGAAGAATGTCCAGCATTATAGCGCGTTGCCAAACCATTCGGTGCGACGATTGTTGCGCCATTCGCATTTTGGTATCCTAGCCACCTTCGGCGATACATTTGGATACTCGGCGATAGAATCGATGTCGGAACACACCCCGGTTCTCGGAACGGGGGTCTGTGCCCTGCCTGAATTCCTGGAGGATGGTGTCAACGGAATCTCATTACCCATGAGACTCAACGATCTCGGCAATTGCTGGAATCCGGGATACAACTCGCGCGGCGAGGCGAAATTTGCCCAATACTTCCAGGATGAGGTCGAGCGCCTCGCTTGCCTGTCCATCGAACGATTGAAGACATATATTGGTCAGCCGAAGCTGATGGCGCCACTGCGACGTCAAGCCCGGTGGACGGCAGAGATCATGTTTGCCGCGGAACCGGCGGGCGCATTCCTCGATGCGCTTTACGACCGTGTGGCGTTGGAGCGAACCAAAGAACCTGTGCAACTCGACCCGGCCCTTGATGCTTCATCTCCGGAAGCCTTGCCGCTTGAACCCGACAAGCAGAAGATATCCCCGCGCCACGGTGGCACGCCGGCAGCATCGCTCAGCGTCTTGCCACCCCGGATGGCCTGGCGTGCATGAACGCTCGACGGCTATCGCAGTCGTACCTCACGAGAGCGTGAGAATCGGATTGGGTTGCCATTGTAATTTGGCGTGCTGAGCGGCGGAGATCGTGCTCCTTCCTGGGATTCGGATAGCCTACTGTCGCTCCGAATTTCCGGGCTGTTTTGTTGCGTTGCAACATTTTTGATGCGGTGTCGGGAAATCGCCATATCGTTGTGGGAAGCTGTGAAGCTACTGCCGGCGCGGACGCCGCCCGCGCCGGCACCGAGCGAGGTGAAGTGAATGCGCGCACCGGCAAAATCACCGCTCTGCACACTGAAAAACCGGGTCGACGCGGACCCGCATACGAGAAATTCCTGAGCGAGGCGCTGCCGCTGTTTGGCCCGACCCGCAAGATCGGATGGCTGGTCACCAGCCGGCTTGAGAAATACCGCACCACACGGAAGCATGGCTCCAAAAGCACGACATCAAATACGACAAGCTGATCATGCTCGAACTGCCGAGCAAGGCGGAGCGGCAGCGGCTTGGCGTGCATGGCAATTTCAAGGCCGATTTCTAGCGCAAGTCCGATGCCATGCTGTTCATCGAAAGCGAGCACCAGCAGGCCCTCAAGATCGCCGAGCTTTCCGGCAAACCGGTGCTGTGCGTGGAAACGCATCTGGTCATCCCGACTCGCTGTCGCTGCCTGCACTTGGACGGATCGCCCGCAACTTTCCAGGCAGTTTGAAACAGATGAATTCGCAGGAAGGGCGCAAGACGGCCATCAAGATCGTCGCGCGCAGGCTGCTTGGCGAACGCGGCTATAAGACACTGAAGAGCCGGGTCAAACGACCGGCTTAGATGTCGAGCCAAAACTGGGGCCAAGGGACATCATGCCGCCGATTTCACCATTTACGGTGTGGTTCGCCGGTCACCACGAACGGCCATCATGAGCCGTCGGGAAAGCTGGAATCTGCCATCGGAGATAGACGCATGAATTTCACACGCAGACAACTGTCGGCTCTTCTTGCTACCTCGGCAGCATTGCAACTGGTTCATAGTCGAGCCGTGGCAGAGAGTGTTGCCGCAGGAGACGCGGAAGCTGCCGTTGACGAGCTTCCGGATTGGTCAGCGGTCAAGCTCCAACTTTGGAAGTATAACAATCCCTTCGTGCCATCGCAGTGGGGCGAGCCCAAGCTCGGAGGTTATGACTGGAAGGCGGCGAACGCCAAAATCGTTGACGGCGCGCTTCAGCTTACTGTCAGCGAGAAAGCTTCCGCACAGGTCGTAGCCGGCGGTAAATCGGACTTTTCATCGGCAAGGTGGGAAGTGGATGTCACTCTCCCGACGATGAAGCCAGGGCTTGTTGCAGCTCCGCTTTGGACTTTTAACGACAAAGCCCATGAGGAAATCGATTTTGAATTCGTGGGCACGAAAGGACTACAGCTCAATGTTTGGGCAAACGTCGACAATCAGCACAAGAGCGTTTGGCTAAAGTGGATCCAACTCGGCGACCTCTCGGGGAAAAGATACCGCCTTGGCATAGAATACGAGGCGGGAAAACGTGTTGCTTTCCTCATTGACGGCAAAGAAGCTGCCGTGGTTACGCCGGCTGACACTCTGGGCGGTGCCTTTCCGAACAAGCCCATGAAGGCGTACTTCGATCTATGGGTTGCGGCAGGCGCGGTGATGGACGCAGGTTGGGCCGGCAAATGGGAGCCGATGCCGGCGTCGGACAAACTTGTCATGACAATTCATGGCTACAGGCGAACTGATGTCGATCAGTGAGATTGCAATTCATCCGACCGCTGCGCAACCTCAGTTCAAGCCTCAAGCGCATGCTTTTGGGCGACATGCATTAATCAGGCGGCTTGGCGCGAACCCTGTTGGGCCGCCCGGTCGAGCATCGAAAAGAAGGTCGCGAACTGACGTTCAGGATCCAGCGCCGGCCGCTCGGAAAATTCACGTGCCGCCGCCGAGAGCCGTTCATATTCCTGGCTGTCGTTCCACAGCCGCCTGATCGCCGCGACCCAGTCGTCGAGCGGTGCGTCATAATCGAGCACCACGCCACCGGCGCCAATCGCTTCCGGCAGGCCGCCGCGCCGGGACCCGACGACCGGAATGCCGCTGCAATGGGCCTCGGATGCCACGCGCCCCCAGGCCTCTTCCCATTTGCTGGGCGCCAGCAGGATCTTGGTCCGGCTATAGACCGTCTTCATGTCGCTGGTGCGGCTTTCCAGCCTGACATTGCGCAGCGGCGCGATGGTCCGTTCGATCTGTGCCCGGTGGTCGTCGTCGAGCTTCCAGCTTTCGACGAACAGGAACGGAATTTCGGAGCATTGGCCGGCAATGCGCACCGCGAGTTCGAACCCTTTTTCATTGTAAGGGTTGATCAGCGTAACAAACTCGCCTGTCGTCGGCGTGCTGTAGAGCTCGGGATTGATGGTCGGCGGTATGACCGTCGAATCGATGTCGAATTTTGCCTTGTAGGTGCGCGCCGTGAACTCGGAATTCGCGATATAAAGCGCCGAATGCAGCTCTCGCAGATCCCCGCCCAATTCGTGGAATTCGACGTTCCGCAGATAGACGACCAGCGGCACGCCAAGCGCCTGCAGCGCCTTTCCGATCGGCACCGATTTGTGGCACTGCACGACGGCGACGTCGGGATCGAGCCTTTCGACGGCAAAGCGCGCCGCTTCCCAGGGAAACCACGCCCGCACCACAGGGTAACCGGGATAGCTGTCGATGACGGCGCGCTGCCTCAGAAGCTTCATCTTGGCGCGCGCCTTGTAGCCAAAGACGCCCTGGCCGAACAGCGCGGCAAGCACTGATGCCTCGTGGCCATGTTCAAGCAACTGTTCGGCCAGATGGTGGGTGCTGGATTGGACACCGCCGCTGAATTGGGGAGTGTAACCGTTGCCACCTGCAAAAAGGACTTTCATGCGTCCGGCTCCTTGTCGCATTCTGGGTTTGTTCAAAGGCGGTTTACGAAGGCAGAAGATATCCATCAGTTCCCGCCAGCCTCCGTCGTGTCCCGCTGTCATGGCAACAGGCTTTCCCGCATGATCTCACGCCGCCATCCTGCCGATGCTGTGATATTCGATGCCGTAGCGAGCGATGACCTTGGGGTCGTAGAGATTTCGGCCGTCGAAGATGATCGGCGTGATCAGCGCATCCTTCATCGCGTCGAACGACGGCGCCTGGAAGTTCTTCCACTCGGTTGCGATCATGAGCGCATCGGCGCCACGCAGCGCTGCCTCCTTGGTCCCGCACAAAAGCAGATCCTCGCGCAGTCCGTAGATGGCCTGGCATTCCTGCATCGCCTCGGGATCGTAAGCCTGCACTTTGGCACCGGCCTTCCAGAGCGCTTCCATCAAGACACGCGCCGGCGCCTCGCGCATGTCGTCGGTATTGGGCTTGAAAGCGAGGCCCCACAGCGCAAAGGTCTTGCCCTTCAGATTGCCCTTGAAATAGCGGTTCACCTTGTCGAACAGGACCGACTTCTGTTCGTTGTTGCGTTCCTCGACCGCGCGCAGCAGCTTGGCATCGAATTTGACGCCTTCGGCAGTCTTGATCAGGGCGCGCACGTCCTTGGGGAAGCATGAGCCGCCATAGCCGAGGCCCGGATAGATGAAGTGGTAGCCGATGCGCGGATCGCTGCCGATGCCCTTGCGGACCTCCTCGATGTCGGCGCCGAGTTCCTCGGCCAGGTTGGCCATTTCGTTCATAAAGCTGATCTTGGTCGCCAGCATGCAATTGGCCGCGTATTTGGTGAACTCGGCGCTGCGCACATCCATCACGATCATCTTTTCGTGGTTGCGGTTGAACGGAGCGTAAAGCTCACGCATCACTGCCTCGGTATCCTCGCTGCCGGTGCCGACGATGATGCGGTCGGGCTTCATGCAGTCGGCCACCGCGGAGCCTTCCTTGAGGAATTCCGGATTGGAGGCGACGTCGAAACCCAGATCCTCGCGGCCGCGCGCCTTCAGCGTCGCGGCGATCCTGGCCTTTATCTTCTCGCAGGTGCCGACCGGCACGGTCGACTTACCGACGACGATCTTGGGCGCGTCCATCTCCCGGCCGATGGCCTCGGCAACGGCCAGCACATATTTGAGGTCGGCAGAACCATCCTCGCCCGGAGGCGTGCCGACAGCGATCATCTGGATCTGGCCATGCTTGACGGCGGCCGCGGCATCGGTGGTGAACTTGATGCGGCCGGCCGCGTGGTTCTCCTTGACGAGGTTTTCGAGCCCGGGCTCGAAAATCGGGATGAGGCCCTGATTGAGCCGCTCGACCTTTTTCACGTCGATGTCGACGCACACCACCTGGTGTCCGACTTCGGCAAGCACCGCCGCCTGCACGAGACCGACATAGCCAATTCCAAAGACCGTCAAATTCATTTGGTTTCATTCCTGTTCAAGACTTCGGAGCGCTTTCGGTCCGGCCGGTTCAGATTAGTCTTTACTTTATGCTGCATGCCAGCGATTCCGGAAACTGGCATGGCTGGCCTAGCGCCGTGAATGCGACACGGTCCACTTGCATGATGAGTTTTCGACCCGGATCCGAAAACGGTCCCATCCAGTTCTTCAGCGTGTCGCTGCCCCACAGGCTGAAGAATATCTTTTGCGCATGAGTGGGCAGCTTTGCCGGATCTTTGATCGTGTTCACCAGTTGGCCGTTGACGTACCAGCGCAGCCTGTCCTTCTCCCAGACGAAGGCGTAGTCGTTAAAAGCCTTGTCGGTACCGCCAGCTACATCCACCAATTTCTCGTTCTTGCCCTTGCCGGCAATGTAGGCGTTGACCTGCACCTTGGAGGTGTCCTTCGTCAGCACCTCGAAGTCGATTTCGTCATGCGGCTGCTTGTCAGTGGGGCCGATGTAGGTGAAGAAGGCGGCATTGATGCCGGAGCCCGCATCGGTTTTCATCCGCGCCTCATAGGTGCCATAGCCGAAGCGCTGCTTGGTCTGGACCTCGCCGCAGGCAAAGTCGCGATCCTTTAGCTTCCGCTTTTCGAAACCGAGCGTCAGCATGCCGTCGGAAAGCCGGACCTGGCTTTTGGACCAGGTGCAGTTCTGGTGCTTGCCGTTCGTCCAGCCGTCGGCAATGTACCAACGCGCACGATCGAAGCTGGTGAAATCGTCGACGAACGATGGCGCAGTCGGGATGTCCTGCGAATGGGAAGGGGTCGGGCCTGCAACCAGGCTGCCGAGTGCGAGCAGCAGAAACGCGCCGCCCGAACATAGCTGCCTCAGGTTCCCTTGCCTGATCGAGCGCGTGAGCGGCCTGCCGCCGGTTGCGCGGGTGGACGTGCTTTTCGGATCCGCGTTCATACCAAACTCACCTTTGTGCTGCGCCCCCAACCCAAAGTCGACGCTCAAACCATGACGAAACGAGCTGACCTTGACCTTCTGCCAGTACCTTCCTTGTGCTTGCCTTAACTTGCCCAGTGACACCAAACCTCCTGCCTGTGGGCCCATCCAGGGATCTTGAAGTTCACCCCGTGCCGTCGGCCGGCTTGGCGAAATCTGCCTTGGCGGTCGAGCTACGCTGGGCGCTTTCGTCGAAGATTGCATCCAGCGAATGACGGAGATCCTTCATCAATTCGTTCTGGCGCGCGAGCGCCGCGATGCGCCGCTCGTAGTTCAGAATCGACTTCGTCAGCTCGCTGACCTCGGAGGATCTGCTGGAAGAGGCCGCCCCATTCTCCATCGCCTCGACCAGGAAGGCCGCGTTGGTGGCCTTTGTCCGGTAGCGATTCTCAAGGCCGTTTTTCTCCGCCTCGACCTCGGCTGCGATCTGGTCTAGCAGCTTTGCCAGGCGGTCAAGGCGCGAGATGTCGGTCTGCCTGTCTCGAGCCGGATCCCTTGATCTGAAGCCAAATATCGAGGCCATGCGCTTAGTTTCCTGTCATAGCCAGCCTAAGGCTATCCCTGTGCCCGTCCGGCCAAAAAAGTCTTGTCGCATCGTCCAGCTCCTCTGACAGGAGGACATTTTCGTGCCGATTCAAACAGCCAATCAAAATTGCTGCACCGCAACATACATGCCATCCCCAAAGCGAGTAGGCAACCACTATCCGGCGAATCGGCAATTCGCATCACTTTGAAGCGTGGTAAGGACCTGTTGACATGATCGGCATGGCGCCGGTTGCGGACCAGCTCAAGGCTTGCCGACCGGGCTGGTTGCGGCCATGAGAAAGCGCAGCGGCGGCACAGGCTGCTTCGAGGCAAAGCCGGCGCGGCGAAACAGCGCATCCAGCTTGTCGGCGGCCACGCCGCGAAGGATGGGGATGAGGTTGGATTGGCTGGCCAGGGCGTAGGCCGCAGCCGATGTCAGCCCCTGCTCGTTCTTCACGTCGAGGAAGTTTCGCAACCGATATTTGTCGCGTACCTGCCGTTCGTGCCTTCTGAGCACGGCCTTAGAGCCTTCCGGCAAACTATCGATCGTCAGCAGCGCCAGATCCGCGTCGGCCAGACGCTTGAGGTCCTGCGTCTTGTGCTGGCCGCTCAGCGAGTCCGCGCGAACGATCGCGCCATAGCCGCAGGACCTGATGACTTTGAAGCGCGCCCCGCAAGCAACCGCGCGCGCGTAGAGTTCATAGTCTTCGCCCAGCCGCAGGTTTTCGTCATAGCGCAGTCCATGTCGGTCAAGAAAATCGCGGCTGATCACCGGTTTGAGGAAACCCAACTCACCTCTCTGCACACGGCGACTGGAGATGTTGCCTTCGATGAAACGCTCGAAATCGAGAAATTCCGGATCGGCCGAAAACCGCGGAGCGGTGATTTTCGAGACGTCGGTCGCCGCATCGTCCCTGATCATCATGATGTTGTCGGCAGCGAAATCCCAATCGGCGCTGGCGAACAACTCGCGAAATCTGCCCTCGAGAAAAAAATCGTCGGCGTCCAGAATGCTGATGAACGGCGATTTGGAGCTGGCGATCGCGGCGTTGCGGGCGAAAGAAGGACCACCGTTGACGTCGAACCGGATGACGGAAAGCCTGCCGCTGCCATCGTCGGCCGCCCGAGCGACTTTCGCGGTATCGTCAGTGGAGGCGTCATCGACGACGACGACTTCGGCCACCTCCGGCTCGCGCAATGCCGATGCAATGGCAACTGGAATTGTCCGCGCCGCGTTGCGGGCGGCGATGATCACGCAGACCTGGGGTTCTGTCATCAATTCGCCTCTCGACTGCACAGGTAGCTCCGAACTTCTCGCCGCCCCCGGTTTGATGTCCAATGCAGCTCTCGTTCTCACTGACTGTCCGGCTGTTCGAAAAAAGCGCCAGCCGGCGCTTATGCTGCAAGTGCGAAGCAAAGCATCGTTAAAATCAGTCGCGCCGTCCAGTCTTTCCTGTCGGTGTCGTCATGGCGCAAATCGATAGAGCGGTGAAATGCCCGCGGATAGACGGACCGCTTCGCAAACCGTCCCTGCCCATTCTGGATGGAGCCGTCAGCGCAGTCGAATCGCTGATCACCAAGTCGATCGACAGAGTTTAGGCATATTAGGATCCGCAGCTGAAGGAAAAATCCGGAAGCCGGTTGTCCAGGATGCTGTCGGGCGAGCAGTCCGCCAGCAATCCGGCCGACGCTTTCTGTCGTCAGGTCAGTGCAGGCTTCTCCTGGCACTGAACTTCTCGCCGTCGGCCACTTCGGTCGAACTCAGCGTTCGCTCGGCATCGCGAATCTTAGCAGCCGAGGTCGGTGAATTTCTGACAACCATGACGAAAACCAGCAGAAAGTAGCCCAGCTGGATGACAATGGCGCAGGCTATAGCGCGAAAAAGCGTTGTGCCTAGCGAAGCGCCGTCGAGATAAGACCAGGCGACCACAATCGCCAGAGCGAAAATCATGCCGACAATGAATTTTGGTAGCGACATACCCGACAGCCCGTCACCGTGCTCGGGCAAAAGTCGATGATCGACCCGCCCCGAGCCCCCTTCGCCATGCGAGCTTGTTGAGGCCGCTCGCTTATTTGGCCGGTCGCTTCCGGCCTTCCCACGCTGTCCATACTCTGACAGAAACAATTTGCAATTCTATTAAGGTGTGCAATAGCGGGCAAGGCCAACCGCAAATTATTTTGGATAAGTTCGCGGGATCGACTCTGCCATGTTGCGATGCACACATCGACATCGCGACCAGTCACTCGGTATGGACTCAATCCAGTAGGAGCTACAATATTAATCAGTACTTTACTTTAAAGTCGCTCTATAACTTACAAAACTACAGCACGACAATGCTCAAAGACGCGGCACAAAGAGCGATTCGCCGCAAATCAGCCTCAAAAAGGCACTAAATTTTTCAAGATTGCCCAAAATTTGCCTCGAACTCACCACAAAGGCCAACATTTGTGCAGGATCGGTTTATTATTTAGTCAATTCATGACGTGATTATTTCAGGCGCTCAAGAAATTGTGTGTTGCGATGCAGCATTTTTTTGATATCGTGCGGTAAACCATCCGTTCAACGTATGGAGTTTACGCATGAGGGACGCAGCCAAGCCGGCCGACGCGAATTTTTCGCAGGCCGGTATCGATTTTCCACCGATCGGCGGCCTGCTCAAACGCAGCTTCGATATTGCGGGTTCACTGATTGGCCTGGTTGCTCTCAGTCCACTGTTTGTAATGGTCGCGCTGCTTGTCAAATTTTCCGACGGCGGGCCGATTTTCTACGGTCACAGCCGGATCGGTCGGGGAGGACGGATTTTCCCGTGCCTAAAGTTTCGCACCATGGTTCAGGATGGCGAACGGGTGCTGGCGGCATATCTTGCCGCCAACCCGGAAGCCAACGCCGAATGGGTAGCCACCCGCAAGCTCAAGAACGACCCGCGCGTCACGCGCGTCGGGGCCGTGCTGAGGAAGCTCAGCCTCGATGAACTGCCGCAGATCATCAACATCCTCCAGGGTGACATGAGCCTTGTCGGTCCTCGCCCCGTGGTGCGAGACGAGCTCGAAATTTATGGCAGTTCGGCCGTTTATTACCTGAAATCGCGCCCCGGACTGACCGGACTCTGGCAGGTCAGCGGCCGCAATGACGTTTCCTATGACAGCCGCGTCGCATTCGATCGCCACTATGTCGAGAACTGGTCGCTGGTCGAGGACATTCGCATCATCATCAAGACCGTGCCTGCCGTCTGGATGTCGCGGGGCTGCTACTGACCGGCCGGGAGCCGGTTCTGTGTGGAAGAGTGACTGTCCAGATGCCAACCATTCTGCAGCAAGTTTCATCGGGCGGGGCTAAAGCGGATCGGAAAACGTACAGTTGAAAACAGATATCCTCGAAATCTCCTGCGCCGGCATTGCTAGCAATCGCATGCGGCGGATGCGGCTTATGACCGCTTGCCTCGCGCTGGCGCTCACCATTCCCCAACTCGCCGCCGCCGATGAGTATCGCCTCGGATCGCAGGACAAGCTGACCATCCGCGTGGCCGAATGGCAGACCGTTGAAGGCACGTTCCGAGACTGGACGGCCGTCAACGGAGAGTACACAGTCGGCCCGGCCGGGACATTGTCCGTGCCGTTCGTCGGCGAAATGCCGGCATCCGGCAAGACCACATCCGAGATCGCGGCAGCGATCGGCCAGGCGCTCCAGCGCAAGCTCGCCCTGGCGGACCGGCCGGAAGCCTCCGTCGAAATGGCGGAGTACAGGCCATTCTACATTTCCGGGGAGGTCCAGACGCCTGGCCAGTATCCCTACGTGCCTGGTCTGACCGTCCTGAGGGCGATGAGCATCGCCGGCGGTGTCCGGCGGGCCCCCGAAGGACAGCGGTACGACCGCGACATGATCAATGCCAAGGGCGATTTTGACGTTCTCGAAGACCAACGGGTCCGGCTGATCGTCAGGCGCGCGCGCATCGAAGCGGAGATGGCGGACAAGCCGACATTCGACGTGCCGAAGGAGGTGGCCAACGATCCGAAGGTGGCAAGCGTCGTTGCGGACGAGATGGCGATCCTGACGGCCGATCAAAAGAAGCTTAAACTGCGCCTTCAGGCGCTCGACGATTTGAAGAAGCTACTGCAGAGCGAGATCGATTCGCTGCAGAAAAAGATCGTCAACCAGCAGCGGCAGGTCGACCTGGCAAAGGAACAGCTCAGCGGCATCGGCTCGCTGGCGCAGAAAGGCCTTGTCGTCAACACGCGGGTTCTGACTTCGCAACAAACGATCGCCGACCTGGAAGGCCAGATCCTGGATTACGACACGGCCATCCTTACCGCCAAGCAGTCGATCAGCAAGGCCAATCAGGATGCCATCGACCTGGAAAACACTCAGAATGCGAGCCTCGCCGCCGACCGGCAACAGGTAGAAGCCGATCTCAGTGCGACGATGCTCAAGATGAACATGCAAACCGGCCTGATGGCCGAAGCCATGTCGGGGAACCCGGCGTTACAACGCTATCGCGACGGTGAAGAGCCAACGATGTCCTTTGCCCTGGTTCGGGTGGTCGACGGCAAGACCAGCGAAATTGCCGCCAGTGAAGACACGCCCGTGCTGCCCGGGGACGTGATCAAGGTGAAGCTGGCGCCAATGGCTAGCCAATAGAACTCGAGCGATCGAATACCCCAACGTCAGCTGACGCTCAAAGGGAGCGTCATGCCGAGGCCGTCCGCATAGATGCACGCTTCTCGGCGAAAAGTGCCAATCGGTGGGGGAAGCGTGGTGAATATCTATCGTGCTAAAAGGTATATTAAAGGCGCAATAATTACATTCATCTGGGCAGTGAGAGGTATCGAAATATCCGATCGAGTTTCGGTACTTGGTGTCTCGCCTCATGTAGCAGGAAAAGGCAATTTTAGATTTGGCTCTCGCGTTTCGTTTCGAGGGCTTGGGTCACGTTCCTGGTTTCATGCACGCCGGAACGCAAGTCTGTCAATTGGCTCTAGATCTTTTATAAACAGCGGAGTCACGATCGACGCATCTGTCGCAGTAAGCATCAGAAAAGGATGCCTTATTGGCGATTCGGTTGTAGTCCAAGACTCAAACTATCATGAGGTTGAAGAGGGTGCCGGTGTTAAAGCGAAAGCTGTCCTGATTGGGGATAATGTTTGGATAGGCCGAATTCAACAATCCTGCCTGGGGTCGAATCGGGGATCATAGCGTAATTGGAGCTGGCTCTGTGGTCACCAAACGTGCACCCCCGCGAAGCCTGGTTGCAGGAAATCGCGCCCGAATAATTCGCGAAATTGTGGCGCCCCAAGATTACATTCGTTTTTGAGGTAATTTTAACGAACGAAATCAAGGTGACATTCTGCGCTTTTCTTAGCCCTTTGCGGTTTCTGGTTCCGCGAGGCTCGCCGCCGTCCACCGAGGGCGGGCGACAGGCACCTTCACCAGTTTGAAGTAGCTGTAATACAGAAGGAAGGAGCCCATAATGTAGGGGTTGAGGGTCTCGACCTCGACGAAGGACCGGATGAACAGAAGCATCATCACGCCGGCAAGAATCACAGATTCGGCCTGCCACGTCCTGAATATCAACGCCGATATGTGGCCCCACAGCGTGCGCACGATGATCAGCGAAATCAGCGTCGCCCCGACATAGCCAAGCTCGACGAGCGCTTCGACATAGGTGTTGTGGAAGTGGAAGCCGCTTCGGGTCGTGATGTAGAATTCGTTCCAAAGCCGTTCGGCCTCGGCGAAACCCTGCACCCAGTAGCCCGCGTAGCCGACGCCGAGGATCGGCGCTTGCTGCGCCGCACGCCAGCCCTGCTCCCAGAGATAGGTCCGTCCGGTGAGCGTGGAGTCTTTTCCGAAGACGCCTAGGACGAAATCCAGAAGCCCCGCAAAGGCAACCGCGGTGACCGCGACCAGCCCGCATGCGCCGACCAGGAAAATCACCCGTCGGTAGCGGAGCGAAAGCTTCTTCGCCATGGCAAGCAGAGCGACCAGAGCGAGAACTGCCGGTATCGAAGCCATCGAGGTGGCTGAATGCGAAATGACCAGCAGATAGGCCGACAGGACGAGGACGGGCGCCGTCAAGAAAAGGCTGATCCGGCCGCGCCTGAGAAAGGTCAGCAAGACAACGCAAAAGTAGATGCCAAGGGAGGCGACAAAGCCGATCTGGTTCTTGGAGCTGAATGCGCCGACGAAATTATACGTCCCGTCGAGGCCATCATACGAATAACCCCCGACCATAAGCGAGTAGAGCAGGACGAGAAAGATCCCGATCAGTGAGCCTATTGTCAACGTCCGAACGCTGACGGTGCGCGCGGCGATATAGGCGCAGGCGATATGGGAGCAATACTGGATCGCCGTCCTCAACGTGATGCCGGGAGCATCCGACCAGAACACCGAGAGGCAGACGTAGATTGCAAACGCCAGTGGCAGCCACGCGCTGGAGGCATGTCGCAACAGCCGCCGGTAATCTACCATGATCAGGGGAAGCCAGACCGCATAATAGGCCAGGATCAGGATCTGGCCGAAAAGGGAGGAGTAGGAGAACGCCCAAATGGAGATGGCGACAGCAAATGTGCCATAGACCGTGCTCTTCTCCGGGTCGACCAACAGAGATTTTGGTATCTTCATCTCGGTAGCGAATTCCCGTCCATGCAGTTCAATGCCGATTCGCGTTCGCGCCAGGCGCGAACGCTTCCATTGTGCAGTGCAATATAACCCATCCCCTGCAGCCTGTCACCCAAATGAGGCGAAACAGCCACAAGGACGCCCCCGGGAAGGCGGTAAAAGGCCGCGACAGTGTGGCAAGAACCGAGCATCCAGGCCGGCTTCTGGCTCTAAACATTGTGAGCGCCTCGGCATCACGGTCAAGAGCCATCGCCGCCGGATTCATGAGAAGCTCGGCCATCGCGCGGAACTGTTTTCGCAGTTCTTTCAGCACCGGACCGAAAAATAGCAGCCGGCATTCCTTGCATCCGTTGCAATGAATGAGGCCCTCCGCGTACGCTATGGCGGGGACAACCAGACGATGGCCGCAGGGATAATTGCAGACGCTGGCGGTCCCGATCTGCTGGGCTGGAGCAAACGGATGGACAAACCTCGAATCTTCCTGGGCTCATCGGGGAAGCAGAAAAAACTGCTGCAGGCGCTGACACGCGGTCTTGAAGACATCGCGTATGTGGAACCCTGGACGACATCCTTCAATCCCGGGACAACCACACTGGAGCGCCTCCTTGAGCTTACGCGTGAAGTCGACTTCGCTGCTTTTGTGTTCGCCCAGGACGACTGGACGAGTGCAAGCCTGACGGCATCACCTGCTCCTGTATCCGCTCAAGCTTCTCCGCGAGACAATGTGGTCTTCGAAGCCGGCCTTTTCGGCGGTGTCCTCGGAATGCGCCGAACGTTTATCCTCCATGCCAACGGTTCCAAGCTTCCAAGCGATCTCCTCGGCCTGACGTCCGTGAGGTACGGCGAAGCGACAACCGCCGCCGAGATGAGAGCGGTCAACCAAAAGCTGCGAAAAGCGATCGAAAATGAGGGCCGCGCCGCCCGAATAGAGGGTCTTTGGTGGCAGTTTTCCCTGTCGGAGCGGACCGTGAAGGAACCTTCCGCGGTGAGCCTCCTGCGTATCTCGCGAGACCGCGATGGTGCGCTGGAGCTAGCCGGCCGCTCATGGCAAGAGAATGGCAGTCTGTCCGCGAGATACTGGAGCGAAGCGGTAAAGGAGAGAAAGGAGCCTGCCGGCATCTTCTACTTTTGGAATGGAGAACGGCCCTTGGACGCGAACGCGTCGCAGTTGTACGGGACAGGAGAGATCCGGCTGGAGTCCGCCGATCGCGCGTCCGGGTACTTCACCACACGAGCCGACACACAGCCAAAACTGAACGCCCGCACCTCCGGTGTCTATCTGCGCGCCGAGCCGGAGGACTTGAGCATCCTGGACGGGCGCGACAACCAGCGACGAGTAGAGCTGATCGCGGAGCGGCTGGACCATTGGAAATCGATCAAGAACGTCTGAACCCGGTGCGCGCGGCGTAACTCCAGCTAGCCCGACGCTCTAGCCCTGCCGCGGCTTTTCCTACCGCCTCGTGGCCCACCATGAACCTGTTCGGAGCTTCAGCCTCTGGCTTGAACTTCTCCGCCATTGACTTCACATTCGCCGCCGATTGGGAGGAAGAGCACATGCCGATGAGTTTTGCGGGACGGTTTGCCGGGCGGTCGGCCGTGATCACTGGTGGCGCGTCCGGAATCGGCCTGGCTGTCGCGCTAAGAATCGCTGAAGAGGGCGGGCGCGTTTGCGTCTGGGATCGCGACCCCACCCAGATCGAGCAGGCCAAGGCTGTCATTGCCGATTTGCATAGCGTGACTGTCGACGTCGCCGATGCCGTGGCGGTCGAACAGGCCGCCCGGCAGACGATCGATGCCCTTGGCGCGGTCGATATCATGGTCACCAGTGCGGCCATCACCGGACCGAACATGACGACCTGGGACTATTCGGTGGAGGATTGGCTCCGGGTCATCGACATCAACGTCAACGGCGTCTTCTACTGCAACAAGGCGCTGGTTCCGCACATGCTCGAGCGCAATTACGGCAGGATCGTCAACATCGCTTCGATCGCCGGCAAAGAGGGAAACCCGAATGCCTCTGCCTACAGCACCTCCAAGGCGGCGGTGATCGGCCTGACCAAGTCTCTGGGCAAGGAACTGGCCAAGACCAAGGTGACGGTGAACTGCGTCACGCCGGCGGCGGTGCGCACCGCGATTTTCCAGCAGATGAGCCAGCAGCACATCGATTTCATGCTGTCGAAGATACCGATGGCGCGGTTTGGCGAGGTCGAGGAAGTGGCGGCGCTGATCTCGTGGATCGCTTCCGAGGAATGCTCCTTCACCACGGCCGCCGTTTTCGACGTTTCCGGCGGCCGGGCCACCTATTGAAGCAAGTCGGGCGATCTACCGCCAAGGCCGCCAGACTGGAGTTCCCGTCGCTTGCTTAGCGTCGAACCTCGACTGTCCGACGAAGACCTGCTCGACCGCTTCCAGTGCGCGGCCTTCGGCTATTTTCTGGAAACCGTGAATCCGGAGAACGGGCTGGTTGCCGACACCTCGCGGCCAAATTGGCCGGCAAGCATCGCGGTCGTCGGCTTCGCCCTGTCCTGCTATCCGGTCGGGGTCGAGCGTGGCTGGATGACTCGAGATGCAGCCGTAAAGGTGACGCTTGCCGCACTGCGCTTCTTCTGGAACAGCCGGCAAGGCAATGGCGACGACGTCACCGGCCACAAGGGTTTCTATTACCATTTCCTCGACATCCGGACCGGCCTGCGCACCTGGCGATGCGAATTGTCGATGGTTGACACTGCGCTTTTGATGGCTGGCGTGCTCGTGGCTGGCGCCTATTTCACGGGCGACAATGACGAAGAAACCGAAGTCCGCGAACTGGCGGAAGTCCTCTACCGGCGCGTCGACTGGCGATGGGCGCAAGGCAGCAATTCGACCTTGCGACAGGGCTGGAAGCCGAAGAGCGGCTTTCTGCGTTATGGCTGGGAAGGCTACAACGAAGCGACCATGCTCTACGTTCTGGCAATGGCCTCCCCGGACAAGCCAGCCTCGGACGACAGTTATGCCGGCTGGACGGCGACATATCGATGGGAAAACATCGACGGCTACGACGTGCTCTATGGCGGTCCGCTGTTCATGCACCAGTTCTCGCATGCCTGGATTGACTTCGACGGCATCCGGGATGCGTTCATGCGGGAGAAGAACTCGGACTATTTCGAAAACAGCCGCCGCGCGACCTACCTTCATCGGGATTATGCGCGGCACAACCCCTCTGGCTACGACGGCTACGGCGAAGGACTTTGGGGCCTTTCGGCGGGTGACGGACCCGGCAACTTCCGCGCGAAGATCGAGCGGCGACCGCGCAAATTTTCCGGCTACGCGGCGCGCGGCGCACCGTTCGGCCCCGACGACGGAACGATAGCGCCGTGGTCGTATCTCGCATCGCTGCCCTTCGCGCCGGAAATCTGCCTGCCGGCGCTGCGCCACCTCAGAGAACGCCACCCTGAGGTGGTCGACAGTTTCAGGGTGCCGAGCGGTTTCAACCCCACGCTGGCGAACCGGCGGAAGTTCGGGCCGAGCGGCTGGATATCGGATGCGCATTACGGACTGGACCAGGGTATCGTCGTGCTGATGATCGAAAACCACCGCTCGCGCCTGATCTGGGACCTGATGCGGTCGAGCCCGCATATCCGTCGCGGCCTGTGCAAGGCCGGGTTCAGCGGCGGCTGGCTATCGCAGCCGGCGAACCCTAAGGACCGTGCTGAATGACGGCTACCGCCCAGCTGTCGCTGTCGTGTCGGATACTAAGATGTTCGCCCTTCCCAGCAACTCGCGCTTGCTGGGAAGGGAGTCACTGGCCTGCTCGCATGTTCGATTTCATTTGGCCCGGCAAGTCACCGGCATGATTAGCCGGCGAACGTGTAGGCGGTCTTCACCGTGGTGTAGAACTCCGCCGCGTAGCGGCCCTGCTCGCGCGGGCCGTAGCTCGATCCCTTGCGGCCGCCGAAAGGCACATGGAAATCGACGCCCGCCGTCGGCAGATTGACCATCACCATGCCGGCCTCCGAGTTGCGCTTGAAATGCGTGGCGTGCTTGAGGCTCGACGTGCAGATGCCCGACGTCAGCCCGAACGGCGTGTCGTTGGCCACCGCCAGCGCCTCGTCATAGTCCTTGACGCGGATGACGTTGGCCACGGGCCCGAAGATCTCCTCGCGCGAGATGCGCATGGCGTTGGTGGCTTGCGTAAACAGCGCCGGTTGCAGGTAGAAGCCGCGGGTTTCGCGATCGAGCCGCTCGCCACCGAAGGCCAGGTCGGCGCCTTCCTGGCGGCCGATGGCGATATAGTCTTCGTCCTGTTTCAACTGGCTCTGGTCGACCACCGGTCCGATCTGGGTTTTGGCATCGAGAGCGTCGCCGACGGCCAGCTTGCCCAGGCGATCTTTCATCGCGTCGACGAAGCGGTCATGGATGCCGTCCGTCACCACCAAACGGGACGATGCCGTGCAGCGCTGGCCGGTCGAGAAGTATGCGCCATTGATCGCGCAGTCGACGGCGACCGCAAGATCTGCATCGTCGAGCACGACAAGCGGGTTCTTGCCGCCCATTTCGAGCTGGAACTTGCGCATGTGCTCTACGCTGGCGGCAGCTACGCGCTTGCCGGTGCCGACCGAGCCGGTGAAGGTGATGGCATTGAGGTCAGGGCTGTCGAGCATGGCCTGGCCGACGACCGAACCCTTGCCCATGACGAGATTGAGCACGCCTTTCGGCAGGCCGGCGCGGTGCAGGATGTCGACAATGGTCCAGGCGCTCTCCGGAACCAACTCGGCCGGTTTGAAGACAATGGTGTTGCCGTACGCCAGGGCAGGAGCGATTTTCCACGCCGGAATGGCGATCGGGAAATTCCACGGCGTGATGATGCCGACGACGCCGACCGCCTCCCGCGTGATTTCGACACCGACGCCGGGCCGCACGCTTGGAACCAGCTCGCCAGACAGGCGCAGCGTCTCACCAGCAAAGAAATCGAAGATCTGGGCGGCCCGCACGGTCTCGCCAATCCCCTCGACCAGCGTCTTGCCTTCTTCGCGCGCCAACGCCCGGCCGATTTCATCTTTACGCGCGGTGATCTCGTCCGACGCCTTCCTCAGCACCGTATGGCGTGCCAGCAGGCCCGATCGGGACCAAGCCGGAAATGCCGCTTTCGCCGCCGCGATGGCCTGCCGGGCCTGCTCGGCGTCCCCCGACGCATATTCGCCGACCACATCGTCGAGATTGGACGGGTTGATGTTGCGGGAGCCGGCGTCGCCCACCCACTCGCCATCGATGAGGTTCTTTCGAAACGGGATCATGTCGCTGTCTTCCTTGTCGTCCTTCGATTGCCGTCTATCTGGACCACCGGCCGCCACACCGCAAGGCCGCCGGCGGCAAAGTTCTCTTGCTCGACAGGCATGTGCTAGGTGTCGAGGCGGTAAAAGTTGATTCTAGTGTTGTGCGACGCGGATCGCACCGGGAGGAACCGCCATGTCCGACAGCGTGTTGCCGCTGGTGATCAGCGCGCCCGAGCCGCGCACGCTCGACCTGATTTTCACGCCCGAGGCACTGGCGAGATTCCGCGCCAAATATCGTATCGTCGAAACGTCGCCAGAAGGCGTAGCGGCCCTGCCGGCCGACGTGCTCGCCGAGGCGCGCTACATCGTCGGCCAGCCGCCGATCGCGCCGGAGACGCTCGACAAGATGCGAACACTGCGCTGCGTCTTCAATGTCGAGAGCAACCTCATCAACAACATGCCGTATGAGACGCTTTTTTCGCGCGGCATCCATGTTGTTACCACCGGCCTGGTCTTTGCCGAGCCGGTGGCCGAGCTCGGCCTTGCCATGGCGCTCAATCTCGCCCGCGACATCGTCGACGCTGACCTCGCGTTTCGTGAGGGCAAGGAGCTGTGGGGCGGCGACGGCAACCGGACGGCGCGGCTTCTGTCCGGCGCGGATGTCGGTATCATCGGCTTCGGCGATCTCGGCCGCGCGCTGAACCGGCTGCTGTCGGGCTTTCGCACGCGGACCAAGGTCTTCGATCCGTGGCTGCCGCCGTCGATCCTCATCGAGAACGGCGTCGAGCCGGCTACGCTCGACACGGTTCTGTCGACCAGCGATTTCGTCTTCGTCGTCGCTTCGGTGACCAGCGAAAACCAAGGGTTTCTCGGCGCTGACGCCTTTGCCAGAATGCGCACTGGAGCCGCGTTCATCCTGCTCAGCCGTGCCGGTGTGGTCGATTTTCCGGCGCTGATGGACGCCGTTCGCAGCGGCCACATCGTCGCCGCCAGCGACGTGTTTCCGGAAGAGCCACTGGCGCAGGATCATCCCGTGCGCACGCTGCCCGGCTTCCTGCGTTCCGCCCACCGGGCCGGCGCGCTCGACATCGCTTTCAAGCGCATGGGCGACATGGTGCTGGAGGACATGGACCTGATCGACCGCGGCCTGCCGCCGATGCGTTCGAAGCGGGCCGAACGCGAGACCGTTTCGCGAATGCGTTCGAAGCCAGTCGACAAGAACTGAGCCGCAAGCCAGCGCCTGCATCGGTTCTCAGATGGCGAACGACCAGAACAGGCAGGCCAGTGTCGCAGCGGCGAAGACGACGAAGAACAGGCTTCTCAGCAGGATATTGCGGCGCAACTCGTTCATGGAAAGATGGCATCCGACGACTGCTGCGACAAACAGGAAGCGCCAGTTCAGCAGCGCCGGCAAGATGTTGCCCCGATCGAAAGCCCATCTGGCAGCGAAACAGCCAATGATGGCCGCGAACAACACGATGACTGTCCAGAAGATCGCATCCGCGGCGTTCGTCAGGACGACGCCGGCGGCTCTGATCGGCAGGATCATCATGAGCAGCGCGCTGAAGAAGTAGACTGATGCAAGCGGGATAAACGTTCCGGCATCGGCGACGTCGTCCAGGCGTTTTGCGCCGATCGCACCATAGGGATAGCCATGCCTGGCCACTGCCAGGCTGAGCGCCATCAGCAAAGCCGTCAATATGGCGACCAATGCGAATGAAGTGAGGGCTTTGCTCATAAGGGTCCTGTTCGGAACGAATCGAATAAGGACGTTGGTAGCCCATGGTTTGTAAATTGCTGGTAAGCGTCGAGGCCCGGCGTGACAGAGTTTCTCGACGCCCTCACTCCGCCGCTTGAAGGCGTCGCGCCTCAATGATGGTCCTGATCTCGGCGCGGCAAGAGCCGCAGTTGGTGCCGGCATGCAGGGTGGCGCCGATCGCCTCGACGCTGGTGCAGCCGCCGCGTACTGCCTCCGCGATCTGATTGGCGCCGACCCCGAAACAGGAGCAGACGACGGCGCCACGATCGACGGTATTGCCGCCCGGCCGCCCGGCTACGATCGCCAGCCGCCCGCGCCGATCGGCATGGTCCGCACTCAACTGCTCCACCGCCCAGCTGCGCGACACCGCGACCGGCTTGGGAGCAAGATAGAGCGCGCCAGCCAGCCGGCTGCCGGCGAAGCGGGCAAAGCGATAGCGCCCGCCGGCGACATCATGATAGGCGAGCGTCTCGCCTTGCGCGTCCGCGCCAAAAAGCGAAGCTGCGAAAGCCGACCAATCCCGGCCAGCTTCCAGTGCAAGCTCGAGGCGCCAGCCGGCGGCGCAACGGGCGAGGCTCCAATAGTCGGCGTCGATCGAGCCCGGCCGTTCGGCAAGCACGGCGAAGCCGAAGGCGGCGGCAGCAAAGCGTTCCACGCGGGCGGCAACATTCTTCGAGGCCGGCTGGCCTGAAATCGCATCGGTGATGGGCGCCACCAGTGCATCGACGCGAGCACGCGCTGAGAACTGGTCCGTCCAGTGCATCGGCACGAAGACTGATCCCGGCCGCTGCCGCGCTGTCACCAGCGCGCGAACCAGCACCTCGGCGTGCCCAGTCGAGACGCGCACGATGTCGGCATCGCCGATGGCGAGGTGCTGCGCATCCAGCGGATGGATTTCGGCGAAGGGCTCGGCCATGTGCTGCGACAGCCGCTGGCTCTTGCCGGTCCGCGTCATGGTGTGCCAATGGTCGCGAACCCGCCCGGTGTTGAGGATCAGCGGATAATCCGGGCTGGTGCGGATGTGTGCGGTCGGGTGAATGGCGATGAAACGCGCCTTGCGGTCGGGCGTGTAGTAGCCGCCATTGGCGAAGAAGCGGATACCCTCCCCCTTGAGGGGAGGGTCGGCGAGCGAGCTTTGCGCAGCAAGGCGAGAGAGCCGGGGTGGGGTCGGAGAGGCTCCACGCACCCCACCCCGTCCCGCTTGTTTCGCTTCGCTCAACGCGCGCGCCGACCCTCCCCTCGAGGGGGAGGGTGAGGCCGGTGCTGGCCATTGGAATGGCGCCAACTCCTCGTAGGTCTCCGCGTCAACACCGGCGTACGCGCCTATATCAAAATCGCGGGCGCCGTCATTCTCGAAGGCCGACAGCGCTGCATGTTCAGCGAAAATCGCGGCCGGCGACGCATACGAAAACGCCTCGGCAATCCCCATCCGCTTGGCCACTTCGGCGATGATCCACCAATCGGCTCTTGCCTCGCCGGGCACCGGCAAAAAGGCGCGTTGGCGCGAGATGCGGCGCTCCGAATTGGTTACGCTGCCGTCCTTCTCGCCCCATGCGGCGGCGGGCAGCCGGACATGGGCGTGGCGGACCGTGTCGGTCATGGCCAGCACGTCCGACACCACGACAAATGGGCAGGCCTTGATCGCCGCCTCGACGACATCGGCATCCGGCATCGAATCGACCGGGTTGGTCGCCATGATCCACAGCGCCCGGATACGCCCGTCGGCCACCGCCTGGAACATCTCGACCGCCTTCAGGCCGGGTTTTTCGGCGATGGCCGGCGCGCTCCAGAAGCGCTGCACGCGGCCGCGGTGTTCGGGGTTTTCGATCTCCATATGGGCGGCCAGCATGTTGGCCAGGCCGCCAACCTCGCGGCCGCCCATGGCGTTGGGCTGGCCGGTCACCGAAAACGGCCCGGTGCCGGGCTTGCCGATGCGGCCGGTGGCGAGATGGCAATTGATGATGGCGTTGACCTTGTCGGTGCCCGAGGACGACTGGTTCACGCCCTGGCTATAGACGGTCACCGTTTTCGCCGTCGCGGCAAACAGGCTGTAGAAGCGGACAAGCTCGTCCTCGCCGAGGCCCGTGGCCGCGGCGATGCCGGCAAGGTCGAGCGCGGAAGCGGTAATCGCGCCTTCGAAGCCCGTGGTATGTGCAGCGATATAGGCGCGGTCCAGAGCGTCATTCTTGCCAAGATAGGCGAGCAGGTCGGTGAACAGCGCGACGTCGCCATCGGCCGCGATCGCCAGATGCATGTCGGCGATATCGGCGGTCATCGTACGGCGCGGATCGATCAGCACCACCTTCATCTCGGGCCGTTTTTCCCGGGCCGCGGCAATGCGCTGGTAGAGCACCGGGTGGCACCAGCCGAGATTGGAGCCGACCAGCACGATCAGATCGGCAAGCTCCAGATCCTCGTAACTGCCCGGCACGGTGTCGGCGCCGAAGGCGCGGCGATGGCCGGCAACCGACGAAGCCATGCACAGGCGCGAATTGGTGTCGATATTGGCCGAGCCGATGAAGCCTTTCATCAGTTTGTTGGCGACATAATAGTCCTCGGTCAGCAACTGGCCGGAAACGTAGAAGGCGACCGCGTCGGGGCCGTGCTCGGCAATGGTTTGCGAGAAAGTCGAGGCGACGAGGTCGAGCGCTTCGTCCCAGCCGGTGCGGCGACCGTGGATCTCCGGATAGAGCAGCCGGCCGTCGAGATCGATCGTCTCCGCCAGCGCCGAGCCCTTGGAACAGAGCCGGCCGAAATTTGCCGGATGGTCTGGGTCGCCGCGAACGGTTATTTCGCCATCCGCGGCGACCTTCGCCAGCACGCCGCAGCCCACCCCGCAATAGGGGCAGGTGGTCCTCACCTCGCGCGCCTCGTCGTTGTTCATGCTCAGGCCGCGCGGCTGGCCAGCGCTTCCAGCGCAATGAACAGACGCTCGCCCTCGATCCGCACCGGAACGGTGCGCACCGCACCTTCATCGGCGCCGAGCGCCTTGCCGGTCTCCAGGGAGATCACCCAATTGTGCAGGGGACAGGTCACCGCCGCGCCGTGGACGATGCCCTGCGAGAGCGGCCCGCCCGTGTGCGGACAATGGTCCTCGATTGCGAAGACCTGGTCCTCCGCGGTGCGGAAGACGGCGATCTTGCCTTGCGGCGTGGCGACGCAGCGCGCGCCGCGGCGCGGAATGTCCGATATCGAGCCGATTGATACCCAGTTCATCTGCCTCATCCTTTGCGCGTGTTCTTAACCGAAAACCGGTTTCCACTTTTCGGGAACACGCGCCTACTCCGCCGCCTGCGCGAAACCGACCGAAGCCATCGGCCGGAATTCGTGCTTGTCCTTGCCGGAAACGCGTTCCGACCACGGGTCGACCTGCGCGAATTTTTGCGAAAAAACGAAGCGGTCGAAATACGCCTTGCGCTTCCCGCCATCGTCCATGATCTGGCGCTTAATCTCGGCAACGCCGATGCGCTTGGCCCATTTGTAGATGCGCTCGAGATAGCGGCCCTGTTCGCGATACATCTGCGTCAGCGCCACGATATGCTGCAGCGCCTCGTCTTCGGTCTTGACCAGGCCGAGCACCTCGGTGCCCTTAATGTCGAGGCCGGCGGCACCGGCGAAATGGATCTCGTAGCCTGAATCGACGCAGATCACGCCGACATCCTTGCAGGTTGCTTCCGCACAGTTCCTAGGACAGCCCGAGACCGCCATCTTGACCTTGGCGGGAGTCCATGACCCCCACATGAATCTTTCGATGCGGACGCCGAATCCCGTCGAATCCTGCGTGCCGAAGCGGCACCAGTCCGAACCGACGCAGGTCTTCACCGTGCGCAATCCCTTGGCATAGGCGTGACCGGAGACGAAGCCGGCCTGGCCGAGATCGGCCCACACCGCAGGCAGGTCTTCCTTGCGGATCCCCAGCATGTCGATGCGCTGCCCGCCGGTGACCTTGACCATCGGGATCTCGAACTTGTCTACGACGTCGGCAATGGCGCGCAGTTCGGCGGCATTCGTGACGCCACCCCACATGCGCGGCACCACCGAATAGGTGCCGTCCTTCTGGATGTTGGCGTGGACGCGCTCGTTGATGAAGCGCGACTGGTAGTCGTCGGCATACTCGTCCGGCCAGTCGCAGACGAGATAGTAATTGAGCGCCGGCCGGCATTTGGCGCAGCCGCAGGAGGTGGTCCATTCCAGTTCCTGCATGACGGCGGGAATGGTCTTCAGGCTCTTGGCCTTGATCAGCCGACGGACTTCGTCATGGCCGAGCGTGGTGCAGCCGCACATCGGTTGCACGGCCGCCGGATTGTATTTGTCGCCGATGGTCAGCACCATCAGCTTCTCGACCAGACCGGTGCAGGAGCCGCAGGAAGCGGAAGCCTTGGTGTGGGCACGCACGTCGTCGAGCGAGGTCAGGCCCTTGGCCGTGATCGCGCCGGTGATCTTTCCCTTGCAAACGCCGTTGCAGCCGCAGATTTCCGCATCATCCGGCAAGGCTGCAACGGCCGCCATAGGGTCCAGGGAGGCGCCTCCCTGGTATGACTGGCCGAAGATAAGCGTGTCGCGCATTCCCGATATATCGGTCTGCTTCTTCTTGAGGTCGTTGAACCAGGCGCCGTCGGCCGTCTCGCCATAGAGCACGGTACCGATGATGCGGTCATCCCTGAGCACCAGCCGCTTGTAGACGCCGGCGGCGGCATCGCGCAGCACGATCTCCTGGCGGTCCTCGCCCTCGGCGAAGTCGCCCAGCGAGAACAGCTCGATACCGGTGACCTTGAGCTTGGTCGGCGTGTCCATATGGACGAAAGCCGCCGCCTCGTTGCCGGCAAGCTGGCTGGCGGCGACGCGCGCCATCTCATAGAGCGGGGCGACCAGCCCGTAGACCTGGCCGTTGACCTCGGCGCATTCGCCGAGCGCGTAGATGTCGGGATCGTTGCTGCGCATGCCGGCGTCGACGACGATGCCGCGGTTAACGGCAATGCCGGCTTCTTTCGCCAGCGCCGCATTCGGCCTGATGCCCACCGCCATGACGACCAGCGTCGCCGGGATGATGGTTCCGTCAGCGAGTTCCACCTGCTCGACCTTGCCCTTGCCTGTGATCGCCTGGGTGTTGGCCTTGGTGATGACCTTGATGCCGCGTTGTTCGACGGCGCGCTGCAACAGATAGCCGGCAGCCGGATCGAGCTGGCGCTCCATCAGCGTCGGCATGACATGCAGCACGGTGACGTCCATGCCTTGCGAGTTCAAGCCCGCCGCCGCTTCCAGCCCGAGCAGGCCGCCGCCGATGACCACGGCCTTGGCCCGCGACTGGGCGGCAAGCAGCATGGCCTGGACGTCGTCGAGATCGCGATAGGTGAGCACGCCCGGCAGATCGTGGCCGGGCACCGGAATGATGAACGGCACCGAGCCGGTGGCGATAACGAGCTTGTCATAGGGCTCTGTGACGCCGTGGTCGGAGGTTACGGTCTTTGCCGTCCGGTCGATGGCGGCGATCTTGTGGCCCTTGTAGAGGGTGATCCCGTGCTTGATGTACCAGCCGTCGCCATGGATGATGATCTCCTCATAATCCTTTTCGCCTGACAGAACCGGCGACAGCATGATGCGGTCGTAGTTCACGCGCGGCTCGGCGTTGAAGATGGTGACCTGGTAGAGGTCCGGCGCCTTTTCCAGCAGGTGCTCAAGCATGCGCCCGGGGGCCATGCCGTTGCCGATGATGACGAGTTTTTCGGTCATGTCCTGATCCACTCCGGTCTCACTCAGCCGCGTAGGAAAGGCCTGAAGCTTCGGCGGCGGCCGCGCGCTCCATCCGCCGGATGCTGAGGTGCATCCAGGCAAAGCAGGTGGCGACGATGACGAAGAGCAGCATGAAGCAGCTCGACCAGACGCCGGTGAGGTCGTTGAGTGCGCCGAAGGCGATTGGCAGGATAAAGCCGCCGAGTCCGCCAATCATGCCGACAACGCCGCCGACCGCGCCGACACTCTGCGGGTAGTAAGCCGGGATGTGCTTGTAGACGGCGGCCTTGCCAAGGCTCATGAAGAAGCCGAGCACGCAGGCAACGGCTATGAAGGCGAGCGGGCCGATCTCGAAATGGAAGGCGATCGGCCCGCTGACGCCGCGCACGACGTAGTCTGCCGAGGGGAGAGACAGAACGAGAGTCGCGACGGCACTGACCGCGAAGGTCCAGTAGAGCACGGTGCGGGCGCCGATCCGGTCGGAAAGCACGCCGCCATAGGCGCGGAAGATACTTGCAGGGATCGAATAGGCCGCGCCGATCATGCCGGCGGTCGCGATGCCGAAGCCGTAGACGCCGATCAGGTAGCGCGGCAACCACAGCGACAGCGCCACGAATGCGCCGAAGGCGAAGAAATAATAGAAGGCGAAGCGCCAGACCTGTACGTTCTTGAGCGGCGCGAATTCCTGCAAGAAGCTTCTCGCGGGCGCTGCCTTGCCGGCGCGGCGCTCGCGGATGACCGGATCGTCGCCGGTCGTGAACCAGAAGACGGCGGCCATGACGACGAGTGCTGCCGCCCAGATCAGCGCGACCGACTGCCAGCCCCAGGAGAGAAGCACGAACGGTGCCAGGAACTTGGTGACCGCGGCGCCGACATTGCCGACACCGAAAATGCCAAGCGCCGTGCCCTGCTTGCCGGCCGGGAAGAAGCGCGAGACATAGGCGACACCGACGGCGAAGGAGCCACCGGCGAGCCCAACGCCTAACGCGGCGACCAGCATCTGTCCGTAGGTGTGCGCAAAAGCGAGCAGGAAGGTCGCGACCGCCGCCGCAAGCATGGTCGCGGTGTATACCAGCCGTCCGCCAAAATGGTCGGTCCAGACACCGAGCACCATGCGCACGAGCGAACCGGTGAGGATCGGCGTGCCGACCAGCAGGCCGAACTCCGTCTCGTTCAGCCCAAGGTCCTGCTTTATGCGCACGCCGATGATTGAAAATATCGTCCACACCGCGAAGCAGACGGTGAAGGCGATGGTGGACATCACAAGCGCCTGCCGGGGAGCATTGTCCTGGCTGGGCGCGGCTGGGAGATTTGCGGTCAACGTCTGGCTCCGGTTTGCGGCGTGGGAGGCACCGCGGATGTTTGTGGGTGAATGATCAGCGGCGCGGCATCGGTGCGTGCAACGAGACCGGGCTCGCCACGGTCAGGTCCTTGCTTTCCGTCTTGGCGCCGACGGGAAACAGCAGGAGCGCGGCGGTGAACAGCGCCGCAGTCAGCGCGCTGCTGGCCAGAAAATCGCGGCGCGTGAAGTCCGCGAGGGACGCGCCAGTTCCGATCCGTTTCGTCATTGTCGTCTCCGGTTGGGCGCCGCTGGGACCAGCGCCGTCGATCGCGTAAAAACAAAAAAGCCGCCGGTCAGGTCTTTGCGCGTCCGTCCATCCGGGATCGCGTATTGACCTGAGCGGCAGCTTTGCCTGTGGCGCCCGCCATTGGACGCCGTGTCACTTGGCCCTTGCGGACTTACATTCTGAAAAGCAGGAAGCGTGCCAATTCGACAGCGCTCCAGATTATCGAATGAAATCAATGTGAACCGCAGCCGCGCGATTTTTGACCAAGCCCGGCGGCGGATCAAAGATTAGTCAGAATGCCTGGCACAGCAGCATAATATTTGTGCAATGCGGTAGATTGCCCATTGCCGATGCAGATTGCCAATTGTAGATGATGATGCGTTTTTCGGTCATGGCCTTACTCCGCGGCTTCGACGAACCGGTGGCGTTCGTAGAGGAACTTCAGCACCGTCTCGCGGCAGCGCAGGAAGGTCCGGTCGGAGGAAAGCTCGATGCGGCGGCGCGGCCGGGCCAGCGGCACGGCAAGCACCTCGCCGATGGTCGCCGCTGGACCGTTGGTCATCATGACGATGCGATCGGACAACAGCACCGCCTCGTCGACATCGTGCGTTATCATGATCGTCGTCGAGCCAAGCCTCGAATGGATATCCATCACCGCATCCTGCAGATGGGCGCGCGTCAGAGCGTCCAGCGCACCGAAGGGCTCGTCGAGCAGCAGGATCTTCGGCTCCATGGCCAGCGCGCGGGCGATGCCGACGCGCTGCTTCATGCCGCCCGATATCTCGGCGGGCCGCTTGTCCCTGGCATGCGCCATCTGCACGAGGTCGAGATTGCGCATGATCCAGTCATGCCGCTCGGCCTTGGTCCTGGTCGAACCGAACACCTTCGACACCGCCAGATTGATGTTCTCGTAGACGGTGAGCCACGGCAAAAGGCTGTGGTTCTGGAACACCACGGCGCGCTCGGGTCCGGGGCTGTCGACCTCCTTGTCCTCGAGCAGCACGGCGCCGGCTGAGACTCTGGTCAGCCCGGCGATCAGGTTGAGCAAGGTCGACTTGCCGCAGCCGGAATGGCCGATGATCGAGACGAATTCGCCTTTGTCGATGGTCAGCCGGATGTCCTTCAGCACCTCGCTGACCTGGCTGCTGCGGGCGAAGAATTTGTCGATATGGTCGAGTTTCAGGTAGGCCGTCATCGCCCTCTCCTCACTTTGCCGTTGTGCCGCGGGTGACGAAGGCGCCGACCGCCGCGACCAGGCGGTCGAGGCAAAAGCCGGTGACGCCGATATAGGCGAGCGCGACGATGATGTCGGGCAGCCGCGACGAGTTCCAGGCATCCCAGATGAAGAAGCCGATTCCGACGCCGCCTGTCAGCATTTCGGCGGCGACGATGGCAAGCCAGGACAAACCGATGCCGATGCGCAGGCCGGTGAAGATGTAAGGCGCCGCGGCCGGCACCATGATCTTCACGAAGAACTCGATCTGGTTGAGCCTGAGGATGCGGGAGACGTTGCGATAATCCTCTGGAATGTTGCGGACGCCGACGGCGGTGTTGATGATCACCGGCCAGATCGAGGTGATGAAGATGACGAAGATCGCCGATGGGCTGGAATCGCGGAAGGCGGCCAGCGACAGCGGCAGCCAGGCGAGCGGCGGCACGGTGCGCAGGATCTGGAACACAGGGTCGAGGCCGCGCATCGCCCAGATCGACTGGCCGACCAGCGCGCCGAGCGCAACGCCGACGATTGCAGCCAGGCCGAAGCCGATGGCGACGCGCTGCAGCGAGATCAGCACCCGCCAGGCCAGTCCGATATCCTGCGGGCCATTGTCGAAGAACGGATGGGCGATCAGATCGTAGGCCTCGTTCCATACCTGGCTGGGTGGCGGCAAGCTGGCGTTGGGCGACGAGCAGGCGATCTGCCAGATGACGAGCATGACGACGATGACGACTGCCGGCGGCACCAGCGTGCTTGCCAGCTTGCCGGCGATCGCGGCGGGATCGAAGCGGCGCCTCACCTTGGCGGTGAAAGCTATGACCTCTGCGGGCTTGGCAGGCGTAGGGAACGCCTTCACCTTGGCGTCCTCGATGGCTTGGATAGACATTTTCGCAAAAAGCTCCTTGAGCATTGGAGTGACAGGCGGCGCCACTGGCGCCGCTTGCCGGCGACGTCAGGCCGATGCCTTGATCTTCAGGCTGTCGAGATAGGCGGACGGATTGGCCGGATCGAAGATCTTGCCGTCGAAGAAGGTCTCGACGCCGCGCGATAAAGACGCCGGGATGTCGGCCGCAGCGACGCCGAGGTCCTTGGCCGCCTCGCGCCACAGATCCTCGCGATTGACTTGATCGACTAGCGCCCTGATGTCGGTGGTCGCCGCGAATTTGCCCCAGCGGATGTTTTCGGCGAGGAACCAGCTGTCGTGGCTCTTGAATGGATAGGACACGCCGCCCTTCCAGAACTTCATGTAGAGGTCGGTGCCGGTGGCGACGCGGTCATTGCCGTAGTTGATGTCGCCCTTGAGGCGACCGATGATGTCGGCGGTCGGCACGTTCATCCATTGCCGCTTGCCGATGATGGCCGCCATCTCGTTCTTGTTTTCCATGGCTTCGCACCATTGCTGGGCTTCCATGACGGCCATCAGGATCGCCTTAGTGGCGTTCGGGTTCTTGTCAATGAAGGCGGCGCGCAGGCCGAGCGCCTTTTCCGGATGGCCTTTCCAGAGTTCGCCTGTCGTGGTGGCGGTGAAGCCGACACCCTGATGGACGAGTTGCTCGTTCCACGGCTCGCCGACGCAGAACACGTCCATATTGCCAACCTTCATGTTGGCGACCATTTGCGGCGGCGGCACGACGATGGTCGAGACATCCTTGTCGGGATCGATGCCGCCGGCAGCCAGCCAGTAGCGCAACCAGAGATCATGAGTGCCGCCCGGGAAGGTCATGGCGGCCTTCACCTCTTTGCCCTCGGCCTTCTTGGCCGCGAAGGCGTCCTTCAGCTTGGAGGCATCGAGGCCGACGCCGGTGCCGGCATATTCCTGCGCGACGGAAATCGCCTGGCAGTCGTAGTTGAGCCGCGCCACGATCGCCATCGGCATCGGCTGGTTGTTCTGCGTCACCTTGCCGGTATGCATCAGGTAAGGCATCGGCGTCAGGATATGGGCGCCGTCGATGCCGTTGGCTTCGCCGCCGAGCATCAGATTGTCGCGTGTCGCGCCCCAGGAGGCCTGCTTGAGCACCTCGACATCGGGCATGCCGAATTTTTCGAACAGGCCCTTCTCCTTGGCGATCATCAGCGGCGCTGCATCGGTCAGCGCGATGAAGCCTAGCTTGGCGCCGGTGACTTCCGGCGCTGCCGTCGCCGCATAGGCGCCGGACGGCAGCAGCGCGCGTGCCGCCGCCAGCGTTGCCGCGGTGGCCGCGCTCATCATCAGGAAATCGCGGCGCGTTACACCCTTGAGGGCGGACTGGGTTTTGATGCGTTTCGTCATCGTCATCTCCGGTTGGGCGCGGCTTGGGATCTGCGCCGTCGATTGCGTCTTCGACCAAACAATAAAAGCCGCCGGCCAGGCCGCTGCGTCCGTTGATCCGGATCGCGTGTGACCTGAGCGGCAGCTTTGCCTGTGGCGCCCGCCATTGGACGCCGTATTCCGTGGCCTGAAGGCCTATGGCTTACTATGCAGGAACCGTGCCAGCTGGAAGAAGCGGCGGATTAAGCAATAAAAACAATCGAGCGCGTGGGCGTAAAGGCTGGAGCGCCGGATTGTCGATGCTCATGCGGCAGTCACGCCATTGTGCAGTAGCACAAATATTGTTCAGTGCACGATAGTGCGCAAGGAATGCTCAACTCGTCGGCATCGCCCAGTCGCGGATAGCGAGATAGTCGTCGATCCTGTCGGGATCGAAGATGCGGCCGTCGAAGAAACCATCGGGACCGAGGACGAGGCTGGCGCCGGCCGAGCCCACCGGGGTGGCAGCGGTCAGGGCACCCTCGACCTTGGCGTTGGCTCCCGGCAGGGCGACGCCGAGCGGCTTCAACGCGGCGCGATAGAGGTCGGGCCGGTAGGTGTCGCGCGCGAGCGCCATGTGGGCAGCGCTGTGCTTGATCTGCCCCCAACGGACCATCTGCGTGTAGAACCACAGCGCATGGCTCTTCCAGGGGAAATTCGCCGCCTTGCCGAAAGGCAGAAAGAAGTCCTCGACGGTCAGTTCCGCGCCGCCGCCCAGCGCAAGATGTCCGGTCAGGATCGGCATCTGCAACGCCGGCGAAACGCCGAGGAAGGAAGGCTGCGCCATCAACGCGGCCAGTTCGCCGCGGTTTGCCGGATCCTGGCACCAGCGCGCAGCGTGATGGAGCGCGCGCAGCAGGGATGAAAGGGCTTCGGGGTGTTTTTCGGCCCAGGCCTTGCGCACGCCGACGACTTTTTCGGGGCTGGTCTTCCAGATAGCGGCTTTGACCGTGGCGATATGGCCGGTGCCGGCGACAACCGAGACGCTGTTCCAGGGTTCGCCGGCGCAGTAGCCGTCGATCCTGCCGGCGGCGAGTGCGTCGGCCATGAAGGGCGGCGGCACGATGACGATTTCTATTTCGCGCGACGGATCGATGCCGCAGGCCGCGAGCCAGTAGCGCAGTTCGAAATTGTGTCCGGAGTGCGGATGCACGACCGCAAAGCGCAGCGCGTCGCGACCGGCATTTGCCCGTCCACGGATCAGCGCTCCCAAGGCCTTGCCGGCTCGCGCCGGATCGAGGTCGGGCAAGGCGCCGTGCGCGGCCATGCCCGCCCAGACCACTTTCGAAACCGTGACGCAATTGCCGCCCAGTCCCAGCGAGAACGGCACGATCGTATCGGAGGCGAGTGGCGTGAGCCCCAGATTGCAGGCGATCGGCATCGGCCCCAGCATATGCGCCAGATCGAAATGCCCGATCGCGATGCGGTCGCGGATGTTGGCCCAGGATGTCTCGCGACTGAGCGTTAGGTCGACGCCTTCGCGCGCGGCAAAGCCGATCTCGCGCGCTGCGACAAGAACCGCGCTGTCGAAGAGCGGTATGAAACCGGCATTGATCTGGTGTTCGGCCGCCATGCTCAACTCTCTCCAGGATTCATAAGGCCTGCCGCCGTCACTAGGCTCTGCGCGATTTCGCTGATCTTGCGGTTCTGGTTCATGGCGGTCTTGCGCAGAAGCGTGTAGGCCGCGTCCTCCGACAGGCCGCGCGACCTCATAAGGATGCCCTTGGCGCGGTCGATGACCTTGCGGTCCTCCAATTCACTGCGGGCTTCTTCCAGTTCGCGCGCCATCCGCGAGAACGCGTTGAAGCGGCTGATCGCCATATCGAGGATCGGCTTGACGCGCTCCTGGCGCAGCCCGTCGACGACATAGGCGGAGACCCCCGCTGCCACCGCAGCTTCGATCGAAGCCTGATCCGACCGATCGACGAACATGGCGATCGGCCGCTTCACGACGCGCGACAGCTGGAACATGTTTTCAAGCATGTCGCGGTTGGGATTTTCGAGGTCGATGACGATTACGTCCGGTTCGATCTCGGCGATGCGCCGCGCTATTCCGGCAACGTCGTGAACGACCGTGACCTGCTCATGCCCGGCCTCCCGCAACCCCGCCTCAATGATGGAGGCGCGGATGTGGTTTTCGTCGATCACCAGGACGGTGAGGGATTTCCGGATCATGCCGCATTTTGCGCACGCCGCGCGATTGTGCAATGCGGCATGTTGAGAATTGACGCAGTTATCGCTTCGGGGACTGCCATATGTTCGCGGAGATGACCCGTTAAGCTTCTTCAAATACCTTTCGTAGGGTCTACTTTGCTTTTCTATCGCCTGCGCTATCTTTCAGTTTGCGAACCTTGTCTCGCTGGCTAGAAGATTGGAGGTTTCCATGGATCGGCGATCATTTTTGACAGGAATGTTTGGCATTGCTGGGGCAGCAGCCCTTGCGAGCGCAGTTCGGCCCATCGACGCGGTAGCCGGCGTACCGGGCGCCCGAAGTGGAATCCTCGATGAACTCGACGCGGCGGATACGGAAGCCTTCGAGGATGAAGATACTCAAGCGGAGCCGGTCCGCCATCGGCGGTGGCACCGCAGGCGGCGGCGCCGGCGGCGCGCTTGGAGAAGGATCTGTCGTCGCGTCTGGCGAAATGGCCTTCCGCGCAGACGGTGCTTTCGCCGGCGTGTTTGGGTTTGGGCCTGGTATTATTAGCAGTCAGTGTGCTGAAACCCTGGTGATTGCCGGGGTTTTCAGCTTCAGGCTAGCCGAAATACAGCGAAATTTTTCAAGGGACCCGCCCGAGTTGTCGGCCTGCGAGTGATAGGCAGGCCTACAACGACTAATTTTCCCAAGAGAAAAATGGTGGAGCCAATCGGAATCGAACCGACGACCTCGTGAATGCCATTCATAAGGCCTGAGTTTCGTTCTGTTTCCGTTCGTTGCACCCTGTTTCCATGTTTTCAACGCAAATCAGCTACGGTGTTTCCGACTGTATCGCGCTGTTTCCTTTTTTGGGGGTGCCCTGGGGTGCCCAAGCGCAAAAATCAGGTTGCGGAAATGGCCCACGGCGAAAGCGCTGTCAAAATCACCAAACGGACGGTTGACGCCATCTAGGCCAACGGGACCGACTTCTATGTTTTCGATAGTGAGTTGATCGGCTTCGGCATCCGCGTTCGGTCCACCGGGGCAATGTCCTACATCGTGCGATATCGCGCCGGCTCGGGAAGCAGCGCGCCGTCAAGCGCGTGACCATAGCAAGGTATTGCTCCTCAAGCTGCCAGCCTTGGGCCTTATCAGCCCCGGCTTTAGAAAACTGCCACCAGCCGCTCCGCTACCCTCCGCTACCGGCCCAAATGCCTAACGCGGAAAGCTCGGCAATGTCGCCATAGATCATCGAACCTTTGACGAGAAAACACTTGTCTCCGAGGACTTCGTAGAGTGAGCTTGATGCGGTGCAAACCGGCAGGTTTCTCTCATTGGCGTACGTCCCGAGAGTCGCGGTTTCGACCTTGCGGTCCTTGGCTTGGGCATAGCCGATGCTGATCGCGACGATGGCGATTGCAATGAGAGTCGTCTTGCGCATATTTAGCCTTTTGAGCCCAGCGCGCTCCTTGGGGCAGCAAAACCGCCACGCATCAAAGTAGCACCGCCCCATGATGGACTTCATCCATCGATTGGATGACGCGGGCTCATCTATATGACCTCGCGCTTGACGAAGCCGCCGACCGCGCTTCGATCGCCCCTTGGCCAAGCGAGACCGCGGAATTGGCCAGAAGGTTCCCGCAATTCGGGTTGCTTTAAAGAAACATTCGGCCTCGCTTTGCGTTCGGCTCTAAGGAGCTGCTCTATGAGCAAGGATGATAGCAAGGGAAGGCCGGGTAGCGGGTCTGTCGTCCCGTTTCTTGCCCGGCGATTGGCCAAGGAAGTTGACCTTGTGTTGCGATCAACACTCCAGGAGCAGCTTGCAGTTGCATTTGAGCGTGCTCTGGAATCCAGCTTTTGTGGCCGCCGACCAAAATGGGACGCGGCAGACCATGGCTGGAATGGAAAGTGTTCTTTATGATCTCCCTTGGCTCTATGATTTAATGGTTCCCCCGAGCCGGTGCGAGGCTTTCTACCGAAATTTGGCCCGAGAACATGGCGGGCCAATTCTGGAACTCGGCTGCGGTACAGGCCGACTAAGTATACCGTTAGCCTCAGACGGCCACGAGGTTGTCGGGCTAGATGCATCGCGCTGGATGCTAGGGACCGCTGCCATAAAGGCCGGTTCAGCAACTCCCCACCTACATTTTGTTCATGGGGACATGCGCCTATTCGGCTTCCCGCAAAAATTCTCACTCATCATTGCGACCTGCAATACCCTTGGGCACCTGACAAATGATGTGGATTTGTCGGTAGTGCTTAACAGAGTTGTCGACCATCTTCAGCCGGGTGGAATTTTTGCGTTCGACATCGTTAATCCTGATCTGAGGGAACTCGCCTCTCCCCTTAAGGAGAAGAGACGCGACAGAGAGCTGATCGCCTATGATCCGATAAATCAGGTGGAGACGGTCAAGCTGACACGTTCGTCTAGTAAACAGCGAGTGGCGCTTGCACCAATGCGATTGCGAACATTCTTTCCCAAGGAGATACCGCCGCGCCTCAGTTTGGCTGGGATGGAAGTCCTGTGGCGTTTCGGTGATTTCGACGGCAGGGAACTCACTTGCGAAAGTTCGAACCAGGTCTTTGTAGCGCAGCGTACTCAATGAAGCTTCGAGAGGAGAGTGCGGCGCATCTACAGTTCCTATGCTGCCGCACAGGGCAAGAAACGCGGCAAACGCCGGAACTTGCCATTGGCTGTCGGGGAGCGCTCGCGCTCGCCCTAGTGTTGGCGCTGTTGTTTTGGCTGACAGGCTCGTCATAACGGCGGTTGCCAAGCTCGCGGCTATGCCTTCGCATGAAGCGTGAATGGACTTGGAACACGTCGTCACCTAGATCGTTGACTGCCGTCATGCCATCCACCTCGATACGCAAATCGGAATATGATCCGGACAGCAGAACCCTCTCGGTGTGGTTCGTGGCGAGCGGCAAACGGTACGAGTTTGAGGACGTGCCGCCGGAAACCTTCGCCGCGTTCAAAGCGGCCTTTGCCAAGGGCCGCTACTTCAACGACCACATCCGCAATCACTTCCGGTACCGTGTAGCGCCTACTAATGGGGACCTCGTTGTGGCGCGCGTTAGGAACAGACAAGTCTAGCTTGACGACGGCACGGAGCCTCACCAATGACCACCAGCCCCCGAAAAGAGCCTAAATTTCCTGCTTCGGCCGGTATCCTTCTAGGGTTAGGCCTAGGCGGCTTTTTCGACGGGATCGTGCTCCACCAAATTCTGCAATGGCACCACATGATCACAAGCGCGGGCTATCCGCCCAACTCTATTGAAAATCTGAAGCTGAACACGATGTTGGACGGATTCTTCCATGCCGCCACTTATATCTTCACTGTGCTTGGCTTGGTCGTTCTGTGGAATAGAGCAAGAAAGCCTCACTTTTGGTGGTCGGCCAATCTGCTTTTCTGGACGATCTTGATCGGATTCGGTCTCTTCAATTTGATCGAAGGAGTTGTTAATCATCAGATCTTGGGACTGCATCACGTAAATGAGACCGTTCCGCGCGATCTATGGATCTTTTGGGACATCGCCTTCCTAGTTTGGGGCGCGGTAATGCTGGCCGGCGGCTTTGTGCTCTATCAAAATTCCAAACAGGACCGTTTTGACGAAGTTCGCCGAACTTAACGGACAACGGCGCCCGCTTTGCTCAACAGTGCTCCGGTGGCCACGACTTTCCTTGCGGCTTCTGGTTCTTCTTCAGTATCCGGGCCTCGCGCGGAGGAAGAACTGTTTCGGCGTCCAAGCTACCGCTGGGACGGTAGCCGGCCGCCCCCGCTATAATTTGTCCGGAGTAGAGCCCGTAAAAAAGGTGCGGCGGGCTTTTTTGCTCGTCCGGGTGGAACCCGATCTGGCGACAATCGTTCGGTGCGGCAACACTGCACCATGCCGTCAGATCGGAGCAACAATGCGGGAAAGGCAAACCTTCACCGATAGAGAAAAACAAGAGAGAAAGGAGCGCACGTCAGATGCTGCGCGGGAATTGATCGAGGTCGAGCGCACGGCACGAGATGCAAAGACAGCTCGGCTCCGGGAGGAGCGATTGAAGGCCGCAACTGCTTTTCCGGAGGCTTCGGCTGCAGAACCGACGCCAGCACCGAAGAAGCGCAAGACAGCGACGGCCCGATAGCTCTCTTGTCGAACGGCTCTTCTCATTCGTTCGGACGTTGCGGGTCTTCACGGACACGTCAATCTTGAAGCTGGCGGGGCTTGACCCCAACCTGGACTCTCTTCCGATGCCCGCTGGCTCCAGCTAGCGGGCTTTTTTGCGTTTCCAGGTTACAGGTTTTTCAAGGGAATGGCCGGAGCCTCTTGGGGTTTGGGGGGCAGGTAGAGACGCCGGCCATGCAGGAAGAGGTCCGTCGGCGCGGCATGCCTAGGCGTCCATTTCCAGCCGATCGTGCACCGGCATGTCATGCCAGATCACTTGCCTGAGATCCCGCATATCGACCGGCTGCGCACAGATCGGGCAGATGTAAAAATGGTCGCCTTCGTTCTTGGGCGGGTCGCCGTGACGCCTGCTGGTGATCGGCGGGCCTAGGTCGGATAGCTTGGTCATCTCCCCTAAACATTCATTTTTGCTAAAATGTTCCGGAACTGAATCCGCGCGTCGGATTTGAGTCTCGTCCGTGGCGGTGGGGTTTCAGTATGCGTAACGGTTCCGGCGATGGCCGGCTGCAGTTCATCGAACCGCTCATGCCAACCCTGGTCGACAAGCCTCCGGAGCGCGACGCCTGGAGCCATGAGGCCAAGTTCGACGGCTACCGTTCGCAGATCATCATCGACGACGCCGGAGTTCGCATTTTCACCAGGCGAGGAATGGGACCGCGAAATACCCGACGCTCGCTGCGACCGCTGCAACGCTTGATGTCGAAGAACGCCATTATTGACGGCGAAATAGTCGTGCTCAACGAAGCGGGACTGCCTTTGCGGAATTGCGTAAGGCCATTACGCGGCGCCAGCACGACCTCTATTTCGTCGCCTTCGATCTTCTGCACCTCAACGGCCATGATCTGCGTGACATGGCGCTGGAGGAACGCCGCGATATCCTCGCTGCCATCCTCCCGTCTGATATTCGCATCCAGTTCAGCCAGGATCTGCCTGGCCACGCGAAGGCGATCTTTCACCTGGTCGACCAGGCCGGCCTAGAGGGCATGGTCTCCAAACGCCGGGACAGCAAGTCTCGCAGCGGCCCGTCGACCAACTGGCTGAAGGCGAAATGCTTCGCCGTTGGCGAGTTCGAGCTGCTGGGCGTTGAGCGCGAGGCCGGCAAGCCGGCATTCGCTCTCATGGGCGAGATCGGCACGCGCAAATATGTCGGATCGGCCTTCATCAATTCGAGCCGGGCGATCCGCGAGCGCCTGTGGAAGCGCGTCCAGGAGCATGCGGGGCCGCCGCCGAAGGGGATGGAGCGGCCGGCGACGCAGTGGGTCAAGCCGGGGCTGATCGGCCGCGTCAAGCACCTGCGCGGCGAGGAAGACCTTCGGCATGCGTCACTGCAGGATTTTCGGGAGGAATGAGGACAGACAGACCACCCCCGCTGCTAGGCCTTCAGCCCGCCGTCGGTACTAGGGGGATCGATCTTCACTAAGCGGTGTGCGGCCTCGATCAGACGCCGTTGCGCTCGGAGCCTGCTGCACAGCGCGATGTTCTCGGCCAGCATTTCTTCTGAGCGTTCAAGCGCGAGCTCGGTCCGGTTGATCCGTTCCCTGGCATTGGCCATCGCGATTTCGTAGGGTTCCATGGTGTTCGTCATGATTACCAACTCCGGGCGGACCGGATCGTTCCCTCGAAGTTCAGCACTGGACTCGCCATCGGTGAGCATCCCGATCGCTTGGCAATGGGGTGCTGTGACCTAGCAATGTGGCAACAGGGACCATCCTCTTTCGCGCCGCAAACTCAATAACCAAATAGGACAGGCCGGCGAGGGTCCTGAGGAGAAGGACTGTTATCAGATAGCTGAGGCCGATCCGCTCCCCGCACGAGTGCGCTGCAAACTATCCGTCGGCAAGTCTCAGTTCCAATCGCAGGCCTCCCCAAACTGCTGCAAGATTTTGGATGCTAGAGTGGCCGGCCGGCGCGCATCATGGCGCGCGCGATGGCGAGTTGCATCTCGACCTTGGCGTTTTCCTTTTGCGTCATGTTGTCGGCGGCGCAGCGAGCGCATCGGTAGTGGGTCAGTTTGAAATTCCGCCCTGATCACAATAGTAGTTCGCGGACCTTACAAGAAGCGTTCGGATGTCTTAGAAGTGGGCAAATGATCCGCTATCGGCGGCAGGAGGCGCATGAAACAAACGCTATTTGTACTAATCTTCCTTTTGCCCTTCCACGCAGATGCGACCGAATTTAGCACCATTAAAGGTAGAGGCTTTGGTTGCCGATCGCTTCAAGATTTTGAGACAGCGGTGAGCTTTGCGAAGCAAGGAAATCAACCTGCGTTCCTGAAATTTTTGCTTGCCAAGATAAATTCCCACGCCTGCGTGACGCTCAAGCCGGCGATGCGGGTCATGCTTGAAAAGCATGGCGAATTAGGCCGAACCTGCGTAAGGCCCGATGGTCAGATCGACTGCTACTGGACAAATAGCAATATACTGCCGAAGTGACCCGATTGGGGATCTAAAATTCAAAGTGGCCCACTACCAGCGCATCACCTCGCCGCGCGCCCATCCGGCATCGACCAACAGTCGACAATGGCCTGAAATCCCGGCTCCATCGCCTCCTGGCAGTCTATCTCCCGGTCCACGTAATCGTGATGACGCCTTGCTCTTTGATGATCACAGATAGCGCTCCCCTTCACTTCGGTGTTCGAAGCAGTGCAGCGGCTGCCTAGGCCTGGCGAAGCCCCAGCCGGCGTGCTTGCCGCACCCAGGATGCTCGCATAAATGATGCTGGACGCCTGGCGCGGTCACCTCTGGCCTCGGCAGGCGAATTTCATCGCTCAAAGCGCATGCTCCGCAGGTTTCACATTGGTGGAAAGATTCCATAGCGCGTCTTGACGATCAAGGAAAATGTTCCTTTTTTGTTCTTATGGCGCATGATCCGATTGATACCCTTGGCAAGGCGACCCGGCACAACATGCTGGTCAAGGCGGAATGCAGCTGCGGTAATGTCCGCTACCACCGCTCGGCCGATCTGATGATGGTGTTCGGCGGCGGCAGAGATCCACAAGCCTCAATTTCAGCTGCGATCGGTGCAAGCCGTCGATCAAGATCACGCTTTTGGAAGTGCATCCGGAACATCTGCCGAAACGTCTCATGATCCACAAGCCGATGAAGGTCGGCGGCAAGATCGAGTGGTTCGTCGAGCGGTTCCGAGGATGAGCGAACGTCTAAAGGTCCGGTTCGCCTATCAACGCGGCTGGCAAGTAGTGGACGGCAGCGCGATCCTGAGCACGTTCGACAAGAAGGAGGATGCCTTCCGGTTCGTACTCAACCGTGGCGCCCGCGCCTGGCTGCAATGGTCAGGACGGTGATCGGCGGGCAGTCACCACCCTATGACTTTGCCGCACAATTCCAGCAGGACAGCGTCGGCCGCATCATGAAAAGAACGCACGGGTCGGAATCAGGGACCTGGTTCTGGACATGCCATGAAAGCGGTGCGCGCGGGACGGTCCAAACCAAGGAGGAAGCCGTCATCGAGGTCGAGCGCGCCTACACTCGCCGGATCGTCAAGACGGACTGGCCCTAGATCCAGCCCATTCTGGGAACCATCGATTAAAAGGCCGAAATTGTTCGCGGGGGTGCCCCGGGGGTGCCCGAGGCTGCACCAGGCAATAGAAGCGGCCGGGGCCGCTTTGCTAAGCTTTTGTATTCGCTAGGAGAAAACTGGTGGAGCCAATCGGAATCGAACCGACGACCTCTTGAATGCCATTCAAGCGCTCTCCCAACTGAGCTATGGCCCCACTCCGGCAGTCTACCGGCGCCGTTGCCGGCGAAGAGATCCGGCGCGGGTTGAGACCGCGCCGTTAGTGCAGCGGCTTCTAACCCCGCCTTCCGTCAATATCAAGCCTTCAAGAGCCGCTTTTTATTAAGACGCCGCGAAAGTCGGCAGGCGCTTGCGCCAGAGGCCCGATCAGACTTCGTCGTCGTCGTCGCCGACGCCGATCATGTCGGCGACATCGTCGTCTTCTTCCTCTTCGTCGGCGAGGAAAGTATCGTCATCCTCGTCACCGAGGTCCACATCGTCCTCGTCATCGCCGAGATCGGGAAGATCGTCGGCTTTCGCATCCTCGTCCGCCTCTTCGAGCGAGACGACCTCGACGCCCTCTTCCTCCTCGGAGTCCACTTCCTTCTCGGCAACTTCCTCTTCCTCCTCGAGGGCGGCGATCTTGCCTTCCTCGAAATAGGAACGCGGGTAGCTCTTGCCGGTATAGGGCGAGACGATCGGATCCTTATTCAGGTCGTAGAATTTTTGACCCGTCTCGGGGTCGATGCGTTTGGTGCCAAGTTCGGGTTTTGCCACTGCAAGCCTCGTCGATGAAAGTTTGGTCCCCATAACCACAGTTTGCGGCGCTGTCAAAGCCTAAAGCCAGCGTCATAAATCGCCGCGTTGAGCGACCTCTTGCAAGGGGATGACCATTTCCGTCCGCCGTGATACGAGACCGCCCAAACCAAAAGAAAAAGGCCGGCCACCGGCATTTTCACGCAGGGAAAAGCCATGTCGCATACTGCCGCCCCGAAACCGGCCACCGCCCGCAAATCGTCAGCGCTTTCAGGCGCGGCGCGGGTGCCCGGCGACAAGTCGATCTCGCACCGCTCGTTCATGTTCGGCGGCCTCGCCTCCGGCGAGACCCGCATCACCGGCCTGCTGGAAGGCGAGGACGTGATGCGCACGGGCGCCGCGATGAAGGCAATGGGTGCGCATATAGAAAAGCTCGGCACCGAGTGGGTGATCCGCGGCACCGGCAACGGCGCGCTGCTACAGCCGGAAGGTCCGCTCGATTTCGGCAATGCCGGTACCGGCTCGCGCCTCACCATGGGCCTGGTCGGCACCTACGACATGGAAACGACCTTCATCGGCGACACTTCGCTGTCCGGCCGGCCGATGGGCCGCGTGCTTGAGCCGCTGCGCCAGATGGGCGTGCAGGTGCTGAAGGCGACGCCCGGCGACCGCATGCCGATCACGCTGCACGGGCCCAAGCACGCCGCACCCATCACCTACCGCGTGCCGATGGCCTCGGCGCAGGTGAAGTCGGCGGTGCTGCTCGCCGGGCTGAACACGCCCGGCGTCACAACCGTCATCGAGCCGGCAATGACGCGCGACCACACCGAAAAGATGCTGAAGGGATTCGGCGCCAATCTGTCGGTCGAGACCGACGAGCGCGGCGTGCGCCACATTTTCATCGAGGGCCAGGGCAAGCTCACCGGCCAGACGATCGCTGTGCCGGGCGACCCGTCCTCGGCCGGCTTTCCGCTGGTGGCGGCGCTGATCGTGCCGGGCTCAGACATTACAATCGAAAACGTGCTGATGAACCCGACCCGGACCGGGTTGCTTTTGACGCTGCAGGAAATGGGCGCCCGGATCGACATTGTCGACCCGCGCAATGAAGGCGGCGAAGATGTCGCCGATCTGCGGGTGCGCTATTCCGAGTTGAAGGGGGTCACCGTGCCGCCCGAACGGGCGCCGACGATGATCGACGAATATCCAGTGCTTGCTGTCGCCGCCAGCTTCGCCGAGGGCGAGACGCTGATGCAGGGACTGGAAGAGCTGCGGGTGAAAGAATCCGACCGGCTGTCGGCAGTGGCCGAAGGACTGAAGCTCAACGGCGTCGACTGTACCGAGGGCGAGGCCTCGTTGGCGGTGCGCGGGAAACCCGGCGGCAAGGGGCTCGGCCGGCACCCCAATGGACGCAACACCGTCGTCCAGACCCATCTCGACCACCGCATCGCCATGAGCTTTCTGGTCATGGGGCTGGCAACGGAAAAGCCTGTGACCATCGACGACCAGGCGATGATCGCGACCAGCTTTCCGGAGTTCATGGGGCTGATGAAGGGGCTGGGCGCGGAGATTGAGTGACAGTACGCTATCGCTGCGAATTTTCACGTTCAGAACCAAGCCAGTCCTGGCTGTGATCTTGTGACTGACTTTCGATTTCTTTGTATGCAACGGCGCAGGCGGTAAAGAAATGGCTAGTCCTGATTTTCAGAAGCCGGGAACCAAGGGCCCTCATTGGCAAAGGCAAGCAGACGGAACTTTCTGTTCTGCTTGGACAGGTCCTCCAAAACCCGGGTCGTCAATGCCGATCAACTCAACAGCCTCATCGAGATCCAGAATCGCGAATGGGCGATTGTGTTGTTGACTCTTATTCCTCTGCTAATGTTCATCGCGCTCTGGCTTGCAGGCCGGATGGCGGGCATCTGGGTTCTCCTTGCTGCAGCTGTCTGGATTGCTTTTAACCATTACATCCATCGCAGGTTGCGAGCCCAGGCCGGAGCCATTCTCTCCACCCCGCTGTCTCACGATGAGCTTGTTTTTCCAAACGTGCCGATCGACCTAATAGCTGCCGGGTTAGCAAGATCGGTTCCGCCGTATTTGCGTAATTTCTGCCTGATTATGTCGATATTGTTCGCTGGAAGCAGTGCAGTCACCCTGGTCGATGGCATGGCTCATCTAACTCTTGGTGCGCAGGAGATGAACCCGATCGTCAGCGCTTGTGGATTGGCGATCTTTGGCCTGCTGTCCCATCTTTTTTGTCGTGCCCGAAAGCTACGCCTTTGACCTTCACCATCGCCATTGACGGCCCCGCGGGCGCAGGCAAAGGCACCCTTGCCCGCCGGGTCGCCGACCACTACCGGCTGAACCTGCTCGACACCGGCCTCACCTATCGCGCTGTGGCCCATGCGCTGCTTCGGCTCGGTCTGCCGCTTGACAATGTCTCAGCCGCCGAGACCGCTGCCCGCCAGGTCGACCTGGCCAAGCTCGACCGGTCGGTGCTGTCGGCGCATGCGGTCGGCGAGGCGGCTTCGAAAGTGGCGGTGTTCCCTTCGGTGCGGCGCATACTGGTCGAAAAGCAGCGCGAATTCGCCAAGGCGCCGCCGGGCGCCGTGCTCGACGGCCGCGACATCGGCACCGTCGTCTGTCCCGACGCCGACATCAAGCTCTATGTGACGGCCAGCGCCGAAGTGCGGGCAGAGCGGCGGCTGGCCGAGATCGAGAGCATCGGCGGCACCGCCGATTTCAACGAAATCCTCGCCGATATCCTGCGCCGCGACGAGCGCGACATGGGTCGCGCCGACTCGCCGCTGAAGCCTGCCGCCGACGCGCACTTGCTCGACACCTCGGAAATGGCTATAGAAGCCGCGTTCCTGGCGGCCAAGGCGATCATCGACGATGTTCTGGCCAAGAGAAACAAAGCCTGAGCTGGGTTTTCCTTCCGCTGCCGATTGCCGGCGGCGAAAAGATATCCATATCGGGCACGAACCAGCCTGCCAGCATTTTTCATGCGCCGGAATTGCCGCTTAGGCGGCCAAGGGCTTTTCTGAAGCCCGGAACGCCGGCAGGCCAACCGCAACGCTAACCCACGGCGCCCGTCCCGCTTGAGATGCGGGGCATTCCAGGAGAAACTATGTCAGTTGCAAACCCTACTCGCGATGATTTCGCGAGCCTGCTCGAAGAATCATTTTCCGCCGGCCATTCCGGCGAAGGCCAAGTCGTCAAGGGCACGATCACCGCGATCGAAAAGGACATGGCTATCATCGACGTCGGCCTCAAGGTCGAAGGCCGCGTGCCGCTGAAGGAATTCGGCGTCAAGGGCAAGGACTCGACGCTCAAGGTCGGGGACACGGTCGAGGTCTATGTCGAGCGCATCGAGAACGCGCTTGGCGAAGCGATGCTTTCCCGTGAAAAGGCCCGCCGCGAAGAGAGCTGGGTCCGTCTCGAAGAGAAGTTCACCAAGGGTGAGCGCGTCGAAGGGGTCATCTTTAACCAAGTCAAGGGCGGCTTCACCGTCGATCTCGACGGCGCCGTGGCCTTCCTGCCGCGCAGCCAGGTCGACATCCGCCCGATTCGCGACGTCTCGCCGCTGATGCACAATCCGCAGCCTTTCGAGATCCTCAAGATGGATCGCCGCCGCGGCAACATCGTGGTGTCGCGCCGTACCGTGCTCGAGGAAAGCCGCGCCGAACAGCGTTCGGAAATCGTGCAGAACCTCGAAGAAGGCCAGGTGGTCGAAGGCGTCGTCAAGAACATCACCGATTATGGTGCGTTCGTCGACCTCGGCGGCATCGACGGCCTGCTGCATGTCACCGACATGGCATGGCGCCGCGTCAACCATCCGACCGAAATCCTCAACATCGGCCAGACGGTCAAGGTGCAGATCATCCGCATCAACCAGGAAACCCACCGCATCTCGCTCGGCATGAAGCAGCTCGAGAGCGATCCGTGGTCCGAGATCGGAACGAAATTCCCGATAGGCAAGAAGATCAAGGGCACCGTCACCAACATCACCGACTACGGCGCATTCGTCGAGCTGGAGCCGGGCATCGAGGGCCTCATCCACGTTTCGGAAATGTCGTGGACGAAGAAGAACGTCCATCCCGGCAAGATCCTGTCGACGACGCAGGAAGTCGATGTGGTGGTGCTCGAGGTCGATCCGGCCAAGCGCCGCATTTCACTCGGCCTCAAGCAGACGCTCGAGAACCCGTGGCAGGCTTTCGCCAGCAGCCATCCGGTCGGCAGCCAGGTCGAGGGCGAGGTCAAGAACAAGACCGAATTCGGCCTGTTCATCGGCCTCGAAGGCGATGTCGACGGCATGGTCCATCTTTCCGACCTCGACTGGACCCGTCCGGGCGAGCAGGTGATCGAGGAGTACAATCGCGGCGACATCGTCAAGGCGCAGGTGCTCGACGTCGACATCGACAAGGAGCGCATCTCGCTCGGCATCAAGCAGCTGGCCAAGGACACGGCCGGCGAGGCGGCGACTTCAGGCGAACTGCGCAAGAACGCGGTCGTCACCTGCGAGGTCACCGGCGTCAAGGATGGCGGTCTGGAAGTGCGGCTCGTCGAGAGCGGCATCGAGACCTTCATCAAACGCTCCGACCTCAGCCGCGACCGCGACGAGCAGCGCCCAGAGCGCTTCACGGTCGGCCAGAAGGTCGACGCCCGCGTCATCGCCTTCGACAAGAAGACCCGCAAGCTGCAGGTCTCGATCAAGGCGCTGGAAATCGCCGAGGAGAAGGAAGCGGTCGCCCAGTACGGCTCGACCGATTCCGGCGCTTCGCTGGGCGACATCCTGGGTGCCGCGCTGAAGAAGCAGGGCAGCTAAAGATTGGTTGCTGCCGCATTTCGGTGCGGCTGTGACGAAAAACCCCGCCGGAGCGATCCGGCGGGGTTTTCTTTGGTCGATGACCTGTTGTGTCAGGCCCTGCCGTAAAGCGGCACCAGCGTGCCGCTCATCGCCAGATTGGCCGGCGAAGCGAGATAGGCAATGGCCTCAGCGGCCGCTTCGAGGCTGACCCATTTGCTGAAATCGGCGGCCGGCATGTCTGCCCTGGTGGCCGGCGTGTCGAGCGTCGAGGGCGCGACCGCGTTGACCAGGATTCCTTTGCCCTTGAGTTCTTCCGCCATCGCCACCGTCATTGCCGCGACCGCCGCCTTGCTGGCGCCGTAGGCGACCATGCCGGAACCGCGCCGAAGGTCGAGCCCGGCGCGCGCCGTGACATTGACGATGCGCCCCGACACTGAAGATTCCAGCATCGAGCGGATCGCCGCGCGGCAGCACAGGAAGGTGGTACGGGCGTTGGTATCCATCATTTCAGCAAAGGACGCGGGCTCGATCTTCTCGACCGGCGCAGCGGTGAAACCGCCGGCCAGATGGATGGATGCCCACAAATCGGTAACGCTGGCATAGAACGCATCGACCTTAGCGGGATCGGCGAGATCGACATTGTGCGCCAACCTGACGCGCTCATGTGCCGGGAAGGGAAAATGCGCGGGCGCGGCAGCATGGGCATTGGGCACATGGCAGACCGCACCCTGCTCCAGCAGTTTGCCGACAACCGCGCCACCGAGCGCTCCTGTGCCGCCGGTCACCACAACATGCCTGCCGTCCAGTGTATCCGTCATCTTCGACCGCTCCAGTCACTCATATGCCGCGCCGCCGCCGAAGGTCGCGCCTTTCGCGAGATCACTCAACCGAAATCTCGATGACACAGTGTCGTTTACGCGCCTCAAGCCGGCGGCCATCCGACGAGGATCGCATCCCCAAGCAGACGCTGCCACAGCACTCAATCGACAGGGATCTCGATAACATACGGCAGTCCGGTCGCCCGCGCGCGCTGGAGTGCGTCCGCCAGATGACCGATGCCGGCAAGCCGCTCGGCGGCAATGCCATAGGCCTCGGCCAGCTTGCAGAAATCAGGCGGCGCCGGCGAGACGCCGACCGGCTCGACGCCGACATCGAGCATCGAGGTTTCGATTTCGCGATAGCCGCGATTGTTCCAGACGACGAAGATCACCGGCGCTGAGGCGTCGAGCGCGGCGCCCAGTTCCGGCAGCGTGAACTGGAAACCACCGTCGCCGGTGAGACAAACGACCGGCGCATCAGGCACGGCAAGGGCCGCACCGATCGCCGCCGGCGGACCATAGCCGAGCGCGCCGAAGCCGGTGGCGGCGTTGAACCAACTGCCCGGTCGATCGTGATCGTAATAGAGGTTGGCGGCATAGACCGGCTGGGTCGAATCGCCGACGATAATCGAGCCCGGCAACGCATCGCGGATCGCCTCGACGGCTCGTGTTTGCGCCTGGAGGCTCGGGCTGATTTCGGCGAAGGCCGCTTGCCTCGTTGCAGCGGCGCGAGCCGGACCGTCGTCCGATGGCGGCTGGCCCTTGCCGATTTCGGCAAGCAGCGCCTTGAGTGCTACGCCGCAATCGGCCTGGATCGAAATCCGGGCCGGCCGGCGGGCAAGCTGGTCGGCGCCGATGTCGATGCGGATCAGATTGGTCGGCAGGACAAAGCCGCCGTCGCTATACCCATCATAGTCGGTCGGGCCGAATTCGGTGCCGGCGGCAATGACCAGATCGGCCTCGGCCATCAGCGCACGCACCGCCTTCAGACTCGGGCTCGCTGGCACGCCAAGCGGATGGCGATGCAGCAGGCCGCGGGCATTGGCCGTCTGGACAACCGGCGCTCCCATCCTTTCGGCGAGACGCTTCAGCGGCGCGTCGGCTCTCTTGGCGCCGCCGCCGGCGAGGATCAGCGGGCGGCGGGCAGCCGCGCAAAGCCTTGCCGCCTCCGCTATCGCCGCCGCATCCGGTTCGGGCGGCGCGACATTGGTCAGCAAAGCTGCGATGCCGTCGGCCGGCTTGACCATGATGTCGGTCGGGATCTCGATATGGACCGGACCGGGGCGCGATGACGAAAACAGGGCGAAGGCGCGGGCAAGCACGCCCGGCAGTTCGTCGGCGTCGGTGACACGGTGCGAGAAGAGCGCCACCTTCTCCATCATGCCACGCTGGTCGGGGAGTTCGTGCAGATGGCCGAGGCCCTTGCCCAGCGTCGGCGTGGCATTGACGCCTGAGATCACCAGCATCGGAACCGAATCGGCGCGGGCCTGGCCCATGGCGGTTATGGTGTTGGTTAGTCCCGGTCCGGTGATGACGAAGGCGACGCCAGGCTTGCCGCTGGCGCGCGCATAACCGTCGGCCATGAAGCCGGCGCCCTGCTCATGACGCGGGGTGACGTGGCGGATTTTCGAGCGCGCCAGCCCGCGATAGAGTTCGACAGTATGCACACCCGGAATGCCGAAGACCGTGTCGACGTCATGGGCTTCGAGCAAAGTGATGAGCGCTTCGCCGACTGTCGTCATTGTCTGAGCACCGGACGTGTGAGGCAAGTCGGTCCGCCCTCGCAGGCAATGCACAGCGCGTCCGCCTCGAAGGTTGAAACCCTGCAGCCGGCGGCCGCCATGGCCGCCGCCGTCTTCGGGAAGCCGGCAACGGCGATCACCTCGCGCGGCGCGGTCGGCAGCACATTGAGGCTGAGACCGTTGGAGGCGAAGAACTCCTCGGCGTCGCCCTCGACCAGGCGAATGCCGCGCGCCCGCAGCATCTGGTAGAAGGCAGCCGGCAAAAGCGGTGCATAGACCAGCGCCAGATCGTCGGCGAGCGGACTGATCACCGACATCAGATGCAGGCAGGCCTCCTCGCCATGCCAGAGCGGCAGGTCGTAACCATAGACCTGGATACCCTTGGGTGTTAGCAGGTTGGCGAGTTGCTGGATGCCATCCTGGTTGGTGCGCACGCCGCGGCCGACGGCCAGCGTCCGAGAATCCACCCAGACGCAGTCGCCGCCCTCGACTTGGCCGGGATGCTCGATGCGGCCGAGGATAGGCACGCCCATGCGCTTGTAGGCCGCCTCGTGCAGGCCGGGCTCAGCCAGGCGCAACGCCTTGCCCATGGCAAGAATGATGGCGCCGTGGTCGGTCATCAGTGAAGGATCGTGTGTGAAGACGGAATCGGCAAGCCCGTCATCGGCGTCGGTCAGCCATTCGATCTCGGCGCCGGATGCCAGAACCAGCGTCGTCAGCGCCTGATGCTGGGCGGAGGCCTTTTGCGGATCGAAGCCAGGACCATAGTGCCATTCCGATGCTTTGGCGCGAGGCATGGCGCTTGCGGCGGACCGCATCAGCACGCGCTGCAGGGGCCCGGCCATGGACTGCGACCCGTATGCTTTACCCACCAAGTGCTCCTGAAACATCCCATTCAGCCAATAGCCACTCAGCGAGCCGCGATCAATGGTCCAAAAAAGCATGGTTGACGGAGGCAAGCGGAACGGTCCATCTTGAGAATGAGAAGTCTGTCCAGTGATGGTAATGGGTAAAAAGTTCCAGCAGCGACGGGTCCAGCCGCTTCGTGAGGCACCCCAAAGGTGATAGCGCAAGGCACGGCCCCCGCCCTGAAGTACACGGCGCAGAACGACGCCGCCGAAGCCATCCATGTCGAGAACCTGCATAAAAGATTCGGCGAACTGCATGTGCTGAAGGGTGTTTCGCTGTCGGCGCGCGACGGCGAAGTCATCGCCATCATCGGTGGCAGCGGCTCGGGCAAGTCGACCCTGCTGCGCTGCATCAATTGCCTGGAGAACCCGACCAGCGGAATCGTCCGCGTCAATGGCGAGGAGATCCGGATGAAGGCCGACAGTCACGGCCACACCGTTCCCGCCGACCGCAAGCAGATCGAGCGCATCCGATCCAAGCTCGGCATGGTCTTTCAGAATTTCAATTTGTGGAGCCACATGACGCTGATCGAGAACGTAATCGAGGTTCCGGTGCATGTTCTCGGCGTCAAGCGCGACGTGGCCATCGCCGAGGCCGAAAAGCTGCTCGCCCGCGTCGGGCTGGCCGAAAAGCGCGATGTCTATCCGGCCTATCTGTCGGGCGGCCAGCAGCAGCGCGCGGCCATCGCCCGGGCGCTGGCCATCAATCCGCGCGTCATGCTGTTCGACGAGCCGACCTCGGCGCTCGACCCGGAACTGATCGGCGAGGTGCTGAAGGTGATCGGCGATCTGGCGCGCGAGGGCCGCACCATGGTGCTGGTGACCCACGAGATGAAGTTCGCCCGCGAAGTCGCGACGCATGTCGTCTACCTCTACAACGGGTTGGTCGAGGAAGAAGGGCCGCCGGAGCAGATCTTCGGTGCGCCCAAATCCGAAAGGCTGAAGCAGTTTCTGCGCAATGTTGGATGACTTGCGAGAAAAGCAGACGGGAACGTCAAACCAAAAAACGGGAGAAATGAAAAAATGAAGCCTTTTCTCAAAACGGCGCTCGCGGCCACGCTGATCGCGTTGTCGGGCGCATTTTCGGCAAGCGCCGAACAGATCAAGGTGGGTTTTTCGCCTGAAGCCTATCCGCCGTTTTACTCGCAGGATGCTTCCGGCAACTGGGGTGGCTGGGAAGTAGACATCGTCAACGCCATCTGCAGCGAAGCCAAGCTGGATTGCGTATTGACGCCAATCCCGTGGGACGGCCTTATCCCGGCGCTTAAAACCAAGAAGATCGACGCGATTATGAATTCGATGTCCATTACCGACGAACGCAAGAAGGAAATCGATTTTTCGGAGAAATACTACAATACGCCGACTGCGGTGATCGGCGCCAAGGATCAGAAATTCGATGCGACGCCAGAGGGGCTGAAAGCCAAGATTATCGGCGTTCAGGCGTCCACGGTGCACGCTGCTTACGCCAAGAAGCACTTCACCGATGCTGCCGAGATCAAAGAATACCAGACGCAGGACGAGGCAAATCAGGATCTCGCCGCCGGCCGGATCGATGCCACTCAGGCCGATTCGATCGCGCTCGACGCATTTTTGAAGTCGGATCAAGGCAAAGCGTGCTGCGACCTCAAAGGTTATGTCGCACCGGACCTTGAAGTGCTCGGGCCTGGCGTCGGCGCCGGCGTACGTCAAGGCGACACCGGGCTCAAGGACAAGCTCAATGCCGCAATCAAGGCCATCCGCGCCAATGGCAAGTATGCCGAAATCACCAAGAAGTACTTCGACTTCGACATCTACGGCGAAGAGTCGCAGTCCAACTGACGGCAGCGGCATCAAGCCGGGCATGCCTAGCCGCCATCGTCGCGATGGCACGTCCGGCTTGATACATCATTGGCGCCTCAACCCGGAAGTCCAGGGGACATAAGCTGAGCGACGTTCTCGCCACCATCTTCGGAGCCAGTTCGCTGGAATTGCTTTCCTTCCAGCCGCCGAACGGCAGGGGTCTCAGCCTTCTGCATGGGTTGGCAAACTCCGTCGGAATTGCTTTCGGCTCCTTTGGAGTCGGTCTCGTGATCGGCGTCGGCGGCGCTTATGGCAAGCTCTATGGCGGGCCGGTGGCCCGTGACCTGCTGGAAGTCTACACCACCGTGGTCCGCGCCGTGCCCGAACTGGTGCTGATCCTGCTGCTTTATTTCGCTGGTACCGACCTCATCAACCAGTTGCTCACCGCGCTCGGCCATGCCGCAATCGATATCAACGGTGTTGTCGCCGGAATAGGCGTGCTCGGGGTCGTGCAGGGCGCCTACTCTACCGAAGTCTTGCGCGGCGCGATTCTCGGCATTCCGCAGGGCCAGATCGAAGCCGCGCGGGCGTATGGAATGCCCCCCGGCCTGCTTCTCAGGCGTATCACGCTACCTGCGATGCTCCCCTTCGCCATCCCAGGGCTGGCAAATCTGTGGCTGATCGCCACCAAGGACACCGCGCTTCTCGCGATCGTCGGCGTCAATGAACTGACGCAAACCACACGGACGGCAGCCGGCGCGACGAAGGCTTATTTCACCTTCTTCATGGCGGCGGGCGCGCTCTATCTCGTTCTGACCCTCGTCTCCAACGTCGTCATCGGGCGTGTTGAGCGCTGGGCGCGACGCGGCATGCCTTCGATCGCGGGAACTCACTGATGGCGGCTGCCGAAACCCCGGTCATTAACGCCGCCGCCCGAGCTTCGCTCTGGATGCGGCCACATCGGATAGCGCTGATCCTGATCGCGCTGCTTATCATATTGGCGTCGATTTTCCTCATGCGCTGGGATTGGCTGCCCGCCTATCTGCCGCTGGCTTTGCAGGGCATATGGCGGACCATATGGCTGCTGGTGGTGACGTCGGCTCTGGGCATCGCGCTCGCTATCCCCCTCGGCCTCGCGCAGGTGATCGGCCCGCCGATTCTGAGCGTTCCGGCCAAGGTGTTCTGCACGGTTATTCGTGGTACGCCGCTGCTGCTCCAGCTCTGGCTGCTTTACTTCGGACTCGGCTCGCTGTTTCCACAATTTCCGTGGATACGCGAGTCGTTCCTCTGGCCCATTCTCAGGCAGGCATGGCCCTATGCGGTTCTTTCGCTGACGATTTCCTATGCTGGCTACGAAGGCGAAGTAATGCGTGGCGCCTTCGCAGGCGTACCGAAAGGTCAACTCGAGGCGGCCCGAGCTTTCGGCATGAGCCGTTGGAAAATGTTCAGGCGAGTATGGCTTCCGCAGGCGATCCACCGGGCGCTGCCGACGCTGGCCGGCGAAACCGTTCTCCAGCTGAAGGCAACACCGCTGGTGGCGACCATAACCATGGTCGACATCTATGCCGTAGCCTCGAGGGTGCGCCAGGATCTGTTCGTCACCTACGAACCCTTGCTGCTTCTGGCGTTGGTCTATATGGCCATCACCGGTATCCTGGTCTTCGGCTTCCGCCGGCTCGAGGCGCGGATTCCGAACCGGCTCGGCTGACATCGAGACAGTTTCACGAATTCAGGACTTACGAAATGCAACTCAGTCTCGACCAGGCGACAGGGCTGTGCCGGATGGCGGCGCTCGGCGCCGGCGCCAATGAAGAAGCGGCGCAGTCGCTTGCAGCCTCCATCGTAGCGGCCGAGGCGGAAGGGCTGTCGACGGTCGGGTTGTCGCATTTCATCGACTATCTCGAAGCGCTGGAGGCCGGCCGCATCGACGGCAAGGCCGAGCCGGTCATCACTAGGCCGGCCTTGGCGGTCTATCTCTCTGACGCGAGAGGCGGTCTGGCGCATACCGGCTTCGACCGCACCATCGACGATCTCGCCAAGGCGGCGCGCCTGTTCGGCGTCGCTATCTTTTCGCAGAAGAACGCCTATACATGCGGCGCGCTCGGTTATTTCACCGGGCGGCTGGCCGCGCAGGGGCTGGTGTCCTTTGCCGCGACCAACGGACCGGCCGTGCTTGCCGGCTCGGGCTCGGTCAAGCCGGTCTATTGCACCAACCCGATGTCCTTCGCCGCGCCCGCGGCCGACGAAACGCCGCTGGTCATCGACCAATCGTCGAGCGCCACTGCCTTCGTCAACATCCGCAAGGCGGCCGAGGACGGCAGAAAAATTCCAGAAGGCTGGGCACTGGACGCGAGCGGCAACCCGACCACTGATCCCGCCGCCGCCATGAAAGGCGCGATGCTGGCCTTCGGCGGCCAGCGCGGCGCCAACATCGCGCTGATGGTCGAAGTGCTGGCGGCTGGCCTGTCGGGCGCCAACTGGTCGCTCGATGCGCCATGGTTCAGCGGCGGACCGGACAGTCCCGGAACCGGCCTCTTCGTGCTGGCCGTCGAGCCTAAGCTGCTCGATCCGGATTTCGAGAAACGCATGAAGGACCAGCTCGAACGGTTGCGCCGCCGCTACGGAGTGCATGTGCCCGGCCGTGCCCGGGCCGAAGCGGCGGAGAAGGCGGCAGCACGGGGCATTACGGCTCCGAAAGCCGTGGTGCAGCGCATCTCCGAATTCGCCGCCCGGTATTCTTCCTAAAAAGTTTGTCTGCGATTTTTTCGCCGCCGTTGAACCTTTTTGCGCGGTGCCGCGACCAATGCCTGTCCGGGGTGGGGTTTGCCCGGGCGGTGACATCCGGTCGAATGTCCAGGGCTGGGGCGGGCGTCTCACGCCGTCCTGATACCGTCTCAGGTCAGGCCGCCTCGTCGGACCCTGACTCCGACCTTGGAAGTCACCCCGAAAACCCCGCTTCGGCGGGGTTTTCTGCGTTCTCTCGCATCTGGTCAGTTAACACGCCTTTTCAACTTTTGTTCATTTGACTTTGACTGAGGTGGTCGGGTGTTTGCGCGAAGCAGCAAAAGAGGAGCCCCAATGTCCGCAAGCACCGACAACTCCAGAAGAAGCCTTTTCGTCCCAGCCCTTGGCAGCCTTTATGCGGCGCTGCACACCACCTCTGAAACCATCCTGCGTGCCGTAGCCGGCATCTTCCTCACCATTCATGGTTCGCAGAAGATCACCGATCCGTTTGGCGCCGCCGAGATGGTCGAGGGCCTCGGCTTCTATCCGGGCGCATTTTGGTCCCTGCTCTTGGCATGCACCGAGTTCTTCGGAGGCATTTTCATCGCCATAGGTCTCTTGACCCGACCGGCCGCCTTCGCCGGAATGTTCGTGCTTCTGGTCACCGTCTGGTTCCATTGGGTCACTATGGGCGAGGGCTTTTCGGGCGCCGAAAAATCGCTGCTGTGGGCGGCGATCCTGTTCTTCTTCGTCATTCGCGGCGGCAACCGCCAATCGGTCGACGCACGCATCGGCAGGGCGTTCTGACGCGGTCGAAACAAGGTCTCCGGCGACTTATCGTCGCCCTTTGCCTTTGGCGCGAAACGGATTAAGAAACGGCTTCAGTCAAGCACCAGTAAATCTGGAAACTGCGCCGGAGCCAGCAATGACCGAAATCCTGCAGACCCCAAAGCTCGTCGTCGTGTTCGGCGGTTCCGGCTTTGTCGGCCGTCACGTCGTGCGGGCGCTGGCCAGGCGCGGCTACCGCATAAGGGTCGCCTGCCGCCGGCCCGATCTCGCCGGCCATCTGCAGCCGCTCGGCAATGTCGGCCAGATCCAGCCGGTGCAGGCCAATGTTCGAGTGCGCTGGTCGGTCGACCGCGCCGTGCAAGACGCCGATCATGTCGTCAATCTGGTGGCCATCCTGCATGAGAGCGGCCGGCAGAAATTCACCTCCGTCCACGAATTCGGCGCACGCGCCGTCGCCGAAGCGGCGCGCGCCGTCGGCGCTGGCCTCACCCATATCTCGGCTCTGGGCGCCGATCTGAACGCGCAATCGGACTACGCGCGCACCAAGGCGCTCGGCGAAAAAGCGGTCCTGGAAACGATCAGCGATGCCGTCATCTTGCGGCCGTCGATCAATTTCGGGCCGGAGGACAGTTTCTTCAACCGGTTCGCCAATATGGCGCGCTATTCGCCGGTCCTGCCGCTGATCGGCGGTGGGCAGACCAAATTCCAGCCGGTCTATGTCGGCGATGTCGCCGAAGCGGTGGCGCGCTCGGTCGACGGCAAAGTCCAGGGCGGCCGGATCTATGAGCTTGGCGGGCCGCAGGTGCTCACCTTCAAGCAATGCATGCAGGAAATGCTTGCCATGATCGACCGCAAGCGACTTCTGGTGTCGGTGCCTTGGTGGGTGGCGAACATGCAGGCATCGATTCTCGGGCTTTTGCCCAATCCACTGCTGACCAAGGATCAGATCCTGCAATTGCGCGAGCACAACGTCGTGTCGGAAGCGGCCACCAGGGAAAACAGGACGCTCGCCGGTCTCGATATCCAGCCGCAGTCGATCGGCAGCATCCTGCCCAGCTATCTCTGGCGTTACCGGGCCGCGGGCCAGTTCCAGCGCAAGACGGCGGCCTAGCCAATCAGGCGCTCACTAAAGGCGCCGCGTGACCTGCATCGGCAGGCCGCCCTGCGGTTGCGTCGTCAGTTTCTGCACCGGCCACGGCTTAGTCTCGGCGGTGGTGTCGAAGCGGAAACGCGACAGCATGATCGCCAGAGCGATGATCGCCTCCTGCATGGCAAAGCTGGCGCCGATGCAGACGCGAGGACCGGCGCCGAACGGTAAATACTGGAAGCGGTCGATCTTCTCGCGATTTCCCGGATGGAAGCGTTCGGGCATGAACGCGTCGGGCCGCTCCCACAGCTTGCGATGGCGATGAACAACCCACGGCATGACCAGCACCGCGGCGCGCCTCGGTATATAGAGGCCGTTCCAGGTTTCGGGTTCGATCGGCTCGCGGTTGATCGACGGCGCCGGCGGATAGAGCCTGAGCGCTTCGTCGAAGGCGGCGCGGGTGAACGGCATGGCGTCGAGCCACTTTGTCGGATCGGACTCGCGCGCCAGCACCGCGTCGATCTCGCGCTCGATCTTTTCGCGCTCCCAAGGCGCTTCGGCCAAGCAATAGAGCGTCCACCCAAGTGCACGCGCCGTGGTCTCATGGCCGGCACCGATGAAGGTGATGATGTTGTCCTCGACCTCGGCGCGCGTCAGCCCGTCCGGTCCCTCCGCCTTGAGCAAAAGCGTGAGAAAATCCTGCGGCACCTTGTCCGGATCGCGCTTGACCCGCTCTTCGCGCATCTTGACGGTGTCGGTGACGATCTTGCGGAAATAGGCCATGGTCTTGCGGCCGCGGATGCGGGTCAGGCGCGGCAGCCAATCGGGCGCCCGCAACAGATCGAGCGGATCAACGCGGCCCATGGTCTCGAACAGCCGGTCGATCTCCTTGGCGAAGCTGCCCGGCTCACCTGATATCTCACCGGAAAAGAGCGTCTCGGCCAGGATGTCAAAGGTAAGCAGCGTCATGTCATGGGCGATGTCCGACGTGCCGCCGCCCTCATAGCGCGTGACGAACTCCCGTGTGCGCCTCAGCATCGGCTCGGCAAAACCGAAGATGTGCCGCGGCGTGAACACCGGCGCCATCGCCTTGCGCGAGCGCCTCCATACCTCGCCCTCAGCGGTCAGCAGGCCGTCGCGCAGGATCGGCCGCAGGATCATCTGACGCACCGTCGCCATCTTGTAGTTTTTCGCATTGTCGACCAGCACGTGGCGAATGAGGCCGGGGTCATTGGCGATGACCAGCGGCCCGCCGATGCCGGTCACCGAAATCCAGGGTTCGTTGTAGGTCGGCTCGCCCCACAGTTCGAGCGGATTGCGATAGACGATGCGGATCATCTCCAGCGTCGAAGGCGGCGAGGTACGCGGCTTCGGTGCCGGCGGGACGAATGGGGCGGGCTGACTGTCCATGGCGTGCTCCGCTGGTCACCTCAATGTAGTGGCTGGCAAGGCAAGCGTCCATGTCGCCGGCCTCTCCGGAATGTAACCGGGGCACTGGAAAGTACCTGATTGCCGGAACAGGGCGGCCTACTCTTGTTGCCGCCGCTCTGTTCCAAAACCGATCCACTTTTTGGGTCCGATGCCATGGCCGGCCGAGCGTGCTCTTCTTCCATTCGGAAATGCTTGCAAACCTTGGAAAAACCGCCTTTTGCACTTATATCTAGGACATCAAAGACGCGCGATTCGGAGCCGATTTCTGCGCTGGATGTGCGGCATCAATCAGACAGGTTTTCATGAGCGATCAGATCGACAACGCCAACGGCGCTGAGGCCGAGTACGGCGCCGATTCCATCAAGGTTTTGAAGGGGTTGGATGCCGTCCGCAAGCGGCCTGGCATGTATATCGGCGATACCGACGACGGGTCGGGCCTGCATCACATGGTCTACGAGGTCGTCGACAACGCCATCGATGAAGCGCTGGCCGGCCATGCCGACCTTGTCACGGTAACGCTCAACCCCGATGGTTCGGTGACGGTGATCGACAATGGCCGCGGCATTCCGACCGATATCCACACCGGCGAAGGCATTTCGGCGGCCGAAGTGATCATGACGCAGCTGCATGCCGGCGGCAAGTTCGACCAGAACTCCTATAAGGTGTCCGGCGGTCTGCACGGCGTCGGCGTCTCGGTAGTCAACGCGCTGTCGGGCTGGCTGAAGCTGAAGATCCGCCGCAACGGCCAGATCTACGAGATGAGCTTCACGCACGGCAATGCCGACGCGCCGCTGAGGGTCACCGGCACCTACGAACAGCGCAAGGTTGCCGGCACTTATGAGGGGCGCAGCGGCAGCGAGATCACCTTTTTCCCGTCAGCCGAGACGTTCACCATGGTCGAGTTCGACTTCGGCACGCTGGAGCACCGGCTGCGCGAACTCGCCTTCCTGAATTCTGGCGTGCGCATCGTTCTGACCGATGCCCGCCATGCCGACGTCGTGCGCCATGAGCTGCACTATGATGGCGGGCTGGAGGAGTTCGTCAAATATCTCGACCGCGTCAAGAAACCGCTGATCGACAAGCCGATTGCGATCAAAGCCGAGCGTGACGGCATCACCGTCGAGGTCGCTATGTGGTGGAACGACAGCTACCACGAGAACGTGCTGGCCTTCACCAACAACATTCCGCAACGCGACGGCGGCACGCATCTTGCCGGCTTTCGCGGCGCGCTGACGCGCCAGATAACCGGCTACGGCGAATCCTCGGGCCTCACCAAGAAGGAGAAGGTGGCGCTGATCGGCGACGATTGCCGCGAAGGGCTGACGGCCGTGCTGTCGGTCAAGGTTCCCGACCCGAAATTCTCCTCGCAGACCAAGGACAAGCTGGTCTCGTCCGAAGTCCGTCCGGTGGTGGAAGGGCTCGTCAACGAAGCTCTCGGCACCTGGCTCGAAGAGCACCCGACCGAGGGCAAGGTGGTCATCGAGAAGGTCATCCAGGCGGCAGCGGCGCGCGAAGCCGCGCGCAAGGCGCGCGACATCACCCGCAAGAGCTCGCTCGGCGTCACCTCGCTGCCCGGCAAGCTGGCCGACTGCCAGGAACGCGACCCGGCGAAGTCCGAAATCTTCATCGTCGAGGGCGACAGCGCCGGCGGCTCGGCCAAGGGCGGCCGTTCGCGTCAGAACCAGGCCATTCTTCCCCTGCGCGGCAAGATCCTCAATGTCGAGCGGGCTCGCTTCGATCGCATGCTAGGCTCCGACATGATCGGTACGCTGATCACCGCGCTCGGCACTTCGATCGGCAAGGACGAGTTCAACGCCGACAAATTGCGCTATCACAAGATCATCCTGATGACCGACGCCGACGTCGACGGCGCCCACATCCGCACCTTGCTGCTGACCTTCTTCTTTCGGCAGATGCCCGAGCTGATCGAGCGCGGCCATCTCTATATCGCCCAGCCGCCGCTCTACAAGGTGACGCGCGGCAAGAGCTCGCAATACCTCAAGGACGAAAGCGCCTTCGAGGAATTTCTGATCGGCTCGGGGCTGGAGGAGGCGTCGCTTGCGCTCAGCACCGGCGAGGTGCGGGCCGGACAGGACCTGCGCAGCGCCATCGACGATGCGCTGGCGGTGCGCCAGCTGATCAACGGGCTGCACACGCGCTACAACAGAGGCGTGGTCGAGCAGGCCGCGATTGCCGGCGCGCTCAACCCGGACGTTTTCGCCGATCTCGGCCGGGCCAACGCCATGGCCGATCGCGTCGCCCGGCGTCTCGACATCATCGCCGAGGACACCGAACGCGGCTGGACGGGCCGCATGTCGACCTCAAACGAAGGGATCGGCGGCTATGTGTTCGAGCGCACGGTGCGCAGCGTCAAGGAATTCGCGCATCTCGATCTCGCGTTGATCAACTCGGCCGACGCTCGCCAGATCGACCGCTATGCGCCTCGCCTCGCAGAAGTCTATGGCGAGCCGCCGGTGCTGCGCCGCAAGGATGTGTCGGAAACCATCTCGGGACCGCTGGCGCTGCTCAACGCCGTGTTTGCCACCGGCCGCAAGGGCTTGACCATGCAGCGCTACAAGGGCCTCGGCGAAATGAACGCCGAGCAGCTCTGGGAAACCACGCTCGACCCGAATGTGCGCTCGCTTTTGCAGGTCAAGGTCAATGACGCGACGGACGCCGACTCGCTGTTTTCGCGGCTGATGGGCGACGAGGTCGAGCCCAGGCGTGAGTTCATCCAGGAAAACGCGCTGTCCGTCGCCAATCTGGATATTTAAAGCCCAGGCCGGACGCTCAATTTCGAGCGCTCGAGACATCGTTGGTGGACCTAGGCCTGCCAATGATGTCTGCTGCATCGCAACAAAGGTTCACTGAGGGCCCGGTCGGAACGGAAAGGCTTCCAAGGCATTGTGATTGATCACAATCGCCGCAGGAGGCACTCATGGGACGTGGCATTTTGCTCTGGCTTCTCGGAGTCCCGATTCCGATCATTATTCTTATCATGCTTTTCGCACGGTAGGGGGCTGACATGCAGTCAACCCTATCGGCTGTCGACGTTTCCGCACCGACGGAATCCTCTTCCACCGCTGTCAGCTGGGGGCCGATCGTGGCCGGCGCCTTTGCTGCCTCGGGGCTAACACTGATCCTGATGTTGCTCGGCTCCGGGCTCGGGCTAACCATGGTTTCGCCGTGGTCCGGCTTGAGCACATCGGTCACAACTTTCGCGGCCTCCACCGCCGCGTGGCTGATCATCGTGCAGTGGCTGTCGTCGGCTGCCGGCGGTTATCTTGCCGGGCGCCTGCGCACCAAATGGGTCGGCGTCCACACCGATGAAGTCTTTTTCCGCGATACCGCCCACGGCTTCCTCGCCTGGGCGCTTGCAACGTTGCTCGTCGCCGGCGTACTCGGCTCGGCGCTTTCCGCAGCTGTCGGAACCGGCGTCCAGGCCGCTTCGACAGTCGCGTCGGGCGCGGCAATGGGCGCTTCGGCAGGTGCCACTGCAAACGCCGGAGGCGCCGCGACCGACAACGCAACGTCGTACTTCGTCGATGCATTGTTCCGCCCGGCCGATGCGGCCAGGCTTGCTGCCGCCAACCCAGAGAGCGATGCGGCGGCGACGGCGCAGGCTTCGCGCATTTTGATCGCGAGCGCAGCAGCAGGAGAAGTGTCTGCCGACGACAAGACCTATCTGTCGCAGCTGGTGGCTGCCCGAGCCGGGCTGTCGGAACCGGATGCCAGGGCTCGTGTCGATGCCGTGCTTGCCAGGGTCGAAGAGGCGAAGGTTCAGGCTCAGCAGGCTGCCGATACCGCCAGGAAAGCCGGTGCCACCTTCGCGCTGCTTGGCGCACTGTCGCTGGTTGTCGGCGCTTTCATCGCAAGCGCCGCGGCAGCCCTTGGCGGCAGGCAGCGCGACGACGAGGAGGCGGTCTTCCTGACCAACCGCTGATCAGTGCTTGACGGTTTCTTCTATGCAGGGACACTGCCCCTGCATAGACATGCTGTTTCGATGGGGTGATTGCCAGCGCCGGTTCACCGAAACGAGCGCCGGCTCTTACTTTCCGGCAAAAACCGTGGACACCGCCTGGCTTGGCTCCAGTTTGCGGCCGAGATCGACGGCGTCGCGCAGCACCTCGAGATGCGAGCGCGGCGGCGTTCCGGCCGCTGCGGCGACCTCGACGCCGGTCGCCTTCAGCGACCAATAGAGCCTGTGGGTGAAGATGCGGCCAAGCGAACTGCGCAGCTCGACCTGAATGTTCTCCACGCCGGGGCCGAAATTTTCCGCCATCGGTCCGGAGATCGGGTCGCCCGTCAGCCAGCCATTGCCCCTGTCGAAGATGTTGGTCCAGCGCGTCGCGGCAAATACAGCGCCATGATGCACCGCCCGCTGCGGCCTGCCCGAACGGCTGCGCCCTTCCTGATAGAGGACGGTTCCACCGGCCGCCGTATCGGCGATTGGCGGACACGCCGAGAACAGCCGCTCAGCGATGCCGCGCCTGAATTCGGCGAGATTGTAGGTCACCAGAAATTCGCTGTGGGTCAGCGGGCTGCCGAGCGTGACGAAATCGCTGATCTTCCACGGCAATGGATGATCGTCGTCCCTGGCGCGGAGCTGGCGATAGAGTTCCCATTGATCTCGCCGGAATCCGGAGAGGTCATCCAAGCTGTCGGGCCACGCAGAACCATCGGCGTTGAGCGTAGCGCTGTCGACGGCGCGGATCGCTTTCAGTCTCGCCTTGTCGCGGACCGCTTCCAGCTTTCGCGGCCTGAAATCAGCCCACAATATCTGCAGCAGATCATAGGCGATGATTGATCCCAGGCTGTGTGAGACCAGCACGATGCGGTCGTATGTATCGTCCATCATGAGACGCCTCAGCAGCGTCAGGCCACGGTCGCGGACAAGCGCGCGCTTCTCGACCGTTGCCGCTTCAGCACGGACATAGGCGGCCACATCACCGAAATAAGGAAGACCGAACCGGTCCACCGACCAGACGACGAACGAGGCCAGGATCGTGACGAGCATGCCCGTGGTCCAGGAAATATACCCTTGCAAGGCCGAGGTCGCGAGCACGAGCGCCGCGCCCAATACTGTTATGACGGCCAGAAGCGTAACGACATAGAGCCCGCGGGCGTCGCGCGGGATGTCGGCGGGCTTGCGCCAGAGCAGATTTGTCACCCAGGCCGCAAGCCGGCCCCGCGTCGTGCCTTGCGTGATGTCGGCCCAGTAAAGCTCGTAGAAATCAGTGCGGCGGCCATCGACATCGTAGGGGGTGGTGATCCGGCGAAGCTCGTGCGAGTTCGTGCGGCTGTCAGGCGTGATCCAGCTCTGGTTGATCTTCGAGCCGGCGGGACCGCCCGAATCGGCGACACGGGCGTAAAACGGCACGCGAGCAGGGTCGTGACTCCAAACAGCCTGAACAAATTCCCTCAGCGTGCCCATGGGTCGCTGTTCGCCCATGCCATGCACGATCACCACAGCCTGGCTGAGCTTGCGCGGCGCCTTTCCCGAGGCCGGCGGGCTGGTCTTGGTCGGCGACGCAACAGGATGAGGGTCGGACACCAGTGCCTCCGTTTGCTGACAAAGCCCGGAACAGAATTCGTTCATCGTAGCGCTGAAACCGGCATGGGAGCAAAGGCGCTGCAGGCCGGACGTTCAAGTCAAGAAAAACCCGGCGCGGAGCCGGGCTTTTTTCCGAGCAATTAGCGGTGCACTGGACCGCGAATCCGGATCAATGATCCATGGCCTTGACGATCTCCTCGGTCATCTTCTTGGCATCGCCGAGCAGCATCATGGTGCCGTCCTTGTAGAACAGCGTGTTGTCGATGCCGGCATAGCCGGAGCCGAGCGAGCGCTTGACGAACAGGCAGGTGCGGGCCTTGTCGACGTCGAGGATCGGCATGCCGAATATAGGGGAGCTCTTGTCATCCCGGGCGGACGGGTTGGTGACGTCGTTGGCGCCGATGACATAGGCGACATCGGCCTGCGCGAATTCAGAGTTGATATCCTCGAGTTCGAACACTTCGTCGTACGGCACATTGGCTTCGGCAAGGAGGACGTTCATGTGGCCGGGCATGCGGCCGGCGACCGGATGAATGGCGTACTTCACGTCGACACCATTGGCCTTGAGCTTGTCGGCCATCTCGCGCAGCGCATGCTGCGCCTGGGCGACCGCCATGCCGTAGCCCGGCACGATGATCACCTTCTGCGCGTTCATCATCAGATAGGCGGCATCATCGGCCGAGCCCTGCTTGACCGTGCGCTCGATGCCGTCGTCGGCAGCGGCGGAAGTCTCGCCGCCGAAGCCGCCGAGGATGACCGAGATGAATGACCGGTTCATGCCCTTGCACATGATGTAGGAGAGGATCGCGCCGGACGAGCCGACCAGCGCGCCGGTGATGATCAGCGCCAGATTGCCGAGCGTGAAGCCGAGGGCCGCAGCCGCCCAGCCCGAATAGGAATTCAGCATCGAGACGACAACCGGCATATCGGCACCGCCGATCGGGATGATGAGCAGGACACCAAGGACAAGCGATGCCGCCACGATCAGCCAGAACACCAGCTTGGACTCGCTGGTGACCAGCAGCACGATCAGCACGATCAGCGCGATGCCGAGGGCGGCGTTGATGAAATGGCGGCCGCCGATCATGATCGGCTTGCCCGTCATGCGACCGTCGAGCTTGAGGAAGGCAATGACCGAGCCGGTGAAGGTGATGGCGCCGATAGCGACGCCGAGGCTCATCTCGATCAGCGCCTGGGCGTGGATGTCGGCAACCGTGCCGATGCCGAAGCTTTCCGGCGCATAGATGGCGGCGGCCGCCACCATGACGGCGGCAAGACCGACGAGCGAATGGAAGGCGGCGACCAGCTGCGGCATCGAGGTCATGGCGATGCGCCGCGCGGTGATCGCGCCGACCGAGCCGCCGATCAAAAGGCCGAGCACGATGAGGCCGAAGCCCCCCGCCGAAGGGGTCGCGAGCGCCAGCGTGGTCGCAATGGCGATGCCCATGCCGATCATGCCGTACATGTTGCCCTGACGGCTCGTGGTCGGGTGCGACAGGCCGCGCAATGCCAGGATGAACAGGATGCCGGAAACCAGATAGAGGAAGGAGGCGAAGTTGGCGTTCATGTCGCTCTACTTGTCCTTCTTCTTGTACATCGCCAGCATGCGCTGGGTGACGAGAAAGCCGCCGAAGATGTTGACCGAGACCAGCATCAGCGCGACGAAACCGAAGCCGGTGGCGATGCCGGACGCCGAGATGCCGACGGCAAGCAGCGCGCCGACGACGATGACCGAAGAAATGGCGTTGGTGACGGCCATCAGCGGCGTGTGCAGCGCCGGTGTGACCGACCAGACCACGTAATAGCCGACGAAGATTGCCAGGACAAAAATGGCAAAGCGGAAGACGAACGGATCGATCGCCCCGCCGGACAGCGCGTGCGCGGCGTCGCCCGCCGCATCGGTGCCGCCTGGAGCTGTGGCCAGATCCTGTACAGCGAGACGGACGGCGGCGGTCGCCTGATCGAGCTGGTCAAGGGCTTTCTGCAAGGTCTGGTCCATCACGCGATCCCTTTCGGCTTGTTAGCGAGCGACTTGGGTGCGGCAAGTTTCCTGGATATGGCAGCTTTCTTCGGCGCGGCCGGTTTTTCTCCAGCAGCGGGCTTCGCAGGCTCGGCCGAGGCGATCATCACCGCCGGCTTGCCGATAAAAGCCGGATGCACAACCTGCCCGCCATCAGTCAGCATCGTCGCCTTGACCAAGTCGTCGTCGCGGTTGATGGCAAGCGTCTTCGTGGTCTTGTCGACCAGTGTCTCGACGAACGCAAAAAGGTTCCTGGCGTAGAGCAGCGAGGCGGAGGCCGCGACGCGGCCCGGTACGTTGAGATGGCCGATGATTTTCACCCCGTTGGCCGTGGTCACCACCTGCCCGGGCACGGCGCCTTCGACATTGCCGCCACGTTCGACCGCGAGATCGACGATCACCGAGCCCGGCTTCATCGAGGCGACCATCTCGGCTGAAACCAGCTTCGGCGCCGGACGGCCGGGGATCAGCGCGGTGGTGATGACGATGTCCTGCTTGGCGATGTGCTCGGCGGTCAGCGCCGCTTGCTTGGCCTGGTATTCCCTAGACATTTCCTTGGCGTAGCCGCCCGCCGTCTCGGCCGCCTTGAACTCCTCATCCTCGACCGCCAGAAACTTTGCGCCAAGCGAGGCGACCTGTTCCTTGGCTGCGGGGCGCACGTCAGTGGCGGTGACGACGGCGCCAAGCCGCCTTGCAGTTGCAATGGCCTGCAGGCCGGCGACGCCGACGCCCATGATGAAGGCTTTCGCCGCCGGCACCGTGCCGGCCGCCGTCATCATCATCGGCAGCGCCCGGTCATATTCGGCAGCCGCGTCGATCACCGCCTGATAGCCGGCGAGGTTCGCCTGGCTGGACAGGACGTCCATCGATTGGGCGCGCGTGATGCGCGGCATGAACTCCATCGAGAAGGCGGTGGCGCCTGCCCTTGCCAGAGCATCGACGGCAGCATCGTTGCCATAGGGATCCATGATGGCGATGACGGCAGTGCCCGGGCGATAGACCTTCAGCTCCGCCTCATCAGGCCGGCGCACCTTCAGCACCACATCGGCCTTGGCGACATCGGCGGCCTTACCGATCACAGCGCCGGCCTTACCGAACTCCTCGTCAGGAATGCGCGATGCCGTGCCGGCGCCGCTTTCGACGATCACGTTGAACCCCAGCCCCGCCAGCCGCTTCACCGTGTCGGGCGAGGCAGCAACGCGCGGCTCGTTCGCATCGAGCTCACGAGGGATGAAAATCGTCTGTCCCACCGCATGATCCTTTCGGCTGGAACCTGTCTGCGCAGGACGCCGGCCGGACTTCCGGCGATGTCACGGGCAAGGGGTTTTGAAGAATTTACCGGAGAATGAAAGCGCCGAGGGCGAGGATCAGAACGAAAAGGACAAATGCCGAGAAGAAGCCGCCCGCAAAGAAGCCGAAAGCCATTGCCAGAAGCACGGCGGCGCAAAACAGCGACCCGTATTTGGCGAGCATGACAAAGCCGGCATAGGTGCGGTCGTGCTCGGCATAGTCCATCTTCGCGCCTAGTTCGACAGGACCGGTCGGCGAGTGATCAGCCATAGGAATACCCCTTCGAAGACATCTTTCAGGCACATAGCGAAAAGCCAGGCCGAGGGCAATGGCGCTATTGCCGCATCGCTGGAGACAACAGCCTCAAAGGAAAGTTGAAGCTGCCCGATACAGAGAGATTGTTCCTGAGGTGACCGTGGCTGCCGCCTTGCACTTCCTTGCGGCTGAAGCTTGTCACATCAACCGGCAAGCTGCGGAAACAGCCCGAGCAGGCCAACGACGATCAGATAGAGCGCGACGATGTAGTTGAGGAGTCGCGGCATCACCAGAATCAGCACGCCGGCAATCAGCGAGATAAGCGGAGTGAGTGCGAGCGTGGAAATGGTCATGTCGTTTCCTTTCGATAGGATTGCCGCCAACGCTATGCGGGTCGACGTCGTTCATGCGCCACCGGCGCGCTTGCCAGAACGCCGAAGCGGCCGGAAAGCTCCATGGCCAGGCTGCAAAGTTGCCGAATGACTTGCCTTGTTTAGGTGCATGTAGTTGTTCCAAAACCACTGCGCTTTCGGGCGACGTACATCAGGCGGCTTCGCGAAAATACTTGGCTGTGGGCAGGATGGTCAGCGGCGCGAGTTCACCGACGTTGGGCATGTCGAACAGCATGCGCTGCTCCATCGGAGTCGAACGGAAGAACGGGAACCGGGAGAGGGACCGCTCGCGGATCGCATTGACGTCGGCACGGTAGAGCACGACCTTGTTGTAGACGCCGGGATAGGCGCGGGCCTCGCTGATCTTCTCGGAATAGTAGATCCGCTTGTAGAAGCCGGCGTGGTCCTCGCGAATGGTCGACAGGCAGTAAGGCGCGTTGAAATGGAAACACGCCATGCCGGCGAGCCGCAATGTTAGGTAGGGAATTTGCGGATAGACGCGTGACCAGTCGGGGTCGGAGGCGAACCGGCTGGGACAGATGAAGCTCAGTCCCTCGGCCAGCATCGGCATGACGATATCGCCGAAAGCCTTGGTGGAAGGCGACATCGGCGTCGCCAGCGTGACGTGATGGATGCGCAGCGTGCTGACGAGTTCCTGGTCGATGTAGACGCCGAAACGAAAGACATTCGGCGCGTCGTCGAGCTCGTCGTGAATGGTATGGTTCTCGTTGTCGGGCACCATATCGTTGGAGCGATACGACTTGTAGCGCAGTCGGTAAATGTCCTCGAGGTCTTCGCCCTTGTCGCAGCGACGGTATTCCGTCCGCTCCAGCATCGCCGAAACATTCCAGGCAAAGCTGGACATAGTGTCGGACGCATCACTCCGGTCCGCACCCGCCGCCTGGCGAGGCGAAATCAACTCAACAACCATAAACTCAATCCCCGGAACTGCCGCCGCTATCAACACTACGGCAGGGTCGTAAGATGTAAAGATGAAAACAAGATAGAGATCGTTTACCAGCTCTTAAGGTTAACGATTGTAAAAATTATACTAAAGTACGAGATTTCTTCCATGAAAATCAGCGATGCGTGGCCTTCCTGGCCGTCTTGATGTCCTTGGCGAAGGGCCAGACCGTGCTGGACATGGTCTCGATACCGGACGCGCTTAGCGCCGAGCCGAACAGGAATCCCTGAACCAGGTCCGGCTTGACCTGCAAGGCCAGGATCTTGAGCTGCTCGAAAGTCTCGACGCCCTCGACAGTCACCGAAAGCCCCAGTGGCCGTGACAGATTGACGATGCCCTTGAGCAGTTCGAGCGAACGGCTGTTCTGGGTAACGTCCATCAGGAACGAACGGTCGATCTTGATCTTGTCGAGCGGAAGTTTGTGGAGATAGCTCAGGCTCGAATAGCCGGTGCCGAAATCATCGAGCGCGATGCGCACGCCAAGCCGCTTCAATTCCTCGATATACTGACGCGTCAGCGACTTGTCGTCGAGCAGTGCCGTCTCGGTGACCTCGATCTCCAGTCGGCCGGCGGCGAGACCGGAACTGGCGAGCGCATGGCGAACCTTCTCGATAACGTCGCGGTTGCGGAAGTCCTTGGCCGAGAGATTGACCGAGACACTGGTCTGTGCGGGCCATTTGGCGCATTCGGTGCACGCCGCATGCAGGACGAAGGTGCTGATCTCGGAAATGATGCCCATTTCTTCCGCCAGCGGAATGAAGATGCTGGGCGAAATTGGTCCGAGATCGGGGTGGTCCCAACGGCACAGCGCCTCGCAGCTGGCTATGCGCATCGTGCTCATCGCCACGATTGGCTGGTAGACCACCCGCAACCCCTTGCTTTCTACCGCGGTGCGCAGATCCGCCTTCATCAGCTGACGGTTGCGGAAAGCGACCTCCATCGACGCCTCGAACAACCGCCAAGTATTCTTGCCGAGTTCCTTGGCCTTGTAGAGCGCGAGGTCCGCCTTGACGATCATGGCGTCGACATCGGTATCCCTGACCCTCGACAGCACCGCGCCACCGCTGGCCTGGATGCGCAACCCATGGCCGGCGACGTCGACCTCGCCCTGCAGCTCAATGAAAATCTCGTCGATTTGGCTGGACAGATGGCTCTCGTCCTCGACGCGGTCGAAGAAGATCATGAACTCGTCGCCGCCGAAACGGCTGACGGTGACGCCTGGTCCGGCGACCGCCGCCAGCCGTTCAGCGACGGCGTAGATCAATCCGTCGCCAACCGGGTGGCCAAGCGTGTCGTTGACGCTCTTGAAGTCGTCGAGGTCGAGCACAGCGAGCCCGCAGAGACGCTCGAGGTCACCGGATGCCATGGCCTCTCCGATCAGCTCGTGGAAGTAGGCGCGGTTGGGCAGGCCGGTGAGGTTGTCATAGCGCGCCATGAAGCGGATCTTGTCTTCCGCCTCAACGCGGGCCGTCACATCCTCGAAGGTGATGACCCCCAGTTCCTGGCTGCCTTCACGCGCCGAGAACTCGTAGTGCTGGCCGTTCGCGAGCGAGACGAGAACCTTGCGGTCGCGGCCCTCGCGCAGGGCGCGCGTAAGCTGGGCTTCGATGTAGCGGCAGTCCTTCGGCGCCAGCATGCCGCCGGCAACGCCGCGCATCAGCAGACCGTGAATCGATCGCCCGAGCAGCGCGTCGGGCGATTTGAGCGACATCAGATGCGCGGCTTCGGCATTGGCCACCGCCACCCGGCCGTCGGGGCCGAGCATGACAAGGCCATGCGACATGGTGTTCAGCGCCCGATTGAAGCGCTGGGCAAGGCGGTTCGCCTTCTTCTCCTCCGACACCGCCGCAAAAAGCACATCGCGCACCGTATTGGCGAATTTGCGGATCGCGAACAGGAACGGCGCTGACAGCAGGCCAAGGAGGACATGATAGATATCGCCGCGCAGCAGGAAGCCCAGCGAGATGGGCCAGGTCAATGCAAGAGTCAGGATGGTCACCATGCGCGGCGAGCCGTAGTTGCGGCCGGCAATGGAGGTCGCGGTCGCCAGCGTCAGGCAGACGGAGGCGATCTCGGCGAAATCGTCGCGCGCAAAGTAGATGCCGAGCAGGCAAAAAGCCCCGAGCGTAAGCCCATGCATGGAGCCGTAGAGTATATAGTCGTTTTCGCGCTTGTGCGCTTCCTCCCAGGTCGTTGGTGATGGCAAGCTGTTGTATTTTTGGAAATTTCTCATGCGGAATATGCCGACGAGAACCATCGCAATCGCAACAACCAGGTAACGCGGATCGCCGTTCTTCCACCAGACAAGGCCGATCAGGAAGGTTTGCGCGAGAATGCCGATCGAAAGCGTCACCCCGTCGCGAAACAGAGTTTCCACGAACGGGATATAGACGTCGACCGGAATCTCGTTTTTTCTTTTCAGATTCACGCCTGAATCCCAACCCTGGGGAGCCAAGCTGTGTCACATTCGCCTTAAGAAAGATTTAGAGAGGCCGTTCCGGGCTTTGCCGTCAGTCGGTTGGCGCCGGGAAGCTACCCTTCAAACAAACAAGGCATATCGATTACTCGGCGGCCTGGAGTTCCGGCCGAACGGGCATTTTTGCCAGGCGATCGAGCAGCCTTAGGCGTTCGCCAGCGGCCTTTTCGGCACTGGCCTGCCTGACGTGACCATAGCCGCGAATGAGCGCCGGCACCGAGGCAAGCGCGGCCGCAGCCTCGACCTTGCCTGCCGCCAGCGCGCGGGCGACAAGCTCCAGATCGGCCTCGTACTGCGCAAGAAGCTGCCGTTCCATACGCCTTTCGGAGCTGTAGCCGAACACATCGAAGACCGTGCCGCGCAAGCCTTTCATCGCTGCCAGCAGGCGGAACCCCTCCACCATCCAGGGACCGAAACTCGACTTCCTCGGCTTGCCGTCCTTGCCGCGCCTGCCCATCATCGGCGGCGCGAGATGGAATTCGAGCTTGTCGTAGCTTTGGAACTGCTTGCCCAGCTCGGCGGCGAAGGAGCCGTCGGTGTAGAGCCTCGCCACCTCGTATTCGTCCTTGATCGCCATCAGCTTGAACAGGTTCCTCGCAGCGGCCTCGGTCACATCAGTCGAACCGGGCATCGCCCTTGCTTCGGCCTTGCGCAGCGCGGCCAGTCTGTCGGCGTAGCGCGTGGCATAGGCAGCGTTCTGATAAGCGGTGAGGAAGGCGACGCGGCGGGCGATAATGTCGTCCAGCGTTTCGACGACAGCGGCGTTCTGTGCAGCCGTGCCCGGCTGGGCAACGAGGCCGCGCACGAAATCCGGCTGGTGGGCGGCGCGGCGGCCCCAGCGGAAGGCTGAGACGTTCATCGCCACGGCCTGGCCGTTGAGTTCGATCGCCTTTTCGACTGCCTCGGCCGACAGCGGCAAGCCGCCATGCTGGAAGGCGAAGCCGAGCATGAACATGTTGGCGCCGAGCGAACTGCCGAACAGCGCGGTGGCGGTGCGGGTGGCGTCGAAGAAATGCGCCTTGTCGTCGCCGGCGGCAGTGCGGATCGCCTTTTTCAGCCGCTCGACAGGCAGCGAGAAATCCGCCGACCGGGTAAACTCACCGGGCATGATCTCGGCGGTGTTGGCGAGGAAGATCGTGTGGCCCTCACGCACCGCGGCGAGCACCTTTTGAGCGCCCGACACGACGAGGTCGCAGCCGAGCACAAGGTCTGCCTTGCCGGCCGAAACGCGGATGGCGTGGATATCGCCCGGGCTGCGCGCGATGCGGACATGGGTGAACACCGAGCCGCCCTTCTGGGCAAGGCCGGCCATGTCGATCATGCCGCAGCCCTTGTCTTCGAGATGGGCCGCCATGCCGAGCACCGCGCCGATGGTGACGACGCCGGTGCCGCCGACGCCGTCGATGATCGCCGCCCAGCCCTGTTCGCCCAGCGGAAATTCAGCGGGCGCGGGCACGCCGTCGAGCGGATCGGTCGTGCCGGCAATACCCTCGGCCTTCCTGATCTTGGCGCCATGCACGGTGACGAAGGACGGGCAGAAGCCGTTGATGCAGGAGAAATCCTTGTTGCAGCTCGACTGGTCGATCCTGCGCTTGCGGCCGAATTCGGTCTCGACCGGCTGGATCGACACGCAATTCGACTGCACCCCGCAATCGCCGCAGCCTTCGCAGACCAGTTCGTTGATGAAGACGCGCTTGTCGGGATCGGGGAATGTGCCGCGCTTGCGGCGGCGGCGCTTTTCGGCGGCGCAGGTCTGGTCGTAGATCAGCACGGATGTGCCCTTGACCGCGCGCAATTCGCGCTGGACGAGGTCGAGATCGTCGCGGTGATGGATGGTGGCGCCGGCGGGGAATTCGACCTTGCCGGTATATTTGTCCGGCTCGTCGGTGACGATGGCGATCCGCTCGACGCCCTCGGCCCGCACCTGCCTGGCGATCATGTCCACGGTCAGGCCACCCTCGTGCGGCTGGCCGCCGGTCATGGCGACGGCGTCGTTGTAGAGGATCTTGTAGGTGATGTTAGCGTCGGTCGACAGCGCGAAGCGGATCGCCAGCGCACCAGAGTGGTTATAGGTGCCGTCGCCGAGATTCTGGAAGATGTGGTTGCGCTTCGAGAACGGCGCCTGGCCGACCCATTGCGCGCCCTCGCCGCCCATGGCGGTGAAACCAACGGTGTTGCGGTCCATCCAAAGCGCCATGAAATGGCAGCCGATGCCGGCGGCGGCGAGCGAGCCGTCGGGCACCTTGGTCGAGGAATTGTGCGGGCAGCCGGAGCAGAAGAAGGGCGTGCGCGAGGCGATGTCTGACGTGTCGGCGAGCGTCGCCTGGAATTGGCGAAGTTTTGCCACTCGCGCGGCAATCTCGTCCGACGGACCGATCGTTCGCAAAATTCTCTCGCCGAGCGCGATGGCGATGTCGTTGGGATCGAGCGCGCCCTTGGCCGGGAACAGCCCGTCGCCGCGCTCGTCCTTCTTGCCGACGATGACCGGCTGCATGGCGGTGCCGTAAAGGTTTTCGCGCAGTTGCACCTCGATCAGCGAGCGTTTCTCCTCGACGACGACGATGGTGTCGAGGCCGCGAGCGAAGTCGGCGATGTGTTGCAGGTCGAGCGGCCATGGGCAGCCGACCTTGAACAGCCTGATCCCGATGCGATTGGCGGCGGCCTCATCGACGCCGATGTCTTCCAGCGCCTGGCGGACGTCAAGATAGCTCTTTCCGATGGTGACGATGCCAAGCTTCGGGGCACGTCCACCGGAATAAACGATCCGGTTCAGCCCGTTGGCATGGATGAAGGCCGAAGCGGCGGCGCGCTTATATTCATGCAGCCGTTCCTCCTGGCCGAGCATGTCGATCTCGTTGCGAATGTTGAGGCCGCTAGGCGGCATATCGAAGTCCGGGACGACGATATCAAGCCGTTCGAGTGCGGCATCGACCGAAGCCGTCGACTCGATGTTGTCCTTGACGCATTTGATCGCCGCCCAGGTGCCGGCGAAACGCGACATGGCAAAGCCGTAGAGCCCAAAGTCGATGATCTCCTGGACCCCGGCCGGATTGAGGATCGGCACCATGGTGTCGACGAACAGGAATTCGGTCGCGTGCGCGTTGGTCGAGGATTCGGCCATGTGGTCGTCGCCCATCAGGGCAAGCACGCCACCATATCTAGACGAGCCGGCGAGATTGGCATGGCGGAACACGTCGCCGGATCGGTCGACGCCCGGTCCCTTGCCGTACCAGACCGAAAAGACGCCGTCATGCGTGCCCTCGCCCAGCAACTCGGCCTGCTGCGATCCCCAGCAGGCCGTGGCCGCGAGTTCCTCGTTGAGGCCGGGCTGAAAGACGATGTCCGACTGGGCGAGCTGCTTCCTGGCCTTCCAAAGCTGCATGTCGAGGCCGCCGAGCGGCGAGCCGCGATAGCCGGAGACGAAGCCGGCGGTGTTCAGGCCAGCCCGGCGGTCGCGCGCGCGCTGCATCAGCAGCATGCGGATGACCGCCTGCGCGCCGGAAAGGAAGATGCGCTCCTTCCCCAGGTCGAACTTGTCGTCGAGCGCGACATCATGCAGCGTCATCAGGCATTTCCCTCTGCGGAGGCCACACTTCGAGCACAGCCAGCGTCGGAGTCGGATGCTGCAGTGTTTCTCCCCTTGCCGGGCAGGTCAAACAAAATCGAAGATGCCAGATGAGGCGCAACAAACGATCCGTGCGCGGCCGTGTGGCGCCACGAAACGCCTGTCGGGGAGGATGGCCGAGCACGAAAATTCCGGCGGCGGTCAGTGCCGCTGGTGACGCATCATGCAGCCTTTGGGCAACTGGGCTTCGGTTCGCCGGGCAGCTTGCCGTCGACATGGCCGGCCAGGTCCTTGTTGAGCTCGTAGACTGGCCCGACCACGAGAGGCCGGTCGGGCAGAACCGACTGGTCGAGCGAGGACGTCAGTGTCGTCTCGAAACTCTGCAGTAATTTGCCGCTGCGATCCTCGATGCGGATCGACACGGTATAGGGCTTGTCCTTTACGACGCAGGTGAGCGGCGGGCTGGTCAGCGTCACATGCGGCAGCTTCGGCCATATTTTCTGGGTGACGATGATCGGATCACCACCGGCCGGGTTCTGGAAGGAGACCACGGCGACCTGTCCCTCGCCCACCGGCCGCAACGGATTGAGGGTGATGACATAGGTGGCGATGCCCAGCCGGTAATTGAACTCGAACAGCTTCCCGGAAATGGCGAACAGCTGGTCCTTGCCGGAGTCACGGCAGGCGCCGAGCGCGGCCACCGCGAACAACGCTGCGACGACAATCATCGCGCGCGAGTATCTTTTAGACATTGGTGATCTCCCTCGCCGCGGTCCGGCGGCGATAGTATCGGTTTGCCTTCTGTCGGTTGCCGCACACCGCCATGTCGCACCAGAGGCGGCTGGAATTGCGGCTTTTGTCGACAAACAGCCAGCTGCAGTTCGGACATATCCTCAGCCTGGCGATTGTGTCGCCGCGCAGCAGCGACAGCGCCGAGACCGCAAGCGCCGCCTCGAAGGCAATCGGCGTCGCCGGATTGCCGAACGGTTTTCCGGGCCTCCCGATTTCGGTGCGGCTTTGGGCGAGTCCGTCGGCGCAGGCTTCAAGGAATTCAGGCATGTCTCCGGTAGTGATCGCACCTTTCGAAACCGCGCGGCGAAACAGCCGATCGGTCGTCTCCCTGATCGACAGCACCACCGGCGCGATCTTTTCAGGCGCCGGCGCTTCGAGCGGCCTGCCGCCGAGCTCGGCGGCGCGAAACCCGCTCGCCGCTTCGGCAAAGCGGGCGATCTCCGCCGGATCTTTGAGCCGGTCGAAGCTTTTCTCCGGATCGTTCCGCAAGACGACAGTGTTCGCCGTGTCGAGCGCAAGCAGGCCACCGGTGAAGCGGTGCGGAGTCCAGGATACTACCATATGGCGAATCTAACCGATAAATCGCATTTGACAAGTTAGATTCCGGGTGCAACGCTCGTCACGGAGGCGATCGCCATCGCCTTGTCTTGAGAACGTCGTTCGTCCCAAACCGCTGCGCCCCGATTGCGGGGCATGCATCGAGGACATTGCATGCTCTATTTCTTCCAGCAGGTTCTGAACGGGCTGCATTCGGGCGCGCTCTACGCATTGCTTGCCTTCGGCTACGTGCTGACCAACGGCATCCTGCACCGGACGAACCTTGCCTATGGGGCGCTGTTCGCCTTTTGCGGGCATACGATGATCCTCACCGCGGCGTTCGGCTATCAGGTGCTGTGGCTGACGCTGTTTGCATCCGTCGCGCTCGGCGTAGCTGCGGCGTTCCTTTATGCGGCGCTGCTCAGCCGTGTCTTGTCGCGAAGCATCTTCGAACCATTGGCCGACCGCTCGCCCAACGCCATCGTGGTGACGACGCTCGGCATATTGCTGGCCCTGTCGGAAGCCAGCCGTATCGCCGCCGACACCCATGATCTTTGGCTGCCGCCAATGCTGGCTCAGCCCATCATTTTTGCGCGAGGGGCCAATTTCAATGCCACGCTGACGCTCATCCAGTTGCTCGACTGCGCTGTCGTCGCGGCAACTATCGGGCTCGCCGCCTGGGCGTTTGCCCAATCAAGCTTCGGCCGGCGCTGGCGCGCCGTGTCCGACGATCCCAGGGCGGCAGCGATGTGCGGCGTCGATGTTCGCGCGGTGCTTCGGCGTGCGGTGCTTTTCGGCGGCCTTTGCGCGGCACTGGCCGGCGTGCTCGCCGCCTTCTACTACGGCAACATCAGCTTCGGCACAGGGTTGGTCTACGGGCTGAAAATCCTCTTTGTGACGGCTGTGGGCGGCTATCTCTCGCCGTTGCGGGCAGCACTTGGCGCTGCCGCTTTCGGCATGGCCGAATCGCTGTGGGCCGGCTATTTTCCGCTCGAATGGCGCGATGGCTGGATGTATCTGTTCCTCGTCGCCATGCTGGTGCTGATCGGCACCGGCCGCGATCAGGGCAAGATCGCCTGACTGTACCAAGCCTGGGTAGACTTTGGTTGCATGACGTCTACAGCGCGCGCGTCCTCTCGGACGCGCAAAGGACGCTGTAGCACTTTGATTTTGCGCATGATCCCAGGGAAAATCGATTCCCATTTTCGGGGTCATGCGCCGGGTCAGGCGGCTGCTTCGCCCCCTTCCTCATCTCAAAAGCCCCCTTCCTCACTTCACAAGATTGTTTTAGTCGGTCTGCCCTGTGTTGACCCGCCGGGCCACGCACGGCATACCGTTGGGCCACATCGAGGCGGCGGAAAACAAGCGGGATGGCGCGCCGCTGATACTTTGAAGCACGCAACGTGCTTTCCGAAAATCGACACCGATTTCGGGCCGATGCGTAAAGGGAGGAATGCATGGCAGGGCTTCTCGCTCTATCCAGAACCATTGATCGTGTGAACGAATTCATCGGCAGATGGGTGTCGTGGCTGATCCTGCTGGCAATCCTGGTCAGCGCCGCCAATGCGGTCATCCGCAAGACGTTCGACATGTCATCGAACGCCTGGCTGGAACTGCAGTGGTATTTGTTCGGCGCCGCCTTCATGCTGGCCGCCGCCTACACGCTAAAGCAGAACGACCATATCCGCATCGACATCGTCTACGGCATGTTCTCGCGCCGCGTGCAGCACTGGATCGACCTTCTCGGCCATCTCTTTTTCCTGATGCCGTTCGTCACCCTGATGGTGATCTATTTCGTTCCCTATGTGTCGCTGTCGTTTCGCAGCGGCGAAATGTCTAACAATTCCGGCGGGCTGATCATCTGGCCGGCAAAGGCGATCCTGCTGGTCGGCTTTTTCCTGCTCGCGCTCCAGGGTATCTCCGAGATCATCAAGAAGATCGCCATCATGCGCGGCGACATGGACGATCCCACCCCGTTCATATCGGTCCATGAGCAGGCCGAACTCGAAGCGAAGGCGCTCGCCGAAGAGGTGCGCTCGTGATCGAGTTCATCGCCCAGAACATGGCGCCGATCATGTTCGCCTCGCTGGTCATCTTCCTGCTGATCGGCTACCCGGTCGCGTTTTCGCTCGCCGCCAACGGCCTGCTGTTCTTCTTTATCGGTGTCCTTCTGTCGCCCTATTCGGGCGGCTCGATCAATCTCGCTTGGCCGCTGCTGCACGCACTGCCGGACAATTTCTACGGCAGCCGGGTGATGTCGAACGACACGCTGCTAGCCATCCCGTTCTTCACGTTCATGGGCATCGTGCTCGAACGATCGGGCATGGCCGAGGACCTTCTCGATACGATCGGCCAATTGTTCGGACCGATCCGCGGCGGCCTCGCCTATGCCGTGATCTTCGTCGGTGCGCTGCTTGCCGCAACCACGGGTGTGGTGGCTGCTTCCGTCATCGCCATGGGCCTGATCTCGCTGCCGATCATGCTGCGCTACGGCTATGACCGCCGTGTGGCGTCCGGCGTTATTGCGGCGTCGGGCACGCTCGCCCAGATCATCCCGCCCTCGCTGGTGCTGATCGTTCTGGCCGACCAGCTCGGCCGCTCGGTTGGCGACATGTATGCGGGCGCGCTGATCCCGGGGCTGATTCTGACGAGCCTTTACACGATCTACATCGTGATCATGTCGATCGTCCGGCCGAAGTCGATGCCGGCCCTGCCGCTGGAGGCCCGCACACTCGGCCACGGTGTCCTGTCGCTGCTGGTCGCGGTGTTGGCGGCAGTCGTGGTTTCCTACGCGGCCTATCGCTATCTTGCGCCCTCGCAGGGCCAAAACGCCGACATCCTCGGCGCCACCATCGGCGTGATCTTAATCTACGTTGTGGCGATCGCCGACCAGCGCCTGAAGATCAACATGATGTCTCGGCTGGCGCAGCAGGTGATCATCGTGCTGATTCCGCCGCTGGCGCTGATCTTCCTGGTGTTAGGCACCATCTTTCTCGGCATCGCCACCCCGACCGAGGGCGGCGCCATGGGCGCCGTCGGCGCGCTGATCATGGCGGCGATGAAAGGGCGGCTGTCGCTGGACGTGATCAAGCAGGCGCTGGCGTCGACGACGCGGCTGTCGTCCTTCGTGCTGTTCATCCTGATCGGCGCGCGTGTGTTCTCGCTCACCTTCTACGGCGTCAACGGCCATATCTGGGTCGAACACCTCCTGACATCGCTGCCGGGCGGCGAAATTGGCTTCCTGATCGGGGTGAACATCCTCGTCTTCCTGCTCGCCTTCTTCCTCGACTTCTTCGAGCTCGCCTTCATTATCGTGCCGCTTTTGGCGCCGGCCGCCGACAAACTCGGCATCGACCTGATCTGGTTCGGCGTGCTGCTCGGCGTCAACATGCAGACCAGCTTCATGCATCCACCCTTCGGCTTCGCGCTGTTCTACCTGCGTTCGGTCGCCGCCAGGGTGCCCTATCTGGATCGCCTCACCGGCAAGCAGATCGCACCGGTGACCACCGGCCAGATCTATTGGGGTGCGGTCCCCTTCGTTTGCATCCAGGTCATCATGATCGGCCTGACCATCGCTTTCCCGCAGATGGTGATGCACTACAAGGGCACGCCAGTCGACCCGGGCACGATCGATTACCAGGTACCGGAAACGCCGGGCCTGTCGCCGCTTGGCACACCGCCGGCGGATGGCGCGGCGCCGACTGTGCCTGCACCGGACCTGTCGCAGCCGCCGAGTTTCGGTGAAACGCCGCCTGCCAAGCCAGCAGCGCCAGCACCCGATCTGTCCCAACCACCGAGTTTCAATTGATGCCGGAGGTTCAACAGACATGAAAGCGGTGCGGCTGGAGGGCGTAGGCAATATCGCCCTGCGGGAGGTCGGCAAACCGGCCGCCGGGCCGGACGATCTCCTGGTGCGGATCGAGGCATGCGGCGTCTGCGGAACCGACCGGCATCTTTTCCATGGCGAATTTCCCTGTACGCCGCCGGTGACGCTCGGACATGAATTCTCCGGGATCGTCGAAGCGATTGGAACCGCTGTGTCCGGCTTTTCGGTAGGCGATCGCGTCACCGGCGATCCCAACATCGCCTGCGGGAGCTGTCCCCACTGCAATGCCGGTCGCATCAATCTTTGCCATAATCTGATTGCCATCGGCATCCGCCGCGACGGCGGCTTCGCCGAATATGTCGTGCTGCCCCAGAAGCAGGCCTTCTCCCTTCCGAAAGACCTGAAGCCGACGCATGGCGCGTTCTGCGAGCCGCTTGGCTGCTGCCTGCATGGCTTGGACCTGGCGCAGATCAGACCCGGCTCCTCGGTCGCCGTGCTTGGCGGCGGCGTGATCGGCCTGCTCACCGTGCAGCTGGCGAGGCTTGCCGGCGCGACGACAATCATCCTGTCGACGCGGCAGGCCTCGCGGCGTGCCCTCGCCGAAGAATTGGGCGCAACGGCGACGGTCGACCCAAGCGCTTGCGATATCATCGACACGGTCGTCGGTGCGTCGGGCCTGATGCCAGGCGGTGTCGATGTGGTGTTCGAATGCGCTGGCGTAAGAGAGACAGTCGAGCAATCGATGCGGCTGGCCAAAGCCGGCGGTACGGTTGTCGTCGTCGGCGTGATGCCTCAAGGCATGAAGGCCGAGTTCGAACCTTTCGACCTGTTGTTCCGGGAATTGAGGGTCCTGGGCTCGTTTCTCAATCCGTTTACGCATCGCCGGGCCGCCGATCTCATCGCCTCGGGTGCGATCGAGATCGACAAGCTCATCTCACGGCATGTGACGCTTGAGGAGGCGGCTGCGGTGATCGCCAATCCGCCTGCGCCAGGCGAAGTCAAGGTGCTGGTTGTGCCGCGCTGATCCGCCAATCGAAGTGTGACGGCGCCACGCGTCCCGAAGAGCGCGTGGCGCGGTAACTGTTGTCAGAGCTTGCCGGTGCGCTGCTGGACCATCATGAAGGTGTCGTAATTGTACTCGGCCACCTGCGCCCAGAGATAGTGCTCCTTGCGGAACGCCTTGATCGAGTCCCAGATCTTCTTGAACGGCGCGTTCGAGGCTTCCATCTCGGCATAGACCTCGTTTGCCTTTTCGAAGCAGGCTGCCAAAATTTCCGGGCTGAACGGGCGCAATTTGGCGCCCCCGGACACCAGCCGCCTCACGGCCGCAGGATTCAGAAAGTCGTATTTCTGCAGCATGTTGGCGTCGGCGGCCTGCGCGGCGGTGTGCACCAGCGCCTTATAGGCCGGTGAAAGCTCTTCGTATTTCGCCTTGTTGAACATCAGATGGACGGTCGGCCCGCCTTCCCACCAGCCGGGATAATAATAATTCGGCGCGACCTTGTAGAATCCGAGCTTCTCATCGTCATAAGGGCCGACCCACTCGGCGGCGTCTATGGTGCCTTTTTCCAGCGCCGGATAGATGTCGCCGCCGGCGATCTGCTGCGGCACCACGCCGAGCCTTTCCACCACTTTGCCGGCAAAGCCACCGATGCGCATCTTGAGGCCCGAAAGGTCGGCGACGGTGTTGATCTCCTTGCGGAACCAGCCGCCCATCTGCACGCCGGTATTGCCGCCCGGCAAGCCAAAAAGGCCCTGCGTGGCGAGAAACTCGTTGAACAGGTCGATGCCGCCGCCGTGGTAATGCCAGGCATTGATGCCGCGCGCGTTGAGCGAGAACGGAACCGCAGCGCCCAGCGCCCATGTCGGGTCCTTGCCCCAATAATAATATGCCACCGTATGGCAGGCCTCGACGGTGCCGGCGGTGGTGGCGTCCGCGGCCTGCAGGCCGGGCACGAGTTCACCTGCGGCGAAGACCTGGACCTGGAAGCTGCCGTCGGTTGCCTCCGCAAGCATCTTGGAAAAGACCTCGGCGCCGCCGTAGATCGTGTCGAGAGATTTCGGGAAGGACGACGCCAGGCGCCATGTCACTTTCGGATTGGATTGCGCGATAGCCGGCGCGGCAAGCGCTGCTGTAGCCGCCGCGGCGCCCACACCGGTCGCGCCGGCCTTGCGGATGAATGATCGACGATCCATGAAGTCCTCCCTATTGGATCAATAGACCGACGTTCGGGAAATGCTCTGTGCCCCGGATCGGCTTCGCGGCAGACAATACACGGGCAAGAAGTCGAGTCCAGCCATGGCAGCCGGTTTTGCCGGCGGCGTTTCCGCAAAACTCGCGGCGCGAACGCACTTCTTGCAACTTAAGTCTAACGCCGTTTCCGTGGACCATGCGACATGCCGAACTTGTCATGGCAAAGCCCCTTCGGATCGCCTATTTTAAAGGCAGAATATGTCCCTGCACTGAATGGAACCCGGATCAAAAATGCAGCAGCCGCTCGTCGCCATATCGACCGACGTCCGCCAGTTCGATAACTACACCTGGCATGCCGTTCCGCAGCAATATCTGGAGGCGGCGCTTTCGGGCGCCGGCGTATTCCCGGTGCTGGTGCCGTCCTTCGGCGACCGGCTCGATTTCGACGAACTCCTGTCATCGGTCGACGGCGTCATGGTCACCGGTTCGAAGTCCAATGTGCATCCCTCGCTCTACGGCGGCGATGCCAGCGAGGCCAATGGTCCCTACGATCCTGCCCGCGACGCGACGACGCTGCCGTTGATCCGCAAGGCAGTGGAGCGCGGCGTGCCGCTGCTCGCCATCTGCCGCGGCATCCAGGAAATGAATGTGGCGCTGGGCGGCACGCTGGCCACAGAGATTCAGGAGCGCGAGGGATCGCTGGACCATCGCGCACCGGCGAGCGACAATCAGGACGAACGCTTCGCCATCCGCCAGTCCATTTCGATCAAGCCTGGCACCTGCCTCGCCGGCGTCTTCGGGGTGGGCGACATTATGGTCAATTCGGTGCACCGCCAGGCCATCGACCGGCTCGGCCCGAAGCTGCAGATAGAGGCGGTCGCCACTGACGGCACGGTCGAGGCGGTTTCGGTGCGGGACGCCCGTGCTTTCGCCGTCGGCGTCCAGTGGCATCCCGAATACTGGGTCAAGTCGGACAGCATCTCAGCAAGGATATTCCGCGCCTTCGGCGACGCGGTGCGCCTGCACGCCGCAGCGAAATCCGGCACGCGGGCCGCCGCGGAATAGTTCAGCGGTGAGACGTCAACATTAATCGCTGCCGGCCGCCAGCGACAGCAGCGGCAGGGCTGGCGCGTAGGATTCATAACCGTCGCCGTCGGCGACGCCGAAAGTGACGATCGGGTCGATGCCGTTCGCGCTGAAGGTGACCGTGCCGTCATCCTGCTCACGCCAGAATTTCGCGCGCTCGATGCCGGGCAAGACCCGGCGGCAATTCGCAGTGACCGTCAACAGCGACAGGCCATGCGAAATCTCAGTGCCGCGCTTGACCGCGCAGGAGGCTTCGTCGCCATTGGCCACCAGCCTGTAGTCGTCGGACGACGGCGTTGGCTCATCGGCGGCTGTGCGGCCTTCGCCGCTGCCGCCGTGAAACAGCTGAACGCTGCCGAACAGCGCGGCCACCGCCATCAATGCAGCAAGTGCTTTCATCTGCGTTCTCCGGGTGTTTGGCGAAAGATATAGAATGATTTCAAAGCGTTAAGCCATAGTTAACAAATAAGAAAGCGTGCTACTCAGCTGCGCGCCTTGACCTTTTCCGTTTCCGGCACCGGCGTCAGCGCCCTCCCTTCCGAAAACCAGGAAATCAGATTGTCGACGCACAGATCGGCCATGGCGCGGCGGGTATGTTCCGAAGCCGAGCCGACATGCGGCAAAAGCGAGGTGTTGGGAGCGGCGAGCAGCGCCGGCGGCACGTTCGGCTCATCGGCGAAGACGTCGAGCCCGGCAGCTGCGATGGTGCCATTGGCCAGGGCTGCGGCAAGAGCTGCCTCGTCCACCGTACTGCCGCGACCGATGTTGACGAAGACGCCATTCGGGCCAAGCACCGACAGGATCTCGGCGTTGACCGCCTTTTCCGTCGAGGCGCCGCCGGGCGCCACCGAGATCAGCGTATCGACCGCCTCGGCAAGGCCTTTCAGCGTGCCGTGGTATTCGTAGGCCAGGCCTTCGACGCGGCGCCGATTGTGATAGGCGATCGGCAGCCCAAAGGCCTCTAGCCGGCGCGCAATGGCGAGACCAATGCGGCCCATGCCGAAAATGCCAACGCTGCGACCGCGCAAAGTCAGCCGGCTTAGCGGATAGTTGCCGTTGCGTGCCCAACTGCCGTCGCGCAGCCAGGTCTCGGCGCGCGGCAGATCGCGGATGGTGTTGATCAAAAGCCCGATCGCCGTGTCGGCGACCTCCTCGGTCAGCACGTCAGGCGTGTTGGTGACCATGACACCGAGCTGTGCTGCGTGACGGGCATCGACCGAATCATAGCCGACGCCGAAATTGGCGATGATCTCGAGGTTCGGCAGCGCGTCGATGAGGGCTGCGTTGATCCCGCCAAAGGCGGCAATGCCGCGCACCGTCCGGCGCAGCTCGTCGGTGACCAGCGACGCATCGGCCCGTTCGATCCAGACGCGGCTGAACGTCCGGTCGATGCGACCGACCGCATGATCATTGAATTGGCCCGGCACCAGAATGGCGACCGCTTGCTGCTGTTCGGCTTTTGTCATTCACGCTCCACCGGTTTGCCGGTCGACTGGCGCACATGCAGTTCCGGCTTGATCAGTTCCTGCGACGGCCGCACCATCTGCCCATTGAGCTTGTCGAGCAGCGCGCTGGCTGCGCGGCGGCCGACTTCACGCTGGCCGTTCCACACGGTGGTCAGCGCCGGCGTCGCGATCGCCGCCTCCTCGAGATCGTCATAGCCGGTGACGGAGATGTCAATGCCCGGCACCAGCCCGGCGCGTGCAATACCGTTCATCAGGCCGATGGCGACGAGGTCGTTCCAGCAGCAGGCCGCGGTCGGCTTGTCCTTCAGCGCAAGGAACTGCCCGGCGGCCTCGAAGCCGGCCTGCTTGGTGCGCGGACCGGCGATGCGCCAGGACGGCCTGACCGCCAGCCCGGCCGCCTCCATAGCGTTGACATAGCCCTGGTAGCGATCGCGGCCGGTCGAGGTCTGGTCGGTGCCGCCGATCATGGCGATGCGCTTATGGCCGAGCGAGATCAGATGGTTGGTGGCAAGCCCAGTGCCGTAGGCATCGTCGCCGCGAAACACCGGCACGTCGGCGCCTTCGACGGTGCGCGCGATCAGCACCGCGGGCAGGCCGTTTTCCTCGGCCATGAATATGTCTTCGGGCGGCGTGCCGATGGCCGGCGACATGATGACGCCGTCGGCGCCGAGCTGCAAAAGCGTGTCGATGAAGGTGCGCTGCTTTTCGAGCTGGTCGTAATGGTTCGACAGGATGAAGGTCTGCCGGCTGCGATCGAGCTCGCTTTCGATCGAGCGCAGTATCTCGGCGAAGAACGGGTTCATGATGTCGTGAACGACGACGCCGACGATGCCCGAACGCGAGGTGCGCAGGCTGGCGGCACGGCGATTGTAGATATAGCCGATGGCGCGGGCATGTTCCTTGATGCGGTCGCGGGTGTTTCCGGCAACCAGCGGACTGTCGCGCAGAGCCAGCGAGACCGTGGCCGTGGACACACCGAGCGCATCCGCGATCGTCGAAAGCTTGATCTTCTGTGCCAGCGCCTTGCGCTCCCCCGACGATCTAGAGCTGAACCATGATCTCCAGCGAAAACCGGATTCCACTTTCGGGATCATGATCTAAACAGTTTAAACGCGGCCTTATGCCACCCTTCCGGAACAAATCAAAGTTTTTTTGCCAGCGCTTCCACCTCGACGTCGAGGGCGGCGCGGTTGCGCACGCGAAGCCGGTGCTCGCGATGGACGATATAAAGGCCGCTAGCGACGATGACGATCGCCCCGACGAGCGTCCAGCGGTCGGGAAACTGGTTGAAGACAATCCAGCCGGCAATGATCATCCAGATCATCTGTGAATAGGGATAGGGGGCCAATGCCGTGGTGGTGGCAAGACGATAGGCCTGAACCAGGAGCCAGTGGCCGATTGCGCCAAAGACGCCAAGCATCAGCAGGATGAACCAGTGCCAGCTATCCTGCGGCAGCGAAAGCGAAAACGCCAGCACCGGCAGGAGAAGTACGGCCGGCGCCAGCGCCGAAAAGAGAATGAGGCTCTCCGAGGTTTCCGTGGCCGACATGCGCCGCGTCATGATGACGTAAAAACAGTTCGACAGCATCGAGCCGAGCGCAAAGAGATGGCCGACGCCAAAGACGCCAACGCCTGGCCGGGTGATGATGAGGACGCCGACGAAGCCGCTCAGGATTGCCAGCCAGCGCCGCCAGCCAGCCCATTCACCGAGCAAAGGACCGGCGATTGCTGTGATCACCATCGGCGCGAAGAAATAGATCGATGTGGTTTCGGCCAGCTGCAAGGTTCGCAGCGCCATGACGTTGCAAATGGTCGATCCGAACAGGAAGGCGCCGCGCAGGATATGCGCCGGCAGATTGCTGGCGCGAAAGCGCGCCGGCTCGCGCCATCCGCGCAGAAAGACACCGACAAGCACGACATGGACGGCGAAGCGAGCCCAGGCGACGATCAGCGCCGAGACGCCGGCCATGACAAGATATTTGCTGCTGGTGTCGAGGAAGGTGAAAAATACATAGACGGAAAGCATGCAGAGGATCGCCGCCGGAGGCGTCGCGCTTTCGTCTTGTCTTGGGAGAGCACTCAATTTCAGGCCGGATGGAAGCAGGGCAGAGCCCTACCTTTGAGGCAATTGTCACCTGCCGGCAAGCCAGAGGAGGCTGACAACAGCTGACTACGTGCACTAGGGATGCATACGGGCGCCCCTGGTGATCTTGTCGACAAGCTTCTTTTCGGCACGCACCGCGATGCCGACGACCTTGGCGTCATCGGGTGCGAATTCGGCAAAGACGGCGCGGTTCGCCGCGTCGTGGCCGGTCGAAAACATTTCGTCGACGTAGAGCGAGGTCGTCACACCGCGGTCCAGCGCCCGCCGGTGGATCGCACTGAGCGTCGGGCGATCGGCCGAAAGCACGATGACCGGCTGGATCGAGAGCGGATTGTAGATATTGCCGGCGCGGTCGCGATAGGGTTCGCCGATGATGTCGCTATACTGCGCAACGATACGGCTGGTCAGGAAGGCGGTGACATTGAGCTTTTGCCAGACGGGAAGGTCGTCCTGCAGCACGATTGCAAATTTCGTGTCGAACATGAGACATTTGCCATTCGAGGTTTGTGAGTGAAGCGATGTCACACAGTCTAGATGGCGAGGCCTTCCAAGGTCTTGGACGTTTGTGCGTTGACGCGGCTGAGAACTGCGTCATCTCGGCACCCGATTCCGCCGGCATGGAGCGTATCGAGGCCCGGTTCCACGGCAGCGCGTTCGATCTCCATCGTCACGATACCTACGCCATCGGCGTGACGCTGCATGGCGTCCAGAGTTTCCGTTATCGCGGCGCGTCGCACCATAGCCTGCCCGGCCAGATTATCGTGCTCCATCCCGACGAATTGCACGACGGCGGTGCCGGCACCGAAGAGGGCCTGCGTTACAGGATGCTTTATCTGGAGCCGTCCGTCGTGCTGGACTGCCTTGATACGATCGACGCATCGCTGCCTTTCGTCAGGGATGCCGTGCTGACGGATCCTGTCTTCCGCACGAGGCTGCTTTCGGCGCTGGGGCCGTTGGACCAGAAGCTGGACGATCTGTTTGTCGCCGACTTCATTGCGCAGGTGATGCAAAGCCTGGCACGGCATGCAGGCCTGCCGGCGAAACCGATCCCAAGGACAGCATGGCGCGCAGCCAGCCTGGCGCGCGACTATCTGGAAGAGAATGTTTTCAGTATCGTCCGCTCCGACGAGCTGGAGGCGATCACCGGGCTGGATCGCTACGCCCTATCGCGGCATTTCCGTGCTGCCTTCTCCACCAGCCCGCATCGCTTTCTCTTGATGCGCCGGCTTCAACGAGCACGCCGCATGATCGAGGCAAGCGAGCCACTGGCGCAGATCGCGATAGCGGCCGGGTTCAGCGACCAAAGTCATTTCAACAGGCACTTCAAGAAAGCGTTCGGTGTCACGCCGGGCCGCTGGTCGGCATTGGTCCATGGATCGTCAGCAGCCGCTGCCTGATGGCGTCAGCCGCTGATCATTCGTCGGCGTCGATCTCATCGTCGACGAGAACCATCTCGCCGTTCGAGAGGTTCGCCTCAACGCGGGCGAGCAGCTTGAACAGCGCCTTCTGGTCCTTTTTATCGAGACCCTTCAGCGCCTGCTTCTCGGTCTTCTTCACCGATTTCTCGATGGCATGAATGATTTCGCGGCCCGTGTCGGTCAGAAAGATATGGGCCTGGCGGGCATCGGCGGAAGAGGCGCGCTTTTCCAGGAAGCCCTGCGCCTGCAGCCGGTTGATGGTCTTGGTGATGGTCGGCGGGCGCACACCGAGGCGACCGGCAAGATGGCCGGGCGTCTGCCCGTCCTCACGGTCGAGCGCGAGCATGATCTGGTCCTGACCGGCATAGAAGCCGTGCCCTAGAAGCCGCGCCGCCAGCGCAGTACGTGCCAGCCGCGCCGCCGAATGCAGCCGGCTCATTGTCGCAGTCTTGTCCGCCTTGGCCATGGTCATCCCTCTTCGGCCGAACCGGTGCGGACAGCATAGAGGCAGCCGCCCGGTTGGCAATCGACGATCAAAAGATCCGGCTTTGCAAAACAGCTTTGCCGGCAAGCAATGCGGTGTCCGCCGTGGCTAATGCCAGATGTTTATTTCAGTTAGATGACAAACGACTTTTCGGTAGAGGTGGACGCTTGCAGCAGGAGCACTCCACACACGACGAGACTCAACCAGCCTTCATCGCAACGATCATCAAGGCTTGGTAGGCGTCCGCCACCTCGCGCAGCGCCGCCTGCGACAGCGGCCCAGCGCGCCGCGCGATACCGTCCCTGGCATTCGACGTATCGCGCTTGCCGGACCGGTCGGTGTAAGGCGCGACAGTGGTGAATATCTGCTCGCTCAGACTATCGGGGAAAAACAGCTGGCCGGTCATCACCGAATTATCGTTGGGGAAGACCTTGAAGTGGATGTGGGTGGTGCGGCCGCGATACCAGCCGGGATAGATGGTGGCGAACGAGACGATACCGCTCTCGTCGGTCTTTTGCCAACCGCGCAGAAAACTCTGGCCTGACGTATCGACGTCCTGGCCGTCGCCTTGTCCCGGATAGCCTGAATAATGCCCTTGCGCGTCGCAATGCCAGATGTCGACACGCGCGCCGGCAAGCGGTCGGCAGGCCGCGTCGACCACCTGCAGCCGCACATTGAGAGCAATGCCCGCTTTGCCTTCGATGATATCGGCGCGCTGGAGCCTCGGGTCGAAATAGAACGGCCCCTCGGTCGCTTCCGGCGTGATCGCGCAAACGCCGGCACCGCTATCGAACAGGGCAAGCCCGGCATAGGGCGAGGCCTGCTGAGCCAGCGCGATGCCCGGAAGGAAGACGCCGCCGCCGGCGCTGACGGCAATGAAGCCGAGCGCCTGACGCCGGCTCAACGGGGACGGTTTGTCGGACATTCGGCGCCTCTTTTGGTTTCTTTCGAGCAAGCTGCCTTGTTCTTATCTAGGCAGTGAAATCCGCCAGCGCCAATGAAAGTTCAGCGATGTTGGGAAAGCCCGGCAATGTTTGCGACGTGTTTGGCCCATCGGTTTGCCGCGTGCAAAAGCACGGCGCACATCCTATATGGAGCCAACAATCCTTTTCGAGGCCCAACATGAGCGATGCACAGACGACGCAGATCCCCGTAACCGTTCTCACCGGCTATCTCGGCGCCGGCAAGACGACGCTGCTCAACCGCATCCTTTCGGAAAACCACGGCAAGCGCTACGCCGTCATCGTCAATGAGTTCGGCGAGATCGGCATCGACAACGAGCTGATCGTGGAATCCGACGAGGAAATCTACGAGATGAACAATGGCTGCGTCTGCTGCACGGTGCGCGGCGACCTGATCCGCGTTGTCGAGGGCCTGATGCGCCGGCCGGGCCGTTTCGACGCCATCGTGGTGGAGACGACCGGCCTCGCCGATCCGGTGCCTGTGGCGCAGACCTTCTTCATGGACGACGATGTGCGCTCCAAGACCAGGCTCGACGCCGTGGTGGCGCTGGTCGACGCCAAGCACCTGCCGTTGCGGCTGAAGGATTCCCGCGAAGCCGAGGACCAGATCGCCTTTGCCGATGTTGTCGTGCTCAACAAGACCGATCTCGTCACGCCGGAGGAACTGAGCAAGGTCGAGGCGACGATCCGCGCGATAAACCCGGCGGCCAGGATTCATCGCACCACCCGCGCCGGCCTGGCGCTGTCCGAGGTGCTCGACCGTGGCGCCTTCGATCTTTCCCGAGCGCTGGAGAACGATCCGCATTTCCTCGAGGCGCATGACGACCATGATCATCATGACCATGACCATCACGATCATGATGGGCATCATCACCATGACGGGCATGACCACCATCATCACACGCACCCTTCCGATATCCATGACGTGACGGTGCAATCGGTGTCGCTGCGCGGCGGCGAGATGGACCCGAAGAAGTTCTTCCCGTGGATCGAGAAGATCACCCAGATGGAAGGCCCGAACATCCTGCGGCTGAAGGGCATCATCGCGCTCAAGGGCGATGACGAGCGCTACGTTATCCAGGGCGTCCACATGATCATCGAGGGCGACCACCAGCGCGCCTGGAAGGACGGCGAGAAGCACGAGAGCCGGCTGGTGTTCATCGGCCGCGAGCTCGACGCCGAGCGCCTTAAGAAGAGCTTCGACGCCTGCCAGGCGTAACGGACCGAATAGGGGTGGTTACTGCCTTCTGTACACATATCATGTGTACAGAAGTGCAAAAGAGGACAGATTATGTCCAGATCCGCCGACAATAAAACCGAACGTTATCAGATACGCATTCCACCGGCGCAGAAGGCGATCATCGCCCGCGCAGCTGCGCTGTCGCACAAGGACATGGCCGATTTCATCCTCGACAAGATCGTACCCGAAGCGCAGGCGTGATCGAAGCTGCCGAGGTGATGAGGGCGTCCAACCGCGACTTCCCACGCATCCTTGACCTACTTGAGAACCCGCCGAAACCCAATGCTAGGCTGCGAGCGGCGACCGCTGCCTTGCCGGATACTGTGTGACGCTTCCGTTCTGGCACGAGGAGTCGATTGCGAAACGCCACGATCGGGCTTCTTTCGGTTGCGGGTGATGCGCAGATGAACGATTTTCTGCGGCGGTTCGCACGGCAGAGCCACGATCAGAACGCGGCCAAGACCTTCTGTGCAATCGACAACGCGGCTTCGGACCGGCTCCTCGGTTTCTATACAATCGCCCCTTCGCTGTAGCTCATGAAGCAGTGCCCGACGCCATGACGAGAGGCTTGGCGCGACACGAGGTTCCGGCTTCAAGCTTGCCCGGCTTGCGACCGCCCGCGCCGTCGCCGGGCAAGGGCTCGGAGGTCAGCTGCTAGCCGCCGCAGCGTTGCGCTGCCTGCCGCTTGCAGGTGGGGGCGGCGGCATCCTGCTCATCATCGACGCCAAGAACGAGCGGGCAGCACGGTTGTATGCCAGCTATGGTGCCGAGAGCCTCCAAGGCCAGGATTTGACCTTGGTGATGCCATGGCGACCTTCGCAGCTGGTCTGCGGGCCAAGGGACTGTTTTGACGATCGGAGTCGCCACAATTGTGGTTTCGATGCAGATCCTCATGGTTGCCGGAACCGCAAACGTCGAGTAAGCCGCCTGAACCGCCCCTGCAATCCCGTCTAGCTGTGAACCACGATAGCCATGCCCACAGTCGCCCCACTTGATCTCCAGGGTCATTGCATCGCCGCCGTCTTCCTTGGCGACGTACCGCATTTCGCACTGGCCGACGGCACAATCCATCGGCTGGACCATGGCCACAAGACGGCGCAGGCCAATGACGGGCTGCTCGCCGCGTTCCACGATGCGGCCAACGACCGGCTGATCACCGGCGGCGAGGACGGCAAGATTTTTTCGGTTACCGCCGGCGCCAATGCGGCAGAATTGGCAAGCGCCGGGAAAAAATGGATCACCAGCGTCGCCGCCGGACCACAAGGCGCCGTCGCCTATGCCTCGGGCAAAATCGCCTTTGTGCGCTTTGCCGACGGCAAGACTAAAGAATTCATGCATCCGCGTTCGGTCGAAGGGCTGGCGTTCTCGCCCAAGGGCATGCGCTTCGGCGTCGCCCGCTACAATGGCGCGACGCTGCATTTTCCGGCGGCGGACGGCAAGCCAGTCGAGCTGGAATGGGCCGGCGCCCATACCGGCATCACCTTCTCGCCGGATGGCGCCTTCCTCGTCACCACCATGCAGGAGAACGCCCTGCATGGCTGGAAGCTGGCCGACGGCAAGCACATGCGCATGAGCGGCTATCCTGGCAAAGTCAAAAGCCTGTCGTGGAGCGCCAAGGGAAAATGGCTGGCCAGTTCCGGCGCACCGGCGGCGATCGTCTGGCCGTTTTCGGGCAAGGACGGGCCGATGGGCAAGGCGCCGCTGGAACTCGGCACGCGCGGCAACGCCATGGTGACCTCGGTCGCCTGCCATCCGAGCCAGGATGTCGTCGCCGTCGGCTATGACGACGGCATGGTGATGGCGGTGCGTTTCGCTGACGCCAAAGAGGTGCTTCTGCGCCGACCGGGCAAGGGCGCCATCACCTCGATGATGTGGGATAGGGAGGAACGCCGCGTCGCCTTCGGCAGTGCCGCCGGCGATTGCGGCGTCATCGATATTTCCGCATAACCGGGAGTTCTCTACTCGGCCCCGCAGGAGACTTTGCCGGTCAACGCGGCAGGCATGCCATCGCCACCCGTGTCAGCCGTGCCCTCATAGATGGCGAGCGAATAGCGCCCGTCATAGGTGCCTTCTTCACTGGACTTGGTCACGATCGTCAGTTCGACAGAGCTGTAGGTGTTTGCGACCTCGTGCTCGCGATAGACGAGCAGCCGCAATTCCTTGCCGTCGAGCCAGTATTGCGTGAGGTTGGAATCCTCGAACACTGTCCTGCGCAAATCGTCGCCGACGGGTCTGCCGAGAATTTCGAGATCGCCGCGAAAATTGAACGTTGGACCGCCCATGCCTCTGGTGACGCCGGCTCCGACCTGGAATTTCACCGCTGCATCCTCGGCCGAGCACCAGATGCCGCCGGTGGCGAAGGCCGAGCCGGCCGATAACAGCAGCGTTGTTGCACAGAAGATCGTCCGCATCTTTTCTTTCCCCAGCCACAAACCCTATCCGCATTGATGCTGGAGGATGCCCTCAGGTCAAGCGCCCGTCCTCTTCACCGTGGCCGCTGAACCAATGCAGGACAGCTGGGCGGCCAATTGCGGTTCCGGACGCCGATTGGCAGAGTGACGTATGAGAGGGACCTTCATGCATACAATCGACCATTTAAAGACTTCCATCGGCGGCATCAGCACTGCCCGCATCGCCGACTTGCGCGAGACCGAGGCCGAAGCCTTCCGCAAGGCAAGGCCGAAATCGGCAGCCAAGGTCGGCAAGGGCCTGCCGGGCTTCTTCGGCGGCGTGCCGATGCACTGGATGAACGACTGGCCGACGCCGTTTCCGATCCTGGTCGACAGCGCCAGAGGCGCCACCATCACCGATATCGACGGCAACCGGCTCGACGATTTCTGCCTCGGCGACACCGGCTCGATGTTCGGCCATTCGCCGCCGCCGGTCGCGCGCGGCATCCGCCGGCAGGCCGGACACGGCCTCACCTACATGCTGCCTTCCGAAGATGCGGTGGCGATCGGCCCGTTGCTGCAACAGCGCTTCGGCCTGCCGTTCTGGCAGATCGCGACGACGGCGACCGATGCTAATCGCTTTGCGCTGCGCGTCGCCCGCACCATCACCGGCCGGGAAAAGATCCTGGTCTTCAACGGCTGCTATCACGGCTCGGTTGACGAGACGATGGTGCGGCTGGTCGGCGGCAGACCGGCCAACCGGCCGGGACTGGCCGGCGAATTCCGCGACCTGACCCGGACGACCGATGTCATCGAGTTCAACGATGTGCCGGCACTCGAGGCCGTGCTCCGGAATAAGGATATCGCCTGCGTCATCACCGAGCCGGTGCTGACCAATTCCTGCATGGTGCTGCCCGACCCCGGCTTCCACGAGGCGCTGCGGCGTCTCACCCGCGCGGCCGGCACCCTGCTGCTGATCGACGAGACGCACACGATTTCGACCGGTCCGGGCGGCTACACCGGAAGACACGGCTTGGAGCCGGACCTGTTCGTGCTCGGCAAGCCGATCGCCGGCGGTGTGCCGGCCAGTGTGTGGGGGATGAGCGAAGACGTCGCCACCCGCTATGCCGACTATATCAGCGCCAAGGAACCAGGCTATTCCGGCATGGGCACGACGCTCTCGGCCAATCCGCTGCAGTTCGCGGCGATGCGCGCCACGCTCGAAGAAGTGATGACCGACGGGAATTATGCCCATATGGACCATCTGGCGCGGCGGCTCGACGCAGGGCTGACCGCCGTCATCGACCGTTACCGCCTGCCTTGGCATGTTGCCCGAGTTGGCGCCCGCGTCGAGTTCATCTGCGCGCCTGGCCCGCTGAGGAATGGCGGCGAGGCGGAAACAGCGCACGCGCCGGAGCTCGAAGCGGCTATCCATGTCGCACTTGTCAATCGCGGCGTGCTGATTGCGCCGTTCCACAACATGATGCTGATCTCGCCGGCGACCAGCGCCACCCAGGTCAGCCGCCTGATCACCGCCTTCGGCGCGGTTGCGGCAAGGCTCGCGGCATGAGACAAGCTTGCACATGAGAGAAGCGCACAAGCAAATTTTGAACGCCATTATGACATCACCTTCGGGCTCGACGCCTGCCGAGGCGCAGAAATTTCTCGACGCCCATCCCGAAATCGAAGCGTTCGACATCGTGCTGACCGACGCCAATGGCATCGGGCGTGGCAAGATCGTGCGCCGGCACGAACTGATGAGCATCTTCGAGGGCGGCCGGCACATGCCGATCTCGATCCTCGGCCTCGACATTACCGGCGAGGACGTGCACGAGACTGGGCTGATCTGGACGACCGGCGACGGCGATCTCAGAGCATGGCCGATTCCCGGTACGCTGGTACCGCTGTTCGGCACACAGCCGCCGCGCGGCCAGGTGCTGATGGCGATGTACCATCTCGACGGTCAGCCCATGTCCTCCGACCCGCGGCTGGCGCTGGCCCGTCAGGTGGAGATACTGGCGGCCAAGGGCCTGCATCCGGCCGGCGCCTTCGAACTCGAATTCTTCCTGCTCGCCAACGAGCGCGACGCCGACGGCAAGGTGCAGCCGGCGCACGCGGTGCTCGACGGCCGACGCTCGGCCAAGACCGAGGTCTATTCCGTCGACCATCTGCACGGTATGGAGCCGCTGTTTTCCGACATCTATGCCGCGGCCAAGGTGCAAGGCATTCCGGCCGAGACGGTCATTTCCGAATATGCGCCCGGCCAGTACGAGCTGACGCTGAACTATCGCCAGGACGTGATCCGCGCGGCCGACGACCTTGTCATGCTGAAGCGGCTGGTGCGGGCACAGGCGCGCCGCCACGGCGTCACCGCTTGCTTCATGGCCAAGCCGATCGAGAAATATGCCGGCTCTGGCATGCATTTCCATGTCTCGCTGCGGGACAACGCCGGCAAGAACGTCTTCACTGAGGCTAGCGGCGAGACTTGGTCCTTGCCGCTGCTGCGCGGCCTTGGCGGCCTCATCCAGACCATGGCCGAATCGATGCTGGTGTTTGCGCCGCACGCCAATTCATGGCGGCGTTTCGTTTCGCAATCCTATGCGCCGGTGGCGCCGACCTGGGGCGTCAACAACCGCTCGGTGGCGCTGCGCGTGCCGGCGGGTGATGCGAAAAACCGGCGTATCGAGCACCGGCCGTCGGGCGTCGACGCCAACCCCTATCTGGTAGCGGCAACTGTGCTGGCCGGCATCACTAAGGGTCTCGACGAAGGCCTCGATCCCGGCCCCGAAACCACCGGCAATGGCTACGAATCGGCAATCACGCGCACGACCATGCCGGTGGACTGGCGCGCCGCGATCGAGGCCGCGCGCGCGTCAACGTTCCTCAAAGGCGCACTGGGCGAAGACCTGCACCGTACATTTGTGGCGATCAAGCAATCCGAATATCTGCGCGTGGCGCGCACGGTCAGCGAACTGGATTATCATCTCTATCTGCACGAGGTGTAGGCAGCGCGTTGTCGGCCATCCGCCGGTGAAGGCGCAGGCGTGTGTAATTTCAACGGAACCTTCCGCGGGCTTTGCTCATTGCGTGTCTGATCGCAGCAGCGGACAAGGCCGCATCAGCCATGATCGCCAGGATGCAGACAAATCCCACGCCACGCCACGCTAAGGTGCAGGCAAGACGCTGGCCGAAGCCTGAATTGCCTGAGACGACGGAAGGCGACGACGCAAGATCTATTCCCGAACTCAGCGAAGTGGCGAAAGCCTGCCGCCGCTGCCCGCTTTGGCGCAATGCAACACAGACCGTGTTCGGCGAAGGGCCTGACAAGGCCAAGGTGATCTTCGTCGGTGAACAGCCTGGCGACCAGGAGGATTTGGCCGGCAAACCCTTCGTCGGGCCGGCGGGCAAGGTCTTCGACGCCATCCTTGAGGATGCCGGCGTCGACCGGTTGAAAGTCTATGTCACCAACGCGGTCAAGCATTTCAAATTCGAGCCGCGCGGCAAGCGGCGCATCCACTCCAAGCCAAATGCCGGCGAGGTGCAGGCCTGCCGCTGGTGGCTCGACAAGGAGCTCGAAATGATCAAGCCCAATCTGGCGGTGGCGCTCGGCGCAACTGCGGCGCAGTCGCTGCTCGGCAAGGTCGTGCCGATCATGAAGATGCGCGGCGAGGTCGTGGAGCGCGACGATGGCCTGCGTGTGTTCGTCACCATCCACCCGTCCTTCATCCTGCGCATTCGCGAGCCGGCGGACAAACAGGCCGAGCGCGAGCGGTTCCTGCAGGACATGAAGGCGGTAAGAAAGTTGATGGCGGCCTGAACCTATCTGATCAGGATCGCCCTTAGGTCATTGACATTCGTTCCGGTCGGGCCGGGCATAAAAAGATCGCCGACGGCGTTGAATGCCGTCCAGGCATTGTTGCCGGCGAGCATGGCCTTAGCATCGACGCCCGTCGCCCGCATCCGCGACACCGTCGAGCCATCGGCGAAGGCGCCGGCATTGTCCTCAGAGCCGTCGATGCCGTCGGTGTCAGCGGCCAGCGCGTGGATGCCATCCATGCCGCTGATGCCGATAGCGAAGGCGAGCAGGAACTCGCTGTTACGGCCGCCCTTGCCTTTTGCCCGCAAAGTCACCGTCGTCTCTCCACCAGACAAGACCAACACGGGAGTTCGGAAGGGCCGGTTGCGCGTCGCGACTTCGCGGGCGATCGCAGCGTGGACACCGCCGACCTCGCGCGCCTCGCCCTCGATGGAATCGGAGAGGATGACCGCCTCGATGCCATGGCGCCTGGCTTCGGCTGCAGCCGCTTCCAGCGATACGCCGGCCGAGGCGATCAGATGCACTTCGTTGCGCGAAAAACGCGAATCGTCGGCGCGCGGCGCATCTGCGGCCGGCGAATTGATATGCGCCATCACCGCAGCCGGCAGTTTCATGCCATAGGCGGCGATCGATGCCAGCGCCTCTTGGCGGCTGCCCGAATCGGGAACGGTCGGACCGGAAGCGACCAGCGCCGGATTGTCGCCCGGAATGTCGGAGACGACCAGCGACATGACCTTGGCCGGATAGGCGGCCGCGGCCAATCTACCGCCCTTGATAATGGAAACATGCTTGCGGATAGTGTTCATGGCGGCGATCGGCGCGCCGGAGGCGAGCAGCGCCTCGTTGACGGCGATCTCGTCGGCCAGCGTCAGACCTTCCGCGGGCGCCGGCAGCAGCGCCGAGCCCCCGCCGGAAATGAGCGCCACGACCAGATCATCGTCGGTCAGCCCCTGAACTTTTTCGAGCAGCCGGCGCGACGCTTCGAGCCCTGCGACGTCCGGCACCGGATGCGCCGCCTCGATGATCTCAATGCGCTGGCATGCCGCAGCGTAGCCGTAGCGGGTGACGACCAGCCCTTCGATCGGCCCGTCCCACACCTTCTCGAAAGCCGCCGCCATCTGCGCCGAACCCTTGCCGGCACCGACGACGATGGTGCGCCCTTTCGGCCTTGCCGGCAGGTGATCCCTGATGGTCCTCTGGGGATCGGCAGCGGCGACGGCGGCATTGAAGATGGCGGTGAGGAAGGTCTTGGGATCGATCTCGGTCATTTTGCTTCCGGCGGCAGTGCCAACTCGCACCCGTCGACGCCGAGATGGCTGCACAGCGCATCGACGACGACGCCGTGATCCTCGCGCTCCGGCAGGCCCGAGACCGCGATCACACCGATCACACCGGCGCCCTTGACCGTGACTGGAAAACCGCCGCCGGCCAGCACGTAGTCTGATATGTCGAGCCCCTCGCCCGGCTTGAAGCTGCGGTCGGGACGCTGCTGCTCCAGCACCATGCGGTAGGTGCTTTTCAGGAACCGCCGCACTACGTTGATCTTGCGCCGCGCCCAATCCGGATTGGAGGCGTTCGAGCCCGGCATTGCCGCGTAGAACAGCGGCCGGTCGAAGGTTCTGATATCGACGATGATCGGCAGATTCTCGGCTAGTGCCCGGTCGCGGATCGCCGAGCCGATCTTGAAGGCGACAGCCTCATCAAAGGCCGGGAAGACAAGCTCGGCTTCCTGTTTCTGGATCAGAGCGATATCGTCCGCAACGGCCATGTCGTTCCCCTGTCAACCCCACGCTTTGACCGATGGTTGCCGCCGGGTCAAGCCTCGGATGCTTCACGCGGATCCGTCTCCAGCGCCAGATCGACCGCGGCCTCGGCATGAAGAACCGTTACGTCGAAGGCTGGCACAGGATAGTCGTCCGTGTCGAGCAGAAGCGGCAGTTCGGTGCAGCCGACGATGATCGCTTCCGCGCCCCGGGCCTGGAGATCACGCGCCATTTGCAGGAGCGCCGCCTTGGAGGCGTTCTTGACGGCGCCCAAGGTCAGCTCGTCAACGATGATCCGGTGCAGAGCAGTGCGCTGCTCCTGTGGCGGCGTGATCACGTCGAGGCCATGACGGTCCCTGAGCCGTTGCCTGAAGAAATCCATCTCCATCGTGTATCGGGTTCCCAAAAGTCCGACGCGCGAGAAACCCCCGTTGCGGATCGCAACTGCAGTCGGATCGGCCAGGTGGAGCAACGGAATACCAATCGCCGCCTCAACCTGATCTGCAACCGAGTGCGGGGTTACCGCCGTGATTATCACGAAGTCTGCCCCGGCCCTTTCCAGGCACCGCGCGGCCTCGGCAACTCTTTCACTGACGCTATCCCATCGACCCATGGAAGCCATGGTGTTAAGTTCGTCGAAATCGAGCGTGAACATCACGGAGCGCGCATTGTGATGGCCGCCAAGCCGGCGATGTGCGGCCGCGTTCAGCAGCCGGTAGTAGAGGGCGCTCGACTCCCAGCTCATTCCTCCGACCATTCCGATCAGCTTGGACTGGCGCACTGTCATGCTTGAACCCACCGATTACTTCATAGCCCGACGTTAAGTCCCAGATCGCTTTTCATCGCACGTCCGGCGACATAGACCTCGCGCACGGCGCGGTCGTCGCCCTGTGTTTGCAGCAGAAACAGTTCCTCCGCCAGCGTGTCCGCGGTCTCCATCCGCAGCCGCATGGCCGGCGTGGCGCGGGCATCGAGGACGATGATGTCGGCATCGCTGCCTTGGTCGAGCGTGCCGACTTTTTCCACGACCGACAGCGCCTCGGCATTGCCGCGGGTGAGCTGCCAGAACGACTGGAACGGGTTGAGCTTCTCGCCGTTCAGCGCGATCACCTTATAACCCTCATCCATGGTGCGCAGCATCGAGTAATTGGTGCCGCCGCCGACATCGGTGGCGGCGGCGATCCGGAGGGCTTTGTCACGCGTGCGGTAGCGCTGATAGTCGAACAAGCCCGAGCCGAGGAACAGGTTCGAGGTCGGGCAGAACACGGCCACCGAGCCCGTGTCCGAAAGCGCGTCCGCCTCGCGTTCCGACAGATGGATGCAGTGGCCGAATAGGCTTTTGCGCCCGAGCAGCCCATAATGCTCGTAGACATCGGTATAGTCGTGTGCCTGCGGATAGAGTTGCAGCGTAAAGGCGATCTCGGCGTGGTTTTCCGACAGATGCGTCTGCATGTGCAGATCGGGATATTCGCGGCAGAGGGCGCCCGCCATCTCCAGTTGCTCGGGTGAGGAGGTGATGGCGAAGCGCGGTGTGATGGCATAGTGCTGGCGCCCCTTGCCGTGCCATTCGGCGATCAGCGCCTTACTGTCGTCATAGCCCGACTGCGCTGTGTCGAGCACGCCCTCCGGCGCGTTGCGATCCATCATCACTTTGCCGGCGATGTTCAGCATGTTGCGGTCATGCGACTCGGTGAAGAACGCTTCGGCCGATTCCCTGTGGACCGAGCAATAGGCGGCGACTGTCGTCGTGCCGTGGCGCACCATCTCGTCGAGGAACAGCCTGGCGATGCGGCGGCCATGCTGTGCGTTCTGGAATTTTGTCTCCTCGGGAAAAGTGTAAGTGTTCAGCCAGTCGAGCAGTTCCGCGCCATAGGAACCGATGACCTGCATCTGCGGAAAATGCGCATGCGCGTCGATGAAACCAGGCAGCAGCAGGTGCGGGCGGTGGTCGATCTTTTTTGCGCCTTCATCAACTTTTTTCTCGACGTCGGCGTAGGCGCCCGCGGCAACGATCCTGCCGTCGCGGAGCAGCAGGCCGCCGTCGTCCTCGTAGCGCCAGGCGGAATGATCGTCGACGGTCTCAGGCCAGCGCAGAAAGGACAGCGTGCGGCCGCGCAGGAGCGTGCTGGTCATGCTTATTTCCCTGCCTCCTCGAACCATGCCACCAGCAACGCCCGTTCCTTGTCGGTGATATGGGTGACGTTGGCGGGCGGCATCGCGTGGCTACGGCCGGCCTGCAGGTAGATCTCGCGGGCCTGCTCGGCGATACCGGCGTCCGTGTCGAGCATCACACCTTTCGGCGCGTGATAGATGCCCTCGTAGGATGGCTCCCGCGCATGACACATCGAGCAGCGGCCAAGCACCGCGTCGCGCACTGCGGGAAAGTGCGCCGAGGCGACATAGACCTGTGCCGCCGAGGACGCCTTGACTTCGCCGGTCAGCACTTTCGGCACCGTTGACAGCCAGATAATGATGACGAACAGGACGGCGGCAGCCAGCCAGGTCCAGGTCGGGTTACCCTTGCGCGCATGCATGGTGTTGAAATAGTGCCGGATCAGCACGCCGATGGTGAAAACCAGCGAGGCGATCACCCAGTTGAACTCGGTGCCGAACGCCAGCGGGTAGTGGTTCGACAGCATCAGGAACAAAACGGGCAGCGTCAGGTAATTGTTGTGCAGCGAGCGCTGCTTGGCAATCTTGCCGTATTTCGGGTCGGGCTTGCGGCCGGCGATCAGGTCGGCGACGACGATCTTCTGGTTCGGGATGATGACCATGAAGACATTGGCCGACATGATCGTTGCGGTGATAGCGCCAAGATGCAGGAAGGCGGCGCGGCCGGTGAACAGGTGGGTAAGACCCCAGGCGATGAACACAAGCACGCCATAGAGCACCAGCATCAGGCCGGTGTCGCTGTTGCCAAGAGGCGAACGGCATAAAAGATCGTAGACCACCCAGCCGACGCCGATCGTCGCCAGTGACAGCACGATGCCTGTAGGCACCGACATGGCAAGCACATTGGGATCGATCAGGAACAGGTCCGCCCCCGCATAGTAAACCACGCACAGCATGGCAAAGCCCGACAGCCAGGTGGCGTAGGATTCCCATTTGAACCAGGTCAGGTGCTCGGGCATTTCGGCCGGCGCCACCAGATATTTCTGGATGTGATAGAAGCCGCCGCCATGCACCTGCCATTCCTCGCCGAAGGCGCCGACAGGCATGCCCGGACGCTGGCGCAAGCCAAGATCGAGCGCGACGAAATAAAAGGACGAACCGATCCAGGCTATGCTGGTGACGACATGCAGCCAGCGCACGGCGAAACTCAGCCAGTCCCAGAAAATTGCGAAATCTAACATTGAAAAGTCGTCCCTGCCGATCGGCTAACTTTACGGACTGGAGCGCAAACGGAAAGGGCCGAGCTGCACGATGACTTTCAAAAAAAAATGGAAAATACTAGGGTTATCCCTACGCAGCCGTATGAGAGCCCTAAGCCGCATGGCCTACCTCGACAACATCGCCGTTTTCGTCCGCGTCGTCGAGCTTGGCAATCTATCGGCGGCGGGCCGCGACATGCGCATTTCGCCGGCGGTCGCCTCCAACCGCATCAAGGAGCTTGAAAAGCACCTTGGTGTCAGGCTGTTCAACCGCACGACGCGGCAATTAATGCCGACCGAGCACGGCACGGTGTTCTACTCCGGCGCCAAGCAGGTGCTTGAGGCGGTCAACGAGGCGGAGGCCGCGGTCAGCGCGTTGTCAGGCCAGCCGCGCGGCACCATCAAGGTGACAGCGCCGCTCGGCCTCGGCCGGCGGCTGGTGGCCTCGGGCATCCCAGATTTCCACGACAAATACCCTGATATCGAGGTGCGGCTGAGGCTTTCAGACCACAATGTCGACATTATGAAGGAAGGCATCGACGTTGCCTTCCGGCTCGGTATCATCGAGGACTCCAGCCTCAGGATGCGCGGCATCATGGAGTGCGAGCGGGTGCTGGTGGCGGCGCCGAAATATCTTGAGGCGCGCGGTGAGCCGACCGAACCGCAGGAATTGATCGGCAAGAAGCACGACTGCCTGATGCTTCGCTATTCCGGCGCGCGCGAATACGTCTGGACGCTGCAGACGGCTGACGGCCCGCGGAAATTCGAAGTGCATGGGCCTTATGACACCGACGATGGCGACGTGCTGACCGGCTGGGCGCTGTCCGGCCGCGGCATCATCAACAAGCCGCGCTTCGAGGTTGAGCCGTTCATCCGCGACCGGCGGCTGAAGGTGATCCTGCCCGACACGCCGCCGACACCGGTGCAGTTCGCCGCCGTCTACCCGCACAAGAAGCTGCAGGACCCGAAGGTGCGGCTGCTGCTCGATTTCATGGCCGAGCGCTGCCAACGGCTGATCAAGGATATTCTGGCAGGCAAATGATCGCCGGCTGGCCGGTTGCGTCCCGTCAAGCCGGCGAAGATAGTCCCTGCGGAATTCACTCACCAGGGAAGACCGATGGCCAGCGGTGCCAAAATGCATCTCGCCGTTTCACTGTTTCCGGAAAGCGCTCTTTCCCCTCCGTCCGACGCCGGTCCGGATTTCACTCTTTTGGCCCGGTTTGTGCAAAAGGCCGAGACGGCCGGGCTGGATATGGTGCTGCTTGCTGATTCCGCGCCGGCTGCAGGCGGCGACGCACCGAACCGGCAAGTGCCCTTCGAAGCGACGACCCTGCTGGCAGCGCTTGCGACGATTACCAGCAGGATCGGCCTCGTCGCCGCGGCGTCGACGGTCGCCCACCAGCCCTACAACCTCGCGCGCCGTTTCGCATCGCTCGACGTCATCAGCCATGGCCGTGCCGGGTGGCACGCAAGCATGGTCCCCGATCCGCGCGAGGCGACCAATTTCAGCCGTCCGGAAGGGTTTTCCCGCGAAGATTTCCGCCGACGCGCGGAAGAATTCATCGGGATCGTGCGGGGCTTGTGGAGAGGTTGGGATGCGGATGCCCTGCTGTTCGACCAGCGCGGCGGCCGCTTCTTCGATCCCGAAAAGATGCACCTGCTCGACCACAAGGGCGAGTTTTTCTCTGTGCGCGGGCCACTGAACGTTGCACGCTCGCCGCAGGATATGCCGGTGCTCGTCATGTCAGGCCTGTCGGAGCCCGACATGGAGATCGCCGCCCGCTTCGCCGATGTCATCCTGCTGGACGAGCCATCGATCGCGGGCGCGAAGCCCGACGATCTGAAGCGCCACGCGCTTGCGTTCGGGCGCAGTCCTGGCGCGACAAAGGTGCTGATGACCGTCGCGCCGGGTGCTGACATGGCCGCCAAGCCGGACCTGATCGCGGATAGGCTCGAAGAGCCCTTCCGATCGAAAAGCTGCGATGGTTTCAACATACTCATGCCACCGGCGCTATCTGTGCTCGACGATTTCGTCGACCTCGTGCTGCCGGAGCTTCGCCGTCGCGGCCTTCTCCGGTCGGATTATCCCGGCGCGACGCTGCGCTCCCATCTCGGACTTGCTGGGGGAGATGAACGATGACCGCCCATCGACGTCAGATGAAGCTCGGGGCGTTCCTGTGGGCAACAGGCCACCACATTGCCGCCTGGCGCCACCCAAAAGCGCATGTGACGGCAGGCGTCGACATCGAGCACTACATCCAGCTGGCGCGAACGGCGGAGGCGGCGAAATTCGACATGATCTTCTGCGAGGACGCCGCCGGCGTGCGCGAGGCCGATATCAACATCGCCAGCCAGACGTCACGCTCGATCGGCTTCGAACCGATCAGCCTGCTTTCGGCTCTCGCGGCCCAGACCAGCCGCATCGGCCTCGTATCCACGGCATCGACGAGCTATACCGAGCCTTACGGGTTGGCGCGGACCTTCTTGTCGCTCGATCATCTGAGTGGCGGCCGTGCCGGCTGGAACCTTGTCACCTCCGCCAGCCACATCGAAGCTGCTAATTTCGGCGCGACCGGCCTGCGCCCGCACGCCGACCGTTATGAGCGCGCGCGAGAATTCGCTGCCGTGGTTACCGCACTCTGGCAAGGCAAGCTGGACGGGGTTTCCGGACCTGGTCACGACGGCAGAAGCTTTTCAGTGCGGGACCCACTCGATCTGCCGCGCTCGCCCCAGGGCGCACCGGTCATGGTTCAGGCCGGAGCATCGGACGAGGGCAGGGATCTTGCCGCCCGGACCGCTGATGTCGTGTTCACGGCAGCGCAGACATTCGAGGAGGCGAAGGCCTTCTATGATGATCTCAAGGGGCGTCTGGCAACCTATGGGCGCGAGCCGGATGACATCAAGATCATGCCGGGCGTCGCACCGATCGTGGCGGCAACCGAAGCGGAAGCCACGGCCAAATATGAGGAGCTGCAGGAGCTGATCCCCGACGATGTCGGCGTGGCGTTGCTTTCCAGCTATCTCAGCACTTCCGATCTGTGGCGCTATCCCATAGATGGGCCGCTGCCGGAGCTGCCGGCCAGCGAAGGCATGCAGAGCCGGCAGGCGCTGGTCATCGAGCAGTCGCGCCGCGACAACCTTTCGATTCGCCAGCTTGCCCGCCATTTCGCCGGCGCTCGCGGCCACTGGCGCGTCGTCGGAACGCCGGCCCAGATCGCCGACGAGCTCGAGGCACGCTTCGAGGGTGGCGCGGCAGACGGCTTCAACGTCATGCCGTCCTATTTTCCTGGCGAGCTTGATGCCTTTGCCGTGCTTGTCGTGCCGGAGCTGCAGCGGCGCGGCCTGTTCCGCACCGACTATGAAGGCAGCACGCTGCGCGACCATCTGGGTATGAAACGGCCGATGTGAGCAGCAGGCTGTGGGCGCTTGGCTGTCAGCCGGCCATTGCCTTGCCACGAGAGGCGGGGTGCGGAGCGGCTGACGCCGTGGCATGCGCGGCCAGCGCCGTCATGATCTCGGCGGCGGCCAGTGCCGCGATCACCTGCGGGCGCTTGTCCTTGACCGTTTCGCCGCCGATCGGCGAGACCAGGCGGGCAAATTCCGCCTCGCTGCCGTCCGTTGACTTCAGGAACCAGCTCCTGAACGTCGCCTTTTTGGTCTTCGAGCCGATCATGCCGACATAGGCGGCATCCCGGCGTTTCAGCGCCTCGGTGGCGATCAGGAAATCCAGCGCGTGGTCGTGGGTGAGGACGACGAAGGCGCTCCCGGGCGGAGCCTCGCGCACCACAGCCTCGGGCATTGGCGTCAGGCTGGTTTCGACCGTGTCCGGCATGCCCTCCAGCGCCTCGACCCGCGTCTCGACAACGACGACACGGACCGGCAGCAAGGCCACCGCCGAGGCCAACGCCTGGCCGACATGACCACCACCAAAGATGTAAACATGCGGCAGTTGAGCCTCCTCGGCTTCCGCGGCCGCAATCAGCTCTTGCGCCAACGCAGCGTCGACCAGCCGGATCGACACCTCGACCCTGCCGCCGCAGCACTGGCCGATTTCGGGTCCGAGCGGGATATCGAGCGTGGCGCTGACATCCTTCCCCCTTGAGGGGAGGGCGGCGGCGAAGCCGTCGGGTGGGATCGCCGCGGCAGTGCTCGAAGCTCTGGCGATGCCTTCTGAGACGACGCCCTCTGGCCGCTTCGCGGCCTGCCCTTCGCTATGGCTCCGGGCGTTCGTCGCTGAAAAAGCCAAATCGTTGGCTTTTTCTCGGCCATTGGCCGACCTCTCCTCACCCCCCTCAACGGGGGAGAAAAGCATCTGCCGCGCCTTGTCGATTGCCATGTATTCGAGTTGGCCGCCGCCGATCGTGCCAAAACTTGCCGCGCCCGAGACGAGCATGAAGGCGCCCTTCTCGCGCGGCGTCGAACCTTTTGTCCCGGCCACCTCGACCAGGGCGACCCGGCCGGCGTCGGCAAGAAAGGCTTTCAAGCTTTGCACTTTCGAGGTCATCATTCGCATTCCCTATCGGGAAATATAGAGTTTTCGGCCTGAATTGCACGCTTTCTGGGATTCCAAAGACTGGTCACGTGCTGGTCTTGGCTTCCCTCTTCAGCCGTTCGATCGCCATCAGCACACGCTCCGGCGTCGCCGGTGGATCGAGGCGCGGGCAGATCCGGTGGTCGGCAACGCTCGCCACCGCATCCGACAGAGCATGCAGTACCGACATGCCGAGCGGGAGCGGCGGCTCGCCGACCGCCTTGGAGCGGTGCACCGTCGGCTCGTGCGCCTCAGGCCAGTCGGCCAGCGTCACGTTAAAGATCTTCGGTCGGTCCGAGGCCAATGGGATTTTGTAGGTCGACGGCGCATGGGTGCGCAGCCGGCCCTTGTCGTCCCACCAAAGTTCCTCCGTCGTCAGCCATCCCATGCCTTGGATGAAGCCGCCCTCGACCTGGCCGAGGTCGATGGCGCGGTTCAGCGAGCGGCCGGTCTCGTGCAGGATGTCGGTGCGCTCGACCATGTATTCGCCGGTCAGCGTGTCGACCGACACTTCCGAGCACGCGGCGCCGTAGGCGAAATAATAGAAGGGGCGACCCTCGCCCTTGTCGCGATCCCAGTGGATTTTCGGCGTCTTGTAGAAGCCCGCCGCCGAAAGCTGGATGCGGGCCATGTAGGCCTGCCTGACGAGATCGGCGAAGGCGATCTCCTGGTTGCCGATGCGCACCCGGTTGGGCAGGAACAGCACCTGGTCGCGCGGCACCTGGTATTTTTCGGCGGCGAAATTGGTCAGCCGCTCTTTGATCTGCCGGGCTGCGTTCTGCGCCGCCATGCCGTTGAGGTCGGAACCTGACGACGCGGCGGTCGCCGAGGTATTCGGCACCTTGCCGGTCGTCGTTGCGGTGATCTTGACCTGGTCAAGGTCGATCTGGAACTCTTCCGCCACAACCTGCGCCACCTTGACGTAGAGGCCCTGCCCCATTTCGGTGCCGCCATGGTTCAGATGCACCGAACCGTCGGTGTAGACATGCACCAGCGCGCCGGCCTGGTTGTAATGCGTAGCCGTGAACGAGATGCCGAATTTGACCGGCGTTAGCGCCAATCCGCGCTTGATGAAGCGGCTGTTGGCGTTGAAGGCTTCAATGGTGCGGCGACGCCGCGCATAGTCGCAACTCGCCTCCAGTTCGGCGACGACGCGGTGGATGATGTTGTCTTCGACCGTCTGGTGATAGGGCGTGACGTTGCGGTCTGAGGTGCCATAAAAGTTCTTCTTACGGATCTCGAGCGGGTCCTTGCTAACGGCAAAGGCGACCTCGTCGATGACGCGCTCGGCCCCGACCATGCCTTGCGGCCCGCCGAAGCCGCGGAAGGCGGTGTTCGACACGGTGTTGGTGTAGAGCGGTGCCGATTGCGCATGAACCGCCGGCCAGAAATAGGTATTGTCGCAGTGGAACAGCGCGCGATCGGTGACCGGGCCTGAAAGGTCCGCCGAGAAGCCGCAGCGCGCCGCGAACATGAAATCGACGCCGAGAATATTGCCCTCGTCGTCGAAGCCAACCTCGTAATCGACCAGAAAGTCGTGGCGCTTGCCGGTGGCGATCATGTCGTCGTCGCGGTCGGGCCGGATTTTCACCGCGCGGTGGTGTTTTTTCGCAGCAATCGCCGCGAGCGCGGCAAACTGGTTGCCTTGCGTTTCCTTGCCGCCAAAGCCGCCGCCCATACGGCGGATCTCGACCGTGACGGCATGGCTTGGCACGCCGAGCGCATGGCTGACCATGTGCTGGACTTCGCTCGGATGCTGTGTGGAGGAAAAAATCGTGACGTCCTGATCCTCGCCGGGAATGGCCATGGCGATCTGGCCTTCGAGATAAAAATGGTCCTGACCGCCGATGCGCATTTTTCCCTTCAGCCGGCGCGGCGCCGCTTTGATCGCAGCCGCTGCATCGCCGCGCCTCAGGGTCAGCGGCGGCGTGACCAGCTTGTCCTTGCTGGGATCGAGCACGCCGACGTCGGTGACGAAAGGCAATTCCTTGTATTCGACCTTGGCCAGCCTTGTGGCGCGGCGCGCCTGCTCGCGCGTTACGGCGACGACGCAGAAGATCGGCTGGCCAAAGAATTGTACCTTGCCGTCGGCCAGCACCGGCTCGTCGTGACGGCCGGTCGGCGAAATGTCGTTTTCACCCGGCACGTCGCTCGCCGTCAGCACGTCGACGACACCGGGTGCTGCGCGCACCGCCGACAGGTCCATGCTGGTGATGGTGGCGTGCGTGGCCGTCGAAAGCCCGAGGCAGCCATGCAGCGTGCCTGCCGGTTCCGGCATGTCGTCGATATAGATGGCCGTGCCACGGACATGCTTGTGCGCGGAATCATGGCGCTGGTCGGTGGCAACGCCGCCGGAGATTTTTTGCGCCTTGAGGTTGGGAGCGTGCGTGGTCATTACGCCGCCTCGTACCGCGATATTTGGATCGGCGCCTTGGTGCCGCTGGTCTCGGCGAAGAAGCGCAACAGCAGGTTCCGCGCTGCCAGCGCCCGGTATTCGGCGCTCGCTCGCATGTCGGTCAGCGGGGTGAAATCTTTGGCGTACTCGGCCATCGCCACCTCGACCGTCGCCTCCGTCCAGGGCTTGCCGAGAAGCGCCTTTTCCACTCCAAAAGCCCGCTTCGGCGTTGCCGCCATGCCGCCATAGGCGATGCGGATATCCGTCACCATGCCGTCGCTGGCCAGGGTCAGCAGGAATGCGCCAAGTGCTGCGGTGATGTCCTCGTCGCGACGCTTGGTGATCTTGTAGACCGCAAACTTCCTGCCTTTCGCGGGTACCGGGACATGCACGGCCTCGACGAACTCGCCCGGCTGCCGGTCCTGCTTGCCATAGGCGATGAAGAAATCTTCGAGCGGGATCGTCCGCCGCTTGTTGCCCCGGCGCAGCGTCAGCCGCGCACCGAGTGCAATCAGCGGCGGTGGCGTGTCGCCGATCGGCGAGCCATTGGCGATGTTGCCGCCGATCGTACCCATATTGCGCACCTGATCGCCGCCGATGCGATCGAACAGCGGCCCGAGCGCCGGGATGCGTTTCGCCAGCGTCGAAAACGCCTCCGTATAGGTGACACCGGCCCCGATCGAGATGACGCCCTTATCTTCGGAAATCGCGCAGAGCCCGTCGAGATTGCCGATGAAGATCGCCGGCGAAATCTCACGCATATGCTTGGTCACCCACAGGCCGACATCGGTCGAACCGGCAACGATGGTGGCGCCCGGCTCCTTGTCCAGCACGGCGGCGAGGTCGTCGGCATCGGCCGGCACGACCAGCCGCTGCTTGCCGGCGCCGATCTCGATGCGCTCGCCGTCTTTCATGGCCGCAAGCTTCTCGGCGATCGCATTGCGCTCCGCAGCCAGCGGGTCCTTTGCCGCCTTGCCGTAGCTGGAGATGGCACGCGCGGCGCGGACGACCGCCTCGTAGCCGGTGCAGCGGCAGAGATTACCCTGCAGCGCCTTTTCGATGGCCGCATCCGACGGCTCCGGCGACCGCATCCACAGAGCGTAAAGCGACATGACGAAGCCCGGCGTGCAGAAGCCGCATTGCGAGCCGTGAAAGTCGACCATGGCCTGCTGCACCGGATGCAGCCTATCGCCGTCGCCACGCAGATGCTCGACTGTCACGACATGCGTGCCATCGAGCGAACCGAGGAAGCGGATGCAGGCATTGACGCTTTCATAGACCAGCCGGCCGGCTGAGAGCCTTCCGATCAGCACGGTACAAGCGCCGCAATCGCCTTCGGCGCAGCCTTCCTTGGTGCCTCGCAGCGTGCGCTCGAGCCGCAGCCAGTCTAGCAAGGTCTCCTCAGGCGCGACCCTGGTCAGCGCAACATGCTCGCCATTGAGGATGAAGCGTATCTCATTGCGTGTCTTGAGCCCGGCCATGTGTCAGCTCCCTCGATAAGTCGAATAGCCGTAGGGCGATATAAGCAGCGGCACATGATAGTGCACCAGCTCGGCCATGCCGAAGCGGATCGGCACGCTGTCGAGGAAGGCCGGTTCCGGCAGCCTCAATCCCTGCCGGCGCAGATAGTCGCCGGCCGCGAAGACCAGCTCGTATTCGCCGGTGCGGAATTCCGCGTCGGCAAGCAGCGGCGCGTCACAGCGGCCGTCGGCATTGGTGACCGTCGTCTTCAGATGCGTCCGCATATCGTCGTTGATGCGGTAAAGCTCGATCGACAGACCTGCCGCCGGCCGGCCGGTCGCGGTGTCGAGGACATGGGTCGTCAGACGTCCGCCTTCGGCTTTCGACGTTTCCGCCACTGGCTGCTCCCATCCCGGTACAGTCGAACATGCCCGGTACAGCCGAACATGTTTGACGAATTGTGCGCCAATTAAAGGCGATGCATAAGTCCCGGTCGAGCGGAGTGCTGCAAAAACACTTTCAAAATTTTCGGGGGAATGCGCAAGCGGCGCTTTCGACTATCCTGATCACACAATCCGGCAGGAGCAACGATGCGGTACGAACGAGACATGCGCGGCTACGGCGCCAATCCGCCGGATCCGAAGTGGCCTGGCGGGGCGCATGTCGCAGTGCAGTTCGTCGTCAATTACGAGGAAGGCGGCGAGAACTGCGTCCTGCATGGCGACAAGGCTTCGGAAGCCTTCCTGTCCGAGATCGTCGGCGCCGCGCCCTGGCCCGGGCAGCGCCACCGGAACATGGAATCGATCTACGAATATGGCGCCCGCGCCGGGTTCTGGCGATTGCTGCGCCTGTTCACCGAGGCTGAGGTACCGGTCACCTGCTACGGCGTCGCCACAGCGCTGGCGCGCTCGCCCGACCAGGTCGCAGCGATGCAGGAGGCCGGCTGGGAAATCGCCTCGCACGGGCTGAGATGGATCGACTACCGCGACCATGCGCCGGAGGACGAGCGCCGCGACATGGAAGCGGCGATCCAGCTGCACTACGAGGTCACTGGGGCGCGGCCGGCAGGCTGGTACACCGGCCGCACGTCGATCAACACCGTGCGGCTGGCGGCGGAAGAAGGCGGCTTCGACTATGTGTCGGACACTTATGACGACGAACTGCCTTATTGGTTCGAGCATGACGGGCCGGACGGGTCGGCAAAGCCGCAGCTCATCATCCCCTACACGCTCGATGCCAACGACATGCGCTTCGCCACGCCGCAGGGCTTCAACTCGGGCGACCAGTTTTTTGCCTATCTCAGGGATAGTTTCGACACGCTCTACGCCGAGGGCAAGGCAGGCAGGCCGCGCATGATGAATATCGGCCTGCACTGCCGCCTCGTCGGCCGGCCGGGCCGGGCCGCGGCGCTGAAGCGCTTCGTCGACTACGTCAGATCGCACGACAGGGTCTGGTTGGCGCGGCGCATCGATATCGCCAGGCACTGGCAAGAAACCCATCCGTTCCGGCGGCCGGCGCTGCGCCCGTCGAAAATGGAGTTCGAGGCCTTCGTCCATGCATTCGGTGGCGTGTTCGAGCATTCGCCGTGGATCGCCGAACGCGCCTACGAGTTGGAGCTCGGCCCAGCGCATGACAGCGCCGGCGGTCTCCACAATGCGCTGTGCCGTGTCTTTCGCGGCGCCAGCGAGGCCGAGCGGCTCTCCGTGCTCAAGGCCCATCCCGACCTTGCCGGCAAACTGGCGCAGGCCAAGCGGCTGTCGGCGGAATCGACGAGGGAACAGGCTTCCGCCGGGCTCGACGCGCTGACCGACAAGGAGCGGGAGTTGTTCTCCAAACTCAATGCCGCCTACGTCGCTTCCTTTGGCTTTCCCTTCATTATCGCGGTGAAAGGCAAAACCAAGGCGGAAATCCTGGCAGAGTTTGAGGCGCGCATCGGCAACAGCCACGACGTTGAATTCGACACCGCCTGCAAACAGGTCGAGCGCATCGCACTGCTCCGCCTCAGGGACATGCTTCCACAATAGCCTTGGCTTCCGCGATAGGCTTTGGCTCCGCAATAGGCTTTGAACTCATGGACACGATCAAGATGGCCGACCGATTCTACTACGCGCCGCAGGGCGGCCACCCCGGCCAGAGTGAGCTGCTGACCGGCCGGGCTGTCTTCACGGAGGCCTATGCGGTCATTCCAAGGGGCGTGATGCAGGACATCGTCACCAGCGCCCTGCCATTCTGGGAAAAGACCCGCGTCTGGGTGCTGTCGCGCCCGCTGTCGGGGTTCGCCGAGACGTTTTCGCAATATATCGTCGAGGTCGCGCCCGGCGGCGGCAGCGACCGGCCTGAACCGGATGCCGGCGCCGAAGGCGCCTTGTTCGTGGTTGAGGGCGAGCTGACCGTTTTGCTGGCTGGCGAGAAACATGTCCTGCAGCCGGGTGGCTTTGCTTTCCTGCCGCCGGCCAGCGGATGGACCGTTCGCAACGAGAGCGGTGCTGCTGTCCGCTTCCACTGGATCCGCAAGGCTTACGACGCCGTCGAGGGCATCGATGTCCCGCAAGCCTTCTTCGCCAAGGAACGAGACATCGCGCCCACGCCGATGCCGGGCACCGAAGGCAGATGGGCGACGACGCGCTTTGTCGATCCGGCCGACATGCGCCACGACATGCACGTCACCATCGTCACGCTTGAGCCGGGCGCGGTCATCCCGTTCGCCGAGACTCATGTGATGGAGCACGGGCTCTACGTGCTGGAAGGCAAGGCGGTCTACCGCCTCAACCAGGACTGGGTCGAGGTCGAGGCCGGCGACTATATGTGGCTGCGCGCCTTCTGCCCGCAGGCCTGCTATGCCGGCGGTCCCGGAAAATTCCGCTACCTGCTTTACAAGGACGTCAACCGACATGCCAAGCTTGGCGGCGCCGGCGTCGCGAGGCGCGCGCCATGACCCGAATCGTCGCCCGGCCGCTGACCCGCGAGACCTTCGCCGAATTCGGCGACGTCATCGATATGGGCGGCGACAATCACTATCCGATCAATGGCGGCAAGGCCGAGCGCTATCACGACCTCGCCACCGCCGAAGCGTTGGGGCCGAATGCGCGCGTGCTGATCTCCATGGTGCGCGGCACGCCTTACGATTTTCCGCTGAAGCTCACCATGGTCGAGCGTCACCCGTTCGGCAGCCAGGCTTTCATCCCGCTGTCGCCACGGCCGTTCCTGGTCGTCGTCTGCCATGATGGCGACGACGGCCCTGGTGAGCCGCACGCCTTCATCACCGCGCCCGGGCAAGGCGTCAACTATCCGCGCAATCGGTGGCACGGCGTGCTGACGCCGATCGGCGAGGCCCAGGACTTTCTCGTCGTCGACCGCGGTGGCGACGGCTCCAATCTCGAAGAGTGCCATTTCTCGCACGCCTACGAGATCGATCTCCCCGACGGGACCGCCTGATGGCCGACGTCTCGCTGATCGATCGCCTGCTCGACGTGATCGAGCACGACATCATACCGAAGACCACCGAAGGCGTCGCCCACGGCAATAAGCTGTTCGGCGCGGCGATCCTGAGAAAGGATGATCGCTCGCTGGTGCTCGCCGAAACCAACAACGAGACGGAAAGTCCGCTCTGGCATGGCGAGGTGCATTGCCTAAAGCGGTTCTATGAAATGCCGAAGGCCGAGCGCGTCGATACCAAGGACGCGATCTTCCTCGCCACGCACGAACCCTGCTCGCTGTGCCTGTCGGCGATCACCTGGACCGGCTTCGATAATTTCTACTATTTGTTCAGCCACGAGGATTCGCGCGACAGCTTTGCCATCCCTCACGACCTGAAGATCCTGAAGGAGGTCTTCACCCTCGACCCCGGCGGCTACAATGCCGAGAACGCCTATTGGAAGAGCTTTTCGATCCGCAAACTGGTGCGGTCGCTGGCCGAGACCGAGCGCCCGCGGCTGGAAACGCGGATCGGCAAGATCTCGGCGCGCTATGACGAACTGTCCAGCGCTTACCAGGCAAGCAAGGCCGAAAACGACATTCCGCTGAGTTGACGCGGATTGACCAGCCGAATTCGTTGGCTGGCCCACGACGCGGCAGGCTCGGGCTCCATCATGCGGCCAGCCAGGAGCACCGCATGAAAACCGTCACTGAATTTCCCCGCAAGGTCGTCGAATTTCCTGACATGGGCATCGTCATGCCGGATGGCTGCCGGCTGTCGGCGCGGGTATGGATGCCGGCCGATGCTGCCGACGATCCGGTGCCGGCGATCCTCGAGCACCTGCCCTACCGCAAGCGCGACGGCACGATCTTTCGCGATCAGCTGACGCATCCCTATTTCGCGGGCCACGGCTACGCCTCGATCCGCGTCGACATGCGTGGCAATGGCGATTCCGAAGGGCTGATGGATGACGAATATTCCGAGCAGGAATTGCAGGACGCTTGCGACGTGATTGCCTGGGCGGCGGCCCAGCCCTGGTGCAATGGCAGTGTCGGCATGATGGGCATCTCCTGGGGCGGCTTCAACTGCCTGCAGACGGCTGCCAAGCAGCCGCCGGCGCTAAAGGCAGTCATCAGCCTGTGCTCGACCGTCGACCGCTATGCCGACGACATCCACTACAAGGGCGGCTGCCTGCTGATCGAGAATTTCGGCTGGGCCTCGACCATGCTGTCCTATTCCTCGCGGCCGCCGGATCCGCTGCTGGCCGGCGACGTCAGGTGGCGCGACCTGTGGCTGACCCGGCTGGAGAACCAGCCCTTCCTGGCGCCGCTGTGGCTGAAGCATCAGCACCGCGACGCCTATTGGAAGCGCGGCTCGATCTGCGAGGACTATTCGGCCATCCAAGCTGCGGTGCTGTCGATCGGCGGCTGGCATGACGGCTATCGAAATACCATTTCCCATCTCGCCGCCAATATCGAGGCGCCGGTCAAAGGGATCGTTGGTCCCTGGATCCACAAATACCCTCACTATGCCGCACCCGAACCGCGCATCGGCTTCCTGCAGGAGGCCTTGCGCTGGTGGGACCGCTGGCTGAAGGACATCGACACCGGCGTCGAGGGCGATCCGGCCTACCGCGCCTATGTCATGGACAGCGTCCGCCCCGCACGCTGGCATCCGGAGCGGCCGGGCCGCTGGGTCGCGGAACCGGTGTGGCCGTCGTCTGATATCAAGACGCAGGAAGTCGAGCTGATCGCAGAAGGCAGCAAGCCGATCATAGTGGCTTCACCGCAAAGCTGCGGCCTTGCCGGCGGCGAATATTTTCCCTTCACGTTCGGCCCGGAATTGCCCGGCGAGCAGCGCCCCGACGATGCACTATCGGTGTGTTTCGACCAGCCGGCGCTGACTGAGGCGATCGACATTGTCGGCGCACCGGAAGTGCTGGTCAGGGTTTCGTCCGACCGGCCTCAAGCGAACATCGCCATCCGGCTGTGCGATGTGCATCCCGACGGCGCATCGGAGCTGATCTCCTACGGCGTGCTCAACCTGACGCACCACAACTCGCACGAATTCCCGCAAGCGCTGGTGCCGGGCGAAACCGTCAGCGCCCGGGTGGTGCTCGACCAATGCGCCTATCGCGTGCCATCAGGCCATCGCCTGCGTATTGCCGTTTCGAACGCCTACTGGCCGATGATCTGGTCATCTCCGGAACCGGTCCGGCTCGACCTGACGGCGGCGACGCTGAAATTGCCGCTGCGCCCGCTGGCGCAATGCGATGAAGTCACGTTCCCCACGCCCGAGGCAGCATCGCCTTGGGCGACCGAAACGATCCGCGCTGCCAATTCCGAACGTCATGTCGATCGCGACGAGAAGACCGGAATTGTCACGCTTTCCATCGTCGACGATTTCGGCGAGGTGCGCGATCTGGAGCATGGCCTCGCCAATGGCAGCATCGCGCGAGAGACATGGGCGATCCATCCCGACAATCCGCTGTCAGCGTCGGGCAAGACGCATTGGACGCAGACGCTGTCGCGAAATGGATGGTCGGTGCGCACCGAAACCTTCGCCGAGATGCGGTCCGACGCGCAAAACTTCATGGTTAACGCCAGAATCGAAGCCTATGAAGGCGAGAAACTGGTTTTCGAGCGCAATTTCGAAGAGAAAATCCCGCGCGCTCTGCTTTGAGCGCTTATGCGGATTGGTCCAATTGCGACGTACGATTTACGCCACGGCATGTCGCATTCGGTCTTGCTTACGGCGTTCCGTTGCGGTCATTATTCTCCTCACAAGAAACGATAAAAAACGACCACAAGGTCGAACCAACAGAGTGAGGAACTCAACATGTCGAACGAACTGGAATTTCTTAGCCGGCGCGTCGCATCCGGCAAACTGAGCCGTCGTGATTTTCTCGGCCGGGCGGCAGCACTCGGCGTCACCGCGACGTTCGCCAACTCGCTGCTTTCAAGCGCGGCGCGCGCCGCGGGTCCGGTCAAGGGCGGCACGCTGAAGGCCGGCCTGGTCGGCGGCGAGTCCACCAACAGCCTCGATCCGGCCCTGTTTATGACCCAGGTGCCGTTCGCCTTCGGCAAGATGTGGGGCGAACTAATCGTCGAGCTCTCCCCGGACGGCAGTCTCGAGAACCGCATTGCCGAGGAGATCGGCTCGTCGGACGACGCCAAGGTCTGGACGCTGAAGATCCGCGACGGCGTCGAATTCCACAATGGCAAGACGGTGACCGCCGAGGACGTGGCGGCGACGCTCGAACGCCATTCGGACGAGAAATCGAAGTCGGGCGCGCTCGGCTACATGAAGGGCATCGAGAGCATCAAGGCCAGCGGCAAGGAAGTCGTGCTGACGCTGAAGGAAGCCAATGCCGACCTGCCCTATCTGCTCAGCGACTACCATTTGATCGTCCAGCCCAATGGCGGCAAGGACAAGGCCGATGCCGGCATCTCGGCCGGACCCTACAAGATCACCATCAACGAGCCCGGCGTGCGCCATGGCGGCGAGCGCTTTGCCAATTACTGGCAGGGCGACAAGATGGGCCATGCCGACCAGATCGAGATCATCGTCATCAACGATGCCACTGCGCGCACCTCGGCCTTGCAGGGCGGCCAGGTCAACATGATCAACCGCGTCGAGCCGAAGATCGTCGACCTGATCAAGCGCCTGCCCGGCGTCACCATCCGCAACCATGCGGGGCCGGGTCACTATGTCTTCATCATGCACTGCGACACAGCGCCGTTCGACAATAACGACCTGCGCATGGCGCTGAAGCTGGCGATCGACCGCGAGGAGATGCTCGACAAGGTTCTCAGAGGCTATGGTTCGCTCGGCAACGACTTCCCGATCAATGCGTCCTATCCGCTGTTCACTGAGATCGAACAGCGCAAGTATGATCCCGACAAGGCCAAGTTCCATTTCAAGAAGTCAGGTCACGACGGCGCGGTGCTGCTCAGGACCTCGGACGTCGCCTTCCCCGGCGCCGTCGACGCTTCCCAGCTCTTCCAGCAGAGCGCCGCCAAGGCCGGTATCCAGATCGAGCTCAAGCGTGAACCGGGCGACGGCTACTGGAACGAAGTCTGGAACAAGCAGCCCTTCTGTGCCTCCTACTGGGGCGGCCGCTCGACCCAGGACCAAATGTATTCGACCGCCTATCTGTCGACGGCCGACTGGAACGATACGCGTTTCAAGCGCCCGGATTTCGACAAGATGGTGCTGGCGGCCCGCGCCGAGCTCGACGAGACCAAGCGCAAGGCGATGTACCACGACATGGCTGTCCTTGTGCGCGACGAGGGCGGCCTGATCCTGCCGATGTTCAATCAGTTCATCGACGCGACGGGCGCCAAGGTCGCCGGCTGGGTCGACGATCCGCATCAGGAACTGATGAACGGGTACGCTCTGGCAAAGTGCTGGCTCGAAGCCTGAGCCTGGCCTTGCGGATATGTCCTCACCCATCATGAAACTGGTGGCCCAGCGCATTGCGCTGGGCATTCTCCTGCTGTTGGCCGTATCGGTCCTGATCTTCGCCGGCACCCAGATCCTGCCCGGCGACGTCGCCCAAGCTATTCTCGGGCAGTCGGCGACACCGGAGTCGCTCGCCAATCTGCGCGAGCAGCTCGGCCTCAACGATCCGGCCTTCATCCGCTATTTCCGCTGGCTCGGCGGCGTCGTGACCGGCGATCTCGGCACCGCCATGTCGAGCGGGCAGGATATTGCGGCGTCGATCAAGGGGCGGTTGTGGAACACGCTGTTCCTCGCCTTCTGGGCGGCGGTCGTGGCCGTGCCGCTGGCGATCGTCCTCGGCCTGATCGCGGTGCGTTACCGCAATGGCTGGGTCGACAAGCTGATCTCCGGACTGGCGCTTGCCTCGACCTCGTTTCCCGAATTCTTCATCGGCTACGTGCTCGTCTATTTCTTCGCCGTGAAATACCAGATCTTCCCCGGCATCTCGACAGTCTATGACGGAATGCCTTTCGGCGAGCGCATGCAGGCGATCATGCTGCCGGCGGCGGCACTGACGCTGGTGGTGCTCGCCCACATGATGCGCATGACGCGCGCCGCTATCCTCAATGTCATGCAATCGGCGTATGTGGAAACCGCCGAGCTCAAGGGGCTTTCGGCATTCGCCGTCATCCGCAGGCATGCCTTTCCCAATGCGATTGCGCCGATCATCAACGTCGTCATGCTCAACCTCGCCTATCTGATCGTCGGCGTCGTCGTGGTCGAAGTGATCTTCGTCTATCCGGGCATGGGCCAATATCTCGTCGACCACGTCACCAAGCGCGACGTGCCGGTGGTGCAGGCGGTCGGCCTGATCTTCGCCGCTGTCTACATCAGCTTGAACATCATTGCGGACATAGCGGCGATCGTCGCCAATCCGCGTCTCAGACATCCGAAATAGGGGAGCGGGCATGCTCGACATAAAACGCATCCCCATCCCTGCGCTGATCGGCCTGGTGCTGACGGCGCTGTTCGTGCTGGCAGCGATCTTCGCGCCCTGGATCGCGCCGTACGGCAATGGGGAGATCGTCGGCGATGTCTGGGGACCGATGTCGGCGACACATTGGCTGGGCACCGACAATCTCGGCCGCGACCTTCTTTCGCGCATGATCTATGGCGCCCGCGTCACGCTGTTCATCGCGGTGCTGGCCACCGCGCTGTCCTTCTCGCTCGGCGCAATCCTTGGCTTCTCGGCGGCGGTTTTCGGCGGCTGGTTCGATACGCTTATGTCGCGCCTTGTCGATCTCCTGATGTCGATCCCGACGCTGATCATGGGCCTCGTCGTGCTGTCGGTGCTGCCAACCAATCTGGTGACGCTGATCCTGGTCATGGGCATTCTCGACTCGACCCGCGTCTATCGCCTGTCGCGGGCGGTCGCCGTCGACATAAACGTCATGGATTTCGTCGAGGCGGCCAAGCTGCGCGGCGAAGGCAGCATGTGGATCATCTTCCGCGAGATCCTGCCCAATGCGTTGTCGCCGCTGGTTTCGGAACTCGGCCTCCGCTTCATCTATGCGGTGCTGTTCCTTTCGACGCTGTCCTTCCTCGGACTTGGCGTGCAGCCGCCTAGCGCCGATTGGGGCGGCATGGTCAAGGAAAACAAGGACGGCATCGTCTTCGGCATAGCGGCGGCACTCATCCCTGCGGCGGCGATCGCGATGCTGGCGATTTCCGTCAACCTCGTCGCCGACTGGGTGCTCAACCGCACGACAAGCCTGAAGGGAGGGCGCGGATAATGGCTGACCAGCGAGCAAAGTCCGTGCTGCTCGACATCCGCAATCTGCGCATCGAGGCCACGGTGTTCCCGCCGGGCGAGCCGCCGAAGAACATCGTGCTGGTCCATGATGTGTCGCTGACGCTCGAGAGGGGCAAGGTGCTCGGCCTGATCGGCGAGTCCGGCGCCGGCAAGTCGACCATCGGCCTGGCGTCGATGGGCTATGGCCGCGGCGGCGTGCGCATCACCGGCGGCGAGGTCATACTGAACGGCCGCGACATCCTCAAGGGCGGCAAGGAGGGCTTTCGCAAGCTGCGCGGCCGCGAGGTCTGCTATGTCGCGCAATCGGCTGCCGCCGCCTTCAACCCGGCGCACAGACTGATGGACCAAGTGGTCGAGGCGACGCTGCTGCATGGCACGGCGACACGGGCCGCGGCCGAAAAACGCGCCGTCGCGCTGTTCAAGAAGCTCAGCCTGCCGAACCCCGAAAGCATCGGCGAGCGCTTTCCGCACCAGGTGTCCGGCGGCCAGCTGCAGCGCGTGATGACGGCGATGGCGCTGTGCTCCGAGCCCGACCTGATTGTCTTCGACGAACCAACCACGGCGCTCGACGTGACGACGCAGATCGACGTGCTGGCGGCGATCAAGGACGCCATCCGCGACACCCATGTCGCGGCGCTCTACATCACTCACGACCTTGCCGTCGTCGCGCAGGTCTCGGACGAGATCATGGTGCTGCGCCATGGCCGGCTGGTCGAATGGGGCGGCACCCGCCAGATCATCAAGGAGCCGCGCCAGGAGTACACCAATGCGCTGGTCTCGGTGCATGAGATCGAGCACCAGGAGCAGAAGCCCGGCACGACGCCGTTCCTGTCGGTCAAGAACATCACCGCCGCCTATGGCCGCAGCCATATCAAGGTGCTGAAGAACGTCTCGGTCGACATCTATCCGGGCCAGACGCTGGCCGTGGTCGGGGAGTCCGGGTCCGGCAAGTCGACACTGGCGCGCGCCATCACCGGCCTCCTGCCACCCGAAGAGGGCACCGTCACCTTCGATGGACGTCCGCTCGCCAACCGGCTCGCCGACCGGCCCAAGGAGGATCTGCGCCAGTTACAGATGATCTATCAGATGGCCGACGTGGCGATGAACCCGCGCCAGACCGTCGGCACCATCATCGGCCGGCCGCTCGAATTCTATTTCGGTCTGCGTGGAAGGCAACGTGACGCCCGCGTCGCCGAGCTGCTCGACAAGATCGAAATGGGCAAGGGTTTCATCGACCGCTACCCGGCCGAGCTTTCCGGCGGCCAGAAGCAGCGCGTCTGCATCGCCCGCTCGCTTGCGGCCAAGCCGAAGCTGATCATCTGCGACGAGGTGACCTCGGCGCTCGACCCGCTGGTGGCCAATGGCATCCTGAAGCTGCTGCTCGAGCTGCAGAAAGAGGAAAACGTCGCCTATCTGTTCATCACCCACGACCTCGCTACGGTGAAGTCGATCGCCGATTCGATCGCGGTGATGTATCGCGGCGAGGTGGTGCGCTACGGCGCGAAAAGCCAGGTGCTGGCGCCGCCGTTCGATGCCTACACCGACCTTCTCTTGTCCTCAGTCCCCGAAATGGAAATCGGCTGGCTGGAAAAGGCGATCAAGGGACGGCGCATGGCCAGCGCGGGCAATTAGACACCCCCGTGGCGCTGACGACAAAACTTCTGCTGATCATCCTCGACGGCGTGCCTTACCGCAACTGGCGCCGGCTGATGGGCAATCTCGAAGGCTGGGTGCAATCGGGCGAAGCGCGCATCTGGAAGATGCGTTCCGTGCTGCCGTCGACCTCGGCCTGCTGCTATGCCTCGATCCACACCGGCGTGGCGCCGCAGGTGCATGGTATCCTGACCAACGAGAACCGGTTTCGCGTCGAGCAACCGGATATCTTCTCCGAGGTCAGCAAGGCCGGTGGCAAGACCGGCGCGGTCACCCATTCCTACTGGTCCGAATTCTTCCGGGCCTATCCTTTCGATCTGGTCGAGGATATGGAATTCGACGAGCCGGGCGGGCCGATCACGTATGGCCGTTTCCACACGATGACCGGCTACAACGCCCGCAACCAGATGACGCCGAGCGACATCGACCTGTTCGCGACGCTGACCATGCTGACCAGGCGCCACGGCATCGACTACGGCATCCTGCATACCTGCACACTGGACTCGATGGGCCACCGCTTCGGCCACGACTGCCACGAGATGGACCATGCCGTTTATGCGATGGACGGCATGCTGGCCACCTTCCTGCCGCGCTGGCGGGAAGCCGGCTACGAGGTGATCGTCACCGCCGATCACGGCCAGACCGATCGCGGCCATCATGGCGGCCATGACGACGATATGCAGGATTTTGCTCTGTATTATTTCGGACAGGGCAAGGGTCCGGAGGCCGATACGCTGCTCGACCAGCTGCAGCTTGCGCCGACGGTGCTTGCGCGCCTTGGCGTACCGGTGCCCGCGACAATGAAGGCCAAGCCGTTCCTCGACTGATGCGCGTCTCCACTTCTCCCCCTTGTGCGAAAAGGAATCTGCGCGTCTTTGGCAAGGTTGCCGCTCTTCGGCTAGGCTCCGGAAAAATCCTGGGCGGAAGTGGTGAACCGTTTTGCCCCGATCAGCGCAGACAGAAGCGCCACGGCCGTGAATTTCGGCCCCAAGGGCAGGGACAAAGATTTCGACTACGGCCTGCTGGTCACCAAGTTGGCCGAGGCTGCGATGGTATAGCTCTGGCGCTTTGGGGTTGTGTTGGTTCAGGTCAGGTCGAGCCGAAACCAGTGCGCTAGGCCCGGGCTCCGGCGACCGATCCCCTTACCACCAGATCAACCGGCCAGACTTCGCCGCGGGCGCCCTCCTCCAATCCGGAAATCCGCGCCGCCAGCCGCTCGGCGACGCGCGCGCCGGCCAAACGGATCGACGAACGCGTCGTCGACAACGGCACCGAAAAATTTTCCGGCTTCAGCCAGGGGAAGACGTCGTCATGGGCGATCAGCGACAGGTCGCCGGGGATGGTCAGGCCGAGATCGCGCGCCGCCCGCACGACGCCGAGCGCCATGATCAGGCTGGAGCAGGCGATCGCGGTCGGCGCATCGCTGCGCTCGAGCAGCCGTCTGGCGGCGCGGTAGCCGTTCTCCTCGGTCATGGCGAGGGAACAGACATGGCCTTCGCCTAGGGCCAGACCGCTCGCCGCCAGCGCCCGGCGCACGCCACGCTCGCGGTGAATGGCGAAGGTCTCGCGGTGGTCGCCGTTGATCAGCGCCAGCCGCCGGTGACCGAGCTGGACGAGCAGCCGAGCCGCCTCGTGGAAGGCGCCCTCATTGTCGATGTCGGTGTAGGGGTAGTCGAAATCGAGCCCTTCGCTGCGGCCATGGACGATGAAGGGGATGCCGAGCGTGCTGACCAGCGCCACCCGCCGGTCGGCCGGCCTCGGCGACGAGATGTAGACGGCGTCGACCTGCCGGTTGGCGACGATGCGCCGGTAGGTCGTCTCCTGGTCGTCGGCATCGGCCGGGGACAGCACCAGGTCGAGTTCGTGCGAACGGGCGTAGTCGCCGAGACCGGACAGGAATTCGACGAAATGCGGGTCGATGTCGACGGTCGTCCCGGTCGGCAAGACATAACCGATCATCCCGGTCTTGCCGGTCGCCAGCCGGCGCGCGCTCGGGTTGGGGCGGTAGCCGTGGCGCTTGGCGGCGTCGATCACCCGCCGGCGCGTTTCCTCGTTGACTTCCGGGTAGCCGTTGAGCGCACGGCTTACCGTTGTCTGCGAAAGCGCCAGCATGTGGGAAAGCTGTTTGAGGTTCACCGGAGGCCTCCAAGCCTCAAAGCGCTTTTAACTATGGATTGTCGGCCCGGCCACGGCAGCGCTGCTGCATCTAAGACCATAAGCACTGTTTCCGACCGGTTTGAAGCAAAATTTGCTGCTGCTGCGCCAAAAAACCTACTGCATCGCATTTAGTTGCTCCTTATGTCGGCAGAATTAAATCGATTAGCTTATCTCCCTCTTGACTCCTGATCCATTCAGTGGCGTGATCGACAAGAACCAAAGCGCTTTGGAAGACTCTTCGAAAGGTTGCGGTTCCTTTCCGACTGAGTCACAGTCCTGCGGCGTCGGCGGACGGAATGGAGGTTCCGTCCAGTGTTTGTCACCACTGGGAGGGAATACCTATGACGAAAATGCTTCTGCTGAGCGCCGCTTTTGTCACGCTCGCCCTGGGCGCACCGGCGCAAGCCGAACTGAAGTTCAAGCCGGGTGAGGACCCCCGCTTCAACTGGGCGAACTACGAAGAGCTCAAGAAGGTCGACCTCAAGGGCGAGACGCTATCGATCTTCGGGCCATGGCGCGGCGAGGACGAGGGCCTTGTGCGCACCGTTCTCGACTATTTCTCGGAGGCCACCGGCGCTGAGATCAAATACTCGTCGTCGGAAAATTACGAGCAGCAGATCGTCATCGACACGCAGGCCGGCAGCCCGCCCAACATCGCGGTGCTGCCGCAGCCGGGCCTAATCCAGGATCTGGCGTCCAAGGGCCTGCTGACGCCGCTCGGCGACGACACCGCCAACTGGATCAAGGACAATTACGGCGCCGGCCAGTCATGGGTCGATCTCGGCACCTTCAACGACAAGGACGGCAAGCCGGGCTTCTTCGCCTTCCCCTACAAGGCCGACGTGAAATCGCTGGTCTGGTACTCGCCGGACAATTTCGAGGAAGCCGATTACGAGGTGCCGAGGACGCAGGAAGAGCTCGCCGAGCTTGAAAAGAAGATCATCGCCGACGGCGGCACGCCATGGTGCATCGGGCTCGGTTCGGGCGGCGCCACCGGCTGGCCGGCGACCGACTGGGTCGAGGACATCATGCTGCGCACGCAGACGCCCGAGACCTACGACAAGTGGGTGAAGAACGAGATCCCATTCAACGATCCCGCGGTGGTCAACGCCATCGACATTTTCGGCAAGATCGCGACCGATGACAAGATGGTCGACGGCGGCGCCAAGGCGGTGGCGGCGACCGACTTCCGCGACAGCCCGAAAGGCCTGTTCTCGGTGCCGCCGAAATGCTATTTGCACCATCAGGCGTCGTTCATCCCGACCTTCTTCCCGGAAGGCACTGAGATCGGCCAGGACGCCGACTTCTTCTACTTCCCACCTTATGCTTCCAAGCCCGACCTCGGCACCCCGGTGCTCGGCGCCGGCACGCTGGCCATGATCACCAAGGATAGCAAGAGTGCCCGCGCGTTCATCGAATTCCTGAAGATGCCGCTCGCCCATGAGATCTGGATGGCCCAGGGCGGTTTCGTGACGCCGTTCAAGTCGGTCAACAAGGAGGCCTATGCCAGCGACGCGCTGAAGAAGCAGGGCGAAATCCTTGCCGAGGCCTCGACCTTCCGCTTCGACGGGTCCGACCTGATGCCGGGCAAGATCGGCGCCGGCGCCTTCTGGACCGGCATGATCGATCTCGTCGGCGGCAAGTCCGCCCAGGATGTCGCCACTGACATCCAGAAGAGCTGGGACGCGATCAAGTAGGCGGTCCCGGCTGACGTGCGGACTGCCGATCCTGAATGGATCCGGGGCTCAGTGGCCCGGATCCGACCGGCGGCCCGCGCCGCAGCAATCTTTGTTATGAGCACATTCCGGCATGTCGCGCGACCAGCAAGACTAGAACCCCGCCTTGCATCCGGTCGCGTTCCAAACAACTGAATCGGCGCATGATCCGGTCGCCAAAGCCATTCTCGACTGGCGGATCATGCGCAGAGGGAGGGACCCGTGGCGGCTCAGATTTTCTCGGCCATATTCGTCATCATCGTCGGCGTCGGCGGCTGCGTCGCCTATTTCTGGGGCGCCAACAAGCTGGTGGACATCATCTTCCCGTCGCGCGGCGTTGCAGGTGCTGCGGCCATCGACAATCTGCGCCGGCAGGGGATGATCCGGCCGTGGCTGTTCGTCGGCCCGGCCATGATCATCCTCACCATCTACCTGATCTACCCGGTCGTGGAGACGCTCAGGCTGTCGTTCCTCGATCGCGGTGGCGCCAACTTCGTCGGCTTCGCCAATTATCAATGGGCGTTCGGCGACCGCGAGTTCCGCACCTCCATCCTCAACAACATCATGTGGCTGGCGGTGGTGCCGGCCGCCTGCACGTTCCTCGGGCTGATCATCGCCGTCCTCACCGACAAGATCTGGTGGGGCACCATCGCCAAGAGCCTAATCTTCCTGCCGCTGGCCATCTCCTTCGTCGGTGCCAGCGTCATCTGGAAATTCATCTACGAGTATCGCGGCGCCGGCCAGACGCAGATCGGCCTGCTCAACGCCATCATCCAGTATTTCGGCGGCCAGCCGCAGGTCTGGATATCGCTGCCGTTCTGGAACAATTTTTTCCTGATGATCATCCTGATCTGGATCCAGACCGGCTTTGCCATGGTCATCCTGTCCTCGGCCTTGCGGGGTATTCCCGAAGAGACGCTGGAAGCCGCCGTCATCGACGGCGCCAATCCGTTCCAGATCTTCTGGAAGATCATGGTGCCGCAGATCTGGGGCACGATCGCCGTCGTCTGGACCACCATCACCATCCTGGTGCTGAAGGTGTTCGACATCGTGCTGACCATGACCAACGGCCAATGGAACAGCCAGGTGCTGGCCAATCTGATGTTCGACTGGATGTTCCGCGGCGGCGGCGATTTCGGCCGCGGCGCCACCATCGCCATCATCATCATGATCGCGGTCATTCCGATCATGGTCTGGAACATCCGCCAGGCGAACAAAGAGACGGGAGGACATTGAGATGGCCGTGGCGACCGGAAAGTCCTTTGCCAGCCGTTTCGGCGTCCATATCGCTGTCTTCATCTTCGTCGCGATCTGGACCGTGCCGACGCTCGGCATTCTCGTCTCGTCGCTGCGCGACAAGGATCAGATCATCGCATCGGGCTGGTGGAACTCGTTCGCCAGTTCCACCCAGACGGAAGCGGGCCGGCTGCCACCCGCCTCGGCGCAAGTCGAGAAGGACGGCAAGTTCGTCCTCGAGGGCAACATCTTCGGCGACGATCCGGCCCGCGACATCAGCGCCTTCGGCGTCAAGTCGTCGGCGCCGACGCAATATCCCGCCGGCACGACAGCCGATCTCGGCGACGGCGAGACCTTGCAGCTCAACGCCGACGGCAGTTTCGTCATGACCTCAACGAAGCCCTTTGAGGGCGAGCGCGGCCAGCGCGTCTACTACGCCTCGTCGGCGCCGCCGAAATTCACCACCGAAAATTACAATACGGTGCTGTTTTCGGAAGGTATCGGCCGCTCCTTCATGAATTCGCTGACCGTCACCATTCCGGCGACGGTCATCCCGATCCTGATCGCGGCGTTCGCGGCCTATGCGCTGGCCTGGATGCGCTTTCCCGGCCGGGCGTTGCTCATCGCGGTGATCATCGGCCTCTTGGTCGTGCCGCTGCAGATGTCGCTGATCCCGCTGCTGAAGCTTTACAACGGCGTCGGCAGCTTCTTCGGCGTGCCGTCGAAAACCTATCTCGGCATCTGGCTGGCGCATACCGGCTTCGGCCTGCCCTTCGCCATCTATCTCCTCAGAAGCTACATTGCCGGCCTGCCGCGCGAAATCATGGAGTCGGCGCGCATCGACGGCGCCAGCGATTTCGAGATCTTCGTCAAGATCGTGCTGCCGCTGTCGTTCCCGGTGCTGGCCTCCTTCGCCATCTTCCAGTTCCTGTGGGTGTGGAACGATCTGCTGGTCGCGATGGTTTTCCTCGGCACCGAGGGCGACCAGATCGTGCTGACCGCCAAGCTCAACGCGTTGCTCGGCTCGCGCGGCGGCGACTGGGAGATCCTGACGACATCGGCTTTCATCACCATTGTCGTGCCGCTGATCGTGTTCTTTTCGCTGCAGCGCTATTTCGTCCGCGGGCTGCTCGCCGGCTCGGTCAAAGGGGGTTGAGATCATGCAATCCGCTGTGAAAGCAACGTTGAGCCCCGACCTCGCCGTCGACCGCGACTGGTGGCGAGGTGCCGTGATCTACCAGATCTATCCGCGCAGCTATCAGGACTCGAACGGCGACGGCATCGGCGACCTCAGGGGCATCATCCGCAGGCTGCCCTATATCGCGGCGCTCGGCGTCGATGCCATCTGGATCTCGCCGTTCTTCAAGTCGCCGATGAAGGATTTCGGCTACGACGTATCAGACTATTGCGACGTCGATCCGATGTTCGGCACGCTGGCCGATTTTGATGCCCTGACCGCCGAGGCGCACAGGCTCGGGCTCAAGGTGATGATCGACGAGGTGCTGTCGCATACCGCCGACATCCATCCGTGGTTTAGGGAAAGCCGCTCGAGCCGCACCAACCCGAAGGCGGACTGGTATGTCTGGGCCGACGCCAAGCCCGACGGCACGCCACCCAACAACTGGCTGTCGATCTTCGGCGGCTCGGCCTGGCAGTGGGACACCAGCCGCCAGCAATATTACCTGCATAATTTCCTGGCCGAGCAGCCCGATCTCAACTTCCACAGCCGCGCGGTCCAGGATGCGCTGCTCGATGTCACCCGCTTCTGGCTGGAGCGCGGCGTCGACGGCTTCCGCCTCGACACAATCAATTTCTACTTCCACAGCCAGGGCCTGGAGGACAATCCGCCGCTGCCGCCCGAAGAGCGCAACGACCAGACCGCTCCTTCCGTCAACCCTTACAACTACCAGGACCATCTCTACGACAAGAGCCGCCCCGAAAATCTCGGCTTCCTCGAACGCTTCCGCGCGCTACTCGACGAATATCCGGCGACGGCGGCGGTCGGCGAAGTCGGCGATTCGCAGCGCGGGCTCGAGGTGGTGGCGGCCTATACCGCCGGCAGCAAGCGCGTGCACATGTGCTATTCGTTCGACTTCCTGGCGCCCGAAAAGATCAGCGCGGCAAAGGTGCGTTCGGTGCTGGAAGCCTTCGGCAAGGTTGCCAGCGACGGCTGGTCGTGCTGGGCCTTCTCCAACCATGACGTGATGCGCACTGCCTCGCGCTGGGCGGCGGGCGAGGCCGACCAGACCGCTTATCTCAAGGTGATCTCGGCGCTGCTGATGTCGCTGCGCGGTTCGGTCTGCATCTATCAGGGCGAGGAACTTGGCCTTGGCGAAGCGGAATTGCAATTCGAGGACCTGCAGGACCCCTACGGCATCCGCTTCTGGCCGGAGTTCAAGGGCCGCGACGGCTGCCGCACGCCGATGGTCTGGAATGGCGCGGACGGCAATGGCGGCTTCTCCAAGGCGAGGCCTTGGCTGCCCGTGCCCGCCAAGCACCTTTCGCAAGCGGTCGATGTGCAGCAGGGCGACGACAGCTCGCTGCTCGAACACTACCGGCGCTTTCTCGCTTTCCGCCGTTTGCATCCGGCGCTGGCCAAGGGCGAAATAGACTTCATCGAAAGCCAGGGCGATACGGTCGCCTTCACGCGCCGCGAGGGCAACGAGCAGATCGTCTGCGCCTTCAATCTCGGCAGCCGACCGGCCGAAATCGATCTCGGCGGGCGCTCGCTGCAGCCCTTGCCGGGGCACGGGTTTTCGGGACAGACTGGCGTCGGCTCTATCCGCCTCGGTGGCTACGGCGCCTGGTTCGGGCGTGTCAACTGAATTTGCAATTCACTGGAGGGAATCATGGCCGATGTCACGCTAAGGCAAGTGAAGAAATCATACGGCAATCTTAACATTCTCCACGGCATCGACCTCGACATAAAGTCGGGCGAGTTTATCGTCTTTGTCGGCCCTTCCGGCTGTGGCAAGTCGACCTTGCTGCGGTCCATCGCCGGGCTTGAGGAAATCACCTCCGGGGAGCTCAGGATCGACGGCGAGGTGGTCAACGACGTGCCGCCCTCGAAGCGGGGCATCGCCATGGTGTTCCAGTCCTATGCGCTCTATCCGCACATGACCGTCTACGACAACATGGCGTTCTCTATGAAGATCGGCAAGGAGAGCAAGGCAGAGATCGACAAGCGAGTGCGCCAGGCCGCGGAAATCCTGCAGCTGACAAATTATCTCGACCGCCTGCCCAAGGCGATGTCGGGCGGCCAGCGCCAGCGCGTCGCCATCGGCCGCGCCATCGTGCGCAACCCGAAAGTTTTCCTGTTCGACGAGCCGCTGTCGAACCTCGACGCGGCACTGCGCGTCGCCACCCGCATCGAGATCGCCAAGCTCAAGGAGTCGATGCCGGCTACAACGATGATCTACGTCACCCACGACCAGGTGGAGGCGATGACGCTGGCGGACCGCATCGTGGTGCTCAAGGAGGGCCATATCGAGCAGGTCGGCACGCCGATGGATCTCTACAAGAAACCCGGCAATCTGTTCGTTGCTCAGTTCATCGGCTCGCCGGCAATGAACATCCTGCCGGCGACGATCGACAAATCAGGCGACCCGACCGTCGTCAGTCATGTCGGCGGGCGCAAGGCGACGGTGCCGATCGCCACGCCAGCGTCAGTGAAGGGCGCTTCGGTGAGCTTCGGCGTGCGGCCGGAGGATCTGATGATCGCAACCGGGACGGATTATCTTTTCGAGGGAACGGTGGACTATGTCGAGCAGCTCGGCGAGGTTCAGCTCGTCTATGTCGACATCGGCCGCTCCGAACTTCCGCTGGTGACCAAGCTGCCCGGCAATGTCGAGGTCAAGCGGGGTGCTGCGCTGCGGTTGAATGCCGATGCCGGCGACCTGCATATTTTCGATGCCGACGGACATTCCTTTACACTCCACAAAGCGGAAGCAAGGGCAGCCTGAGGCTGGCGGCCTAACTGCTGGATGCAGGCAGTTTGGCGAAGGCAAAAAACAAGATCGGCGGGCAAAGCCCGCCGCTCTTGTGCGTTCAGGTCGCTGTTAGCGGCCGAACAGGTTGCGGTCGCTGCCGTGGACAGGCTTCTCGTCAGCCGGAACCGGATTCTGCGCCGGGGCCGAATTCTGGGTCGAAGCCGTGTACGAGCTGTCGACCGCAACGGCCGGTTGGTTGGCGCCGTTCGATCCATAATTGTCGCTACCGGCAAATGCGCTGCCGGCGACGGCCAGAACGGCGGCGGTCGCAAGAACAATCTTCGTCATTTCAGTACTCCTGGATTTTTCGTGTTCCACCAGCGCGGCGGGCAAATGCCGCCGCTGCTGTTGGGATCGACACTAGTTGTTGCCGAAGAGGTTACGGTCGCTGCCGTGGACGGGCTTCTCGTCAGCCGGAACCGGCTTCTGCGCCGAAGCCGAATTCTGAATCGAAGCCGTGTACGAGCTGTTGTCGACCGCAGCGGCCGGCTGGTTGGCGCCGTTCGATCCAAAATTGTCGCTGCCGGCAAAAGCGCTGCCGGAGACGGCCAGAATGGCGGCGGCGGCAAGAATGATCTTCTTCATTTCTAGTACTCCTGAAGTGTCGTATCCCCTCAGCGCGGCGGCCACGGTCTTTATGAGAGACAACGCCGCTCTGCTGTTTGGGATCAGCTGTTAATTGTTGCCGAAAAGGTTGCGGTCAGCGCCCTGGACAACGGGCTTTTCAGCGTGAGGCGGCTTCTGAATGGAAGCCGTGTACGAGCTGTTGTCGACCGCAGCGGCCGGCTGGTTGGCGCCGTTGGACCCATAATGGTCGCTGCCAGCAAAGGCGCTGCCGGTGATGGCCAGAACGGCGACGGCAGTAAGAGCAATCTTTTTCATTTTTGGTACTCCAGTATCTTAATTTTCCGTCCGTCTAGCGGCGTGTCTTGGGAGGAATTCGCGTCGTTCGGACAGCCCCGATGTGGGAAGGCCATTCGGCGGATTCCAATCACTAAGTTGTTCCGTGTGGACCAAGAATCTACACCTTGAAATTGTACCAGATGCTTCCAATAGTGTTATTTTATGTTTTGTTTCAGAGGTTTATGCCAAAGGCGCCATTCGACCATTTGACGAATTGCCGGACCTGCGTTCACAGCGTCATGCACGCATTGTCAACAGAACGAACCGTTCGGTTCGATTTTAGAAGCGGCTTAAAAAGCCGGTGCTGAGTTGTTGTCGAATCGTTAACCATTTAGGCGCCCTGCAATGGTTAAATCCGGCGTGCTTTCAGAACCGGCAGCGCTCGCAGCCAGGTGCAAATTCATCCCCCTCAAATCCCGGCCCACAGGGTTTCGCCGCCGTGTCGCGCCGCATGGATACGATGTCGCTTTCATGCCGACAGTCGGCCAGCCGTCATGATTAGATCACGCCAACTCAGGTGCCGCTTGGTGACGACGAAGCGGAGAATTGGGAAGCCGGTCAGAACCCGGCGCTGCCCCCGCAACGGTGGTGGAGTTCAAGTCGCAACGGGAGACCACTGGGCCACAAGCCTGGGAAGGTGTCGCGATGAGTCCGCAAGGACACTCCAGAGCCCGGAAACCAGCCCGAGATTTCTAGACACGACTGATCGCGGTGGGCGGTCAAGAGGTGGATGATGCATGTCTGGCCTGTCGCCGGCCTGCGAGCGATCCTTCCTCCATCACCACCAGTTCAGTCTTTGGAGCGACGTGCGTCCATTTGGACGCACAAAACACGCTCCAAGACTTTGAATTGCGCATCGTGCTTTCCGAAATCGATTCCGATTTCGGGCCGATGCGACGGCTATAAGGACAGGACATGGATGCGCGCAACGACATGCTGAGGCTCTTGCACGGCCGCAGGGCAGGCTATTCGCTCGAGCAGCCCTTCTATACCGATGCCGATTTCTTCAAGCTCGACATGGAGCTGATCTGGTATCGCGACTGGCTGTTCATCGGCCACGATTGCGAGTTGCCGAAGCCGGGCAGCTACATCACTGCCCAGATAGGCGACTATCCGGTCGTGCTGGTCCGCGACCAGCAAGGCAGGATCAATGCCTTCCACAATTCCTGCCGGCATCGCGGCAGCCGCGTCTGCAACGCCGACAAAGGCACGGCGGCGAAGCTCGTCTGCCCCTATCACCAGTGGACCTACGAGCTGGATGGCCGGCTTTTGTTCGCAAGGCAGATGGCGGACGGCTTCGACAAGAGCCAGTTCAGCCTGAAGCCGGTGGCTTGCGAAAGCGTTGGCGGCTACATCTTCATCTGCCTGGCCAAGGAGCCCGCCGATTTCGCGCCGATGCGCGCCATGATCGAGCCTTACCTCCTGCCGCACCGGTTGCGCGAGGCAAAAATCGCCTTCGAATCGACCATCGTCGAGAAGGGCAACTGGAAGCTCGTCTGGGAAAACAACCGCGAGTGCTACCATTGCGCCGGCAACCATCCGGAACTGTGCAAGACATTCCCGGAAGCGCCGACCGTGACTGGCGTGCAGGGCGCCGATAGCGATCCGGAGATGCTCGTGCACTGGGCGAAATGCGAGGCGGCGGGCTTGCCGAGCAAGTTCCGCATCGATCCGGCCGGGCAGTATCGTGCCACCCGCGCGCCGCTCTTGCGCGATGCCGTCAGCTACACGATGACGGGAAGACGCGCGGTGAAGAAGAACCTTTCCGACAGCGTTTCGACCGAGCGCATCGGCTCGCTGCTGCTCTATCACTATCCGACGACCTGGAACCACGTCCTCGGCGACCATGCCGTCACCTTCCGCGTGCTGCCGATCAGCGCCACGGAAACGGCCGTCACAACCAAATGGCTCGTCCACAAGGACGCGGTCGAAGGCGTCGATTACGATCTCGCCGAACTCACCCATGTCTGGACCGAGACCAACGATCAGGACCGCCGCATCGTCGAGGAAAACGCCTTCGGCATCCTGTCGCCGGCCTATGAGCCCGGCCCCTATTCTGAACTGCATGAGGGCGGCGTCATCCAGTTCGTCGAATGGTACGCCTCCTTCATCGGGCCGCGCCTTGCCGAGGACGGCCGGCCGGCGTTGCGCAGCGTCGCCTGAGAAAGATCAAGGGTATGAATGCGATGACGGATCTCGGGCTCTACCGCCATCTCGACGAGATGGCGCCCTGGAACGACAGGCTTCAGGTGCTGGAAGTGATCGGTGTCAGCGACGAGGCGCCTGACGTGAAGACTTTCACCTTCCGCTCCGACAACCAGACCTGGTTCCGCTACAGACCGGGGCAGTTCGTGACACTGGAACTGCCGACCACTGACGGCCCGCTGATGCGGACCTATACGCTGTCGTCCTCGCCGTCGCGGCCGTTCTCGATCGCGGTGACGGTGAAAGCGCAGGCCGGCAGCCTCGGCACACGCTGGATGTTCGACAATCTCAAACCCGGCGTTCACGTGAAAGCCTATGGGCCGACCGGCGACTTTTCGCTGCACAGCCACCCCGCGGCCAAGTATCTGTTCATTTCGGCCGGCTCTGGCGTGACGCCGATGATGTCAATGCTGCGCTGGCTGAACGACTGCGCGCCATGGACAGATGTCGGCTTCGTTAACTGCGCACGAAAGCCCGAGGAGATCATCTTCCGCAAGGAGCTCGAACTGCTCGGCAGCCGCATGCCGGGCCTAACGCTTGGATTCATGATCGAGGAGCGCTCCAGCCGCGAGGGCTGGTTCGGCCATATGGGCCGGATCGACGCGATACGGCTGCCGCTGCTGGCGCCCGATTTTCGCGAGCGCGAAATTTTCTGCTGTGGTCCCGACCCGTTCATGCGCGCCGTGCGGCAGATGCTTGAGGCGGCGGGATTCGACATGGCCAACTATCATCAGGAGAGCTTTGCGGCCCCAGTGGTGGAGGAAATACTGGCCCCGTTCACATCACCGGCAAAGGGTGGGCCGGCAAAGGGTGGGCCGGCAGAGGGCGGGGTCGAGACACCTGCCGAGGCCGCAACGCCGATCCGCTTTTCGCTTTCGGATGTCGATGCCGACTGCGTTGCCGGCCAGACCGTGCTGCAGACGGCGCGCGCTTCGGGCGTGCGCATCCCAGCGGCTTGCGAGTTCGGCCTGTGTGGAACCTGCAAGGTGAAAAAGGTCTCGGGCACAGTCGAGATGAGCCACAATGGCGGCATCCTCGATCACGAGATCGATGACGGCTTCATCCTTGCCTGCTGTTCGAAGCCACTGACGGCGCTCGAAATCGACGCCTGACCGGCGAGGCGGCTAAAGCGCGTCGCGTTTGGCCGGCCTTATGCGACGCGCTTTACGTTGTCGTTTTCTACGCATGTCATTATCGCAAAACCGCTGCACACTTTTGCGCGACATGCATTAAACCCCGTAGCGCTCGGTGCGGATGAGGCCTGCCGGAACGCCGGCATCGATCAGCGCCTGAGCGGCGGCCGACACGAAGGCATTCGAGCCGCAGACAAAGGCGAACCTGGGCGGCGCGGGCAGCCGCACCATCGATTGCTCTATCATCGCGGCATCGACCCGCCGCGAATAGTCCGCCGGGCGCCGGGCGGCCTCGCGGGTCAGCGTCAGCACCAGATCGAAGCCGTCGCGACGATCGTCGAGGCCGATCAGCTCGTCGCGAAAGATCACCTCGTCCCAGACCCGTGCGGAAAACACCAGTGCCACGGGCACCGCCGATCTGCGCGCCGCGCGATGGCGGATCATCGCCATCAGCGGAACCACGCCGGACCCGCCGCCGACCAGCAGAAGCGGACCGCCGTCGCCGTCGTACCAGACGAAGTGGCCGCCGAGCGGTCCGCGCAATTCGACCTCGTCGCCAACAGCCGCGATATCGTGGAAGAACGGCGAGACCTCGCCATCATCGAGCCTTTCGATCGCCAGTTCGATCATCTCGCCGGCTTCCGGCCCCGAGGCGATCGAGTAGGAGCGACGCGCCTGATAGCCATCCGGCGCCGTCAGCCTGACATCGACATGCTGCCCGGCACGATAGGCGAAGGGCCGCGACGGCTCGAGGAAAAAGCTGGTGACGCGCGGCGTGCGCTTTTCGATGCGTCGGATGGTGACGGTCTGCCAGGGCGACTGCGCCGCCGGCCCGTCGCTCATGGATCGCCCGTATAGCGCTGCTCGCGCCACGGGTCGCCATAGATGTGATAGCCGCGCAACTCCCAGAACCCGGGCTCGTCGCGCTCGGTGAACTGCAGCCCGTTCAGCCATTTGGCCGATTTCCAGAAATAGAGATGCGGAACCAGCAGCCGCGCCGGGCCGCCATGGTCCGGCGTGATCGGCTTGCCTTCGTAAAGCAGCGCCACCATCGCCTTGCCGGCGGTGAGATCCTTCGTCGGCACGTTGGTGGTGTAGCCGTCGAAGGACAGCGCCAGAGTGAAGGGGCTCAGTGGCTCAATGCCGGCATCCGCCAGAATATCGTCGACCAGCACGCCCTGCCACGCTGTGTCGAACTTGGTCCATGCGGTCACGCAATGGATGTCGCGGGTCATCTTGGTCAACGGCAGCGCGTTGAACTCTGTCCAACTCCACTTCTTGACCGGCCGCGGCCCATGCTTGAGCGTGAACGACCACTCCTCGGTGCGCACGCGTGGCGTCGGCCCGGCCGACAGCACCGGGAACCCTTGCTCGAGATACTGCCCCGGCGGAATGCGCGCATCCGCATCCGTCGGGGGCTTTCGTCCTGAAGAGAAGCCGCGGGTGACCATCGAAACATCCGTGTGCATCAGGCCATCTGTCGGCCTTCACCAGTGTTCTCGAAGATGCTCTGGCGGGCAACCAGAATCTTGGCCGCGACCTCGCGGCAATGCGCCGCCTCAGCCATTAGCGAAGGGCACGGCGACGAACAGCTGCGCGTCGCCGCGTTCGACGAGCAGGAGCACGGACTTTTTGCCAGCCTTTCCGGCCTGCGCGATCGCCTGGTCTGCCTGCCTGGCGTCCCGCACCGGCGCCTGATTGACGGCGACGATGATGTCGCCCGGCTGGATACCGGAAGCCGAGGCCGCCCTGTCGGGATTGACGCTCTCGACCAGCGCGCCGCGCTGGTTGGGCGCCAGGTTCATCGCCTGTCGGACATCCGGGGTGACGTCCATCAGACCGAGGCCGATCGCAGGCGAACGAAGGCCCGGCTGTGCGGACGGTGCCTCTGGTCCGCCGCCCACCGATGCCGTCTGCACATCGTCTCCATTGCGCCCGACATCGACGGAAATTTCGACATTCTTTCCTTTGCGCCAGACATCGAGCGTTTCCGTGGCGCCGGGCGAGACGTCGGCAACGGCACGCGACAGGTCCTTGGGATCCTTTATCTGCTGACCGGCGAAGCTGGTGACGACGTCGCCGGTCTCGATCCCGGCTTTTGCTGCCGGCGAGCCGTCAGTGACCGCGGAAACCAGCGCACCGCTGGGTTGATCAAGGCCGACGGCGCTCGCCACATCAGGCGTCACCGGCTGGATCTGGACGCCGAGATAGCCGTATTGAATGGAGCCACCCTTCATCAGCTTGGCGACCACTTTTTGCGCCTGGTCCGACGGGATGGCGAAGCCGACGCCGACGCTGCCGCCATTCGGCGAAAAGATCGCCGTGTTGATGCCGACGACGTTGCCGCTCACATCCATCAGCGGACCGCCTGAATTGCCGTGGTTGATCGGTGCGTCGATCTGAATGAAATCGTCAAACGGCCCGCTGTGCAGATCGCGGCCGCGCGCCGAGACGATGCCGGATGTAACCGTGGTGCCGAGGCCGAACGGGTTGCCGAAAGCGAGCACCTGGTCGCCCGGCATGAGCTTGTCGGAGTCGCCCCATTTGACGGTCGGCAAAGTCTTGTCGGATTTGATCTTGAGGACGGCGAGGTCGTTCTTGGCGTCGCGACCAACCAGCTCGGCGGGAAGTTCGGTGCCGTCGTCGAGAGTGACCTTGATCGACGTGGCGCCGTCGATGACGTGATTGTTGGTGACGATGGTGCCATCGGCGGCGACGATGAAGCCGGAACCCAGCGCCTCTGCGCGGGGCGCCTGCTGCGGCGGCGGTGTCCTGGGGCCGGGCAGTCCCTGGTCGCCGAAGAACTGGCGGAAATAGTCGTCGAAGGGTGAGTTGTCGCCGAACGGAGCAGCGTCGCTCATGGTCTCCGACTGTGCCGTCATGACAGTGGTGATCGTCACCACTGCCGGTTTGTCGGCCGCCACGATCGGGGCAAACGATCCATTCGGCACCGTCATCCCAGTGACGGGAGGGGTCACTGTTTCTGCCAGAGCGCCATTCAGTCTGGGGGCGAGGGGCACGATGAAAGGGCTGACAATCAGTGCGGCGCCCAGCAAGGCGGCGACGCGATGTCTGCGAAGAATGTGGATGGGTGACATGGCCGTTGTCCGGGCGAGAAATTGGTCGGGCACCGTGGCGTTCCGGTTGGGGAATCGCCCATTCGGCGTGTCGAGGGTCGTCTTGCCTGTCTCGCCTGGCAGGCAGCCGACCGGATCGACAGCCCCCGCATCTAGGGCGGCGATTGCGGTTACCAGATGATATTACGAAGATTTAATTTATCGGGTCGGTGTCGCCCGCTCGCCAGATGCATGGCTGGGGTCGAACCCTTGATGAAGTGGAGTAGCGCCGACCTGAAACAAACAACCCGCCTTGCGGCGGGTTGTTGGCGCGATCAGCACCATGCGGAAATCGATAACATAGTTGCCGGCACAAAGCAAGAACAAATTGCCGACAGGGATCACGAGCTCGCATGTCTTCCCGGCTCTGTCCTGCCGGCCATCGAAGCCTCTTATGCGCCGATCCCGTCTGTCCGCCTGAGATAGCCGTTGGCGATCTCGCGCATCCGTTTGGCGTCGAAGCTCGGGCCGTGGCCGCCATGACCGATGCGGATCGGCAGATCGAGCAGCCGCTGCATCGTCCGGCGATAGGCTGATCGGTCGGAGTCCGGCAGGTCGTCGATCAGCATCGCGTCGTAGATTGCGTCGCCGGCGAAGAACAGGCCGTCGGCCTCGTCGAACAACACGATCGAATCGGGCGAATGGCCGGGCAGATGCAGCACGCGGAACAGCCGGTCACCGAGATCGACCGTGTCGCCCTCGTCAAGTGTTCGCATCAGCGGCGCCGGCGGAATCTTGTAATCGGCGGCTTTCCAGCCGGGCGCCGGCAACTTCGAGACGGCGTCTTCGAGATCGTGGAACATGTGCGCGTAGGTGACGGCGTCATCCATGCTGTTGAAATACGCGGCGCTGTGTCTCGGCCCGGCCCGCAGCGGGAATTCGTGCAGCGAGCCGACATGGTCGAGATGGATATGGGTGGCGACGACGAGCAGCGGCTTGCCCGCCGGCGTGTCGATCTCCGGCGCCAGCGGGCGGATGCCCATGCCGGTGTCGACAAGCAGGTCGATGTCGCGGCCGCGAAGATGCCAGATGTTGGCGCGCACGAAATCATGCACGAACGGCTCGGTCAGCATGGTTGTAACGGTGTCGACCTTCGTCTTGCTGAACCAGTCAAGCATCACAAGATATCCGGCATCAGAAGAGGCCGGCATCAGACGAACGGTTTTCCAACCTTGTATTTTTCTGGAACCAGTCGCTTCAGATAGGCCATGCCTGCATCGGAGAGCTGGTTGACCTCCGGCAGCATGAAATCGTCGGGCATGTGGCGGGTCTTGCCGGCGACGTTTTTCAGCGGCACCTTCTTCAGCACGGTTTTCTTCCCGTCATATTGCAGCGCCACCGAGCCGCCGCCCTGTTCGGCGACAGCGACGGCAAAAACGCCGGCATCGAAAGCTTCCTGCGCATCGACGGCGTTGATGGCGCCGACATAGCCGCGCGGCATGTAGCCGAGCGCATCGACACGCGCCCGCTTGCCCGGCAATCCTTCGGCTAGCGCGCGCTCGAGGGCGGCCGGCAGGTCGCTGCCCGACAGCTTGACGTTGCCGTGCGCATCGCGCTCCAGTTTCTCCGGCGGGACTAGGCTTTCGACCAGTGCCTTGCCGTCGGCGGTGCTGACGCCTTCGGACACGGCAACGATGCAGCGCTTGTGGCGGTCGAGCGTGGCGCGCACGTCGTCGATGAAGGCCTCAGCCGAGAACGGCCGCTCCGGCACATAGACGAGATGCGGGCCGCTGTCGGGGTCAAGCTGCCATGCGGCAGCGGCGGCGGTGAGGAAGCCGGCATGCCGCCCCATGACGATGCCGACATAGATACCCGGCAGAGCCCGGAAGTCGAGGTCGACCGAGAGGAAGGCGCCGGCGACGAACTCGGCTGCCGAAATGAAGCCGGGCGTGTGGTCGTTCTCCTCGAGATCGTTGTCGATGGTTTTCGGCGCATGGACGAAAGCCATCTTGCCGCCGGCGGCATCGGTCAGGATCTGCTGCGTGCCCGACGTGTCGTTGCCGCCGATATAGATGAACGCGTCGGCGCCGGCCTTCTTCAGACCATTGAGGATGATCTCGCAATAGGCGTCATCCGGCTTGTCGCGCGTCGAGCCAAGCGCGGCGCTCGGCGTTGCCGCAATCAGCCGCAGCCGATCCTCTGGAATCGCTGAGAGATCGATATAGTTGCCGTCACGAATGCCGCGCACGCCATGGATCGAGCCCAGGACCTTAGCGCCGGGATGCCGCTTGCGGATTTCGAGCGCAGCGCCCACCATCGTCTGGTTGATGACGGCGGTCGGACCGCCGCCTTGCGCGATCACAAAAGTTCCGGACATGCTTCACGTCTCCCGAGCAGTGGCTTTGCAGGCACATTCGCCTGTCTTGCGAGATCACGCAACGGGAGAGTCGAGCGGCCGCGCCGGCCACGCTATCAGATCACACGACGACCGGGAGGGTCAGACGACGACGACCGGGTTCTTCCTGGAGACGCGACTGTAGAGGTCGATGATGTCCTGGTTGATCAGGCGAACGCAGCCCGACGACATCGCCTGGCCGATGCTCCACCATTCGGGCGAACCATGGATGCGGTAGCCGGTGTCGTGGCCGTTCTGGTAGATGTACAGCGCGCGCGCGCCGAGCGGGTTGTCGAGGCCGCCGGGTTGCCCGGCCTGCCATTTCACCAGTTCCGGCTTGCGGGCGATCATCTCGGCCGGCGGCGTCCAGGTCGGCCATTCCTTGCCGTACTGAATATTGGCGCGGCCGGACCAGCGGAAGCCTTCCTTGCCGATGCCGACGCCGTAGCGGATCGCGTCACCGCCGGGCTGCACTAGGTAGAGCAGCCGCTCCTGCGAATGGACGACGATGGTGCCGGGCTGCTCGCCGGTCGGGTCGACGACGATCTGGCGACGGAACTCCGGCTTGACTTTGAGGTAGGGCACTTCCGGCAGCGTGAAGCCGCCGTCGGTGACGGAGGCATACATCACATCGGGACTGGTGATGTTCTTGTCGACGCTGATGCTCGGGCGGATGGGGGTGATCGCGCCGGTGGTGACGCCGTCGAGTTGCAGCGCCGACAAATCGAGCGTCTGGCTGCAGCCGGCGACGCCGAGCAGTGCCAGCGCACCGGCGCCGGACAACACTGCGCGGCGGGAAAGCTGGATTTCGGAAATTTCGATTTCGATTTCGTCGCCATTGTACGGCGGCGTCAGACCTTGCGGCAACTCACGCATCTACCCAAACCCTACGCTGTCGCCGGGAAACACGGTCCGGCCGGATAGAGTGCATTTTCACCAATCATGGTTGAAAAAGCGTGAAGACGTCTTACCCTTCCTTAACCTCCCGGCCGAGCCGTCGCGCCGCACATTTTCGATGCTGCCCCTTTACATCTTTGCCAGCCCAAGGATTTATCCTTTTCTTTGAGCTCAAGGAGACGAACATGTCTTTCGAAAACTGGGCCGCCTTTGCCGCCGCCTCGACGATCCTTCTTGTCATTCCCGGCCCGACCATCCTTCTGGTCGTGTCCTATGCCCTCGGCCAGGGCTGGCGCACCGCGCTGCCGATGGCGGTCGGCGTGGCGCTCGGCGACTTCACGGCGATGACGCTGTCGATGCTGGGCATCGGCGCGCTGCTGGCGGCGTCGGCCACCGTATTCACGCTGCTGAAGGTGATCGGCGCCGGTTATCTGATCTATCTCGGCGTAAAGCTGTTTCGCGCCGGTGGTACGCTCAAGGCCGAGCCGCGCCTAGACGCGGTGTCGTCGGCCAAGATGATGGCGCATGCCTGGCTGGTCACTGCGCTCAACCCGAAAAGCATCACCTTCTTCGTCGCCTTCCTGCCGCAGTTCCTCGACCGGCATGCCGACTTCTGGACGCAGATGCTGATCTTCGAAACGACCTTCCTGGCGCTCGCCTTCGCCAATGCCTTCGGCTACGCGTTAATCGCGGCAAGGGCGCGCAACGTCGTGCGTAATCCCCTGGCGGTCCGCATCTTCAACCGCACCGGCGGCACGCTGCTGGTCGGCGCCGGCATCGCCACGGTGGCGATGCGCTCGGGCAATTGAATGACATGGCAGTCAGGGATGCATTCGGCCTGACATTTTCGGGTGCGACCGAGGCCGGGTTCTCGTCCTACAGCCAGGCTGTCCGCGAACTGCAATGCTTCATCGGCGATCCGGTCGGCTCGGTCGATCGCGCCATCGCCGAGGATCCCGGCCTCGTCATGGCGTATGTGTTCAAGGGCTATCTCTTCGGCCTCGCCACCGAGCGTGAGGCGACAGCCGTGGCCAGGACTTGCTATGAGGCGTCGCTGCCGCTTGCGGCGACGCCGCGTGAGCAGGCGCATGTCGCTGCGCTCGGCCGTCTTGCCGCAGGACGCTGGCATGAAGCCGCCCGCCTGCTCGAGGATATCGCCATCGAGTTTCCGCTCGATGCGCTGGCGCTGCAGACCGGGCACCAGATCGATTTCTTCACCGGCAATGCCCGCATGCTGCGCGACCGCATCGGCCGCGCGCTGCCGTCGTGGCAAAGCGGCATGCCAGGCTACCACGCCATACTCGGCATGCAGGCGTTCGGGCTGGAGGAAATGGGCGACTATGCGCGCGCCGAAAAGCTTGGCCGCATGGCAGTCGACATCGAGCCGCGCGACGGCTGGGCACAGCACGCGGTCGCCCACGTCATGGAAATGCAAAGCCGCCAGAAGGAGGGCATCGCATGGATGCTCGCCAACCCGGAAGCGTGGACGAAGGAAAGCTTCCTGCAAGTGCACAATTGGTGGCATCTCGCGCTGTTTCATTACGATCTCGGCGAGACCGAACAGGTGCTGGCGCTCTATGACGGGCCGATCTACGGCGAACGCTCGACGCTGGCGCTCAACATGGTCGACGCTTCGGCGATCCTGTGGCGGCTGCATCTCGGCGGCGTCGATGTCGGCCCCCGCTGGGCGGCGCTCGCCGCCAACTGGACCAAGGCCAGCGCCGGCAACTATGCCTTCAACGATGCCCACGCGATGATGGCCTTCGTCGGCGCCGGCCAAGAAGCGCCGGTTCGCGCCTTGCTCGAGGCGCAGAGCGAGGCCATGCACGGCAACGACGACAACGCCGCCTTCACCCGCGATGTCGGCCATCCCTTGACGCTCGCCATCAAGGCATTCGGCGACGGCAATTATGCCGAGACGCTACGCCTGATCCGGCCAATCCGGGCGATCGCCCACCGGTTCGGGGGCAGCCACGCGCAACGCGACGTCATCGACCTGACGCTGATCGAAGCGGCGTTGCGTTCCGGCGATCATGCGCTGGCAACGGCGCTTGCCGCGGAACGCGCGCTGGCGCGGCCGGACAGTCTGCTCTCGGCGCTGTTCTCGCGGCGCGCCGCCGATTTGTCGGAGAATTGACCGGAGGCGGATCTTGTCTTAAAAACTGCCAAGTCAAATTTTTTCGAGGTCCGAAAAAATTAATGGCATTGGGAGGATACCATGTATCTCGGCCTCGATCTGGGCACGTCGGGCGTCAAGGCGCTTTTGATCGATGCCGGGCAGACTGTCATCGGCTCCGGCCATGCTTCACTCGACGTGTCGCGGCCGCATCCCGGCTGGTCGGAGCAGAACCCCGCCGACTGGATCCGCGCCTGCGAGGAAGCAATTGCCGAGCTCAACGCCTCGTATCCAGGACAACTCGCCGCCGTGAAGGGCATCGGCCTTTCCGGCCAGATGCACGGCGCCACCTTGCTCGACGCCGGCGACCAGGTGCTGCGCCCCTGCATCCTGTGGAACGATACGCGCAGCCATGCCGAGGCGGCCAAGCTCGACGCCGACCCGCGCTTTCGCAATCTGACCGGCAACATTGTCTTCCCCGGTTTCACCGCGCCAAAGCTGGTCTGGGTGAAAAACAACGAGCCGGATGTTTTCGCCAAAGTGGCAAAGGTCTTGCTACCGAAGGATTTCCTGCGGCTCTGGCTCACCGGCGAACATATTTCGGAGATGTCGGACTCGGCAGGCACGTCCTGGCTCGATGTCGGCAAGCGAGGCTGGTCATCCGACCTGCTTTCCGCCACGTCGCTCGACGAGAAGCAGATGCCGTCACTGTTCGAAGGCACTGAGAAGGCCGGGGCCCTGCGCAGCGAACTGGCCTCGAAATGGGGAATGCAGGCCGGCATCCCGATCGCCGGCGGCGCCGGCGACAATGCGGCGTCGGCCTGCGGCATGGGCACGGTCGCAGCCGGCCAGGCCTTCGTCTCGCTTGGCACGTCAGGCGTGCTGTTTGCCGCCAACGCTGCCTATCTGCCAAACCCGGAAAGCGCGGTGCATACGTTCTGCCACGCGCTGCCCGACACCTGGCACCAGATGGGCGTCATCCTGTCGGCAACCGATTCGCTCAACTGGCTGTCGGAGATATCAGGGAAAGGCGCCGGCGAGCTGACCGCCGAACTCGGCGATACGCTGAAGGCGCCGACCGGCGTGTCCTTCCTGCCCTATCTCTCCGGCGAGCGCACGCCGCACAATGACTCGGCCATCCGCGGCGCGTTCACCGGGCTTGCGCATGAATCGAGCCGCGCTGTGCTGACCCAGGCGGTAGTCGAAGGTGTGGCTTTCGCCTTCCGCGACAGTCTCGAGGCTTTGGCCACGGCCGGCACGACGCTGACGCGCGTGACGGCGATCGGCGGCGGCTCGCGCTCGCGCTATTGGCTGAAGGCAATCGCCACCGCGCTCGGCCTGCCCGTCGACATCCCGGCCGATGGCGATTTCGGCGCTGCCTTCGGTGCGGCGCGACTCGGCATGATCGCGGCTACGGGCGCAGATCCGCTCAGAGTGTGCACGGCGCCGGCCACCGATGCCACCATCGAGCCGGTCGCCGCACTAAGCAATGCCTATGCGGATGCCTATCAGCGCTACCGCTTGCTTTACCCAGCCATCAAGGCCGCCACGGCGTGAGTGGTTTCCCATCCCCGCCGAGGCCTGAGATGACGTCACTGTGCCGGAACCTTGTCGAGAAAGCCGGTGACGCTTTTCAGGCGGCCATTCTCGATGACGCCGATGTCGGTGCCTTCGATGACGGAATCCGTGCCTTCCGGCCCGAGGTTCCACGAGAAGCGGATCGTGTCGCCAAATCCATCCGGCTTGCCCTTCAGCGAAAACCGGAAGCCGGCAAAACGCTGCTGGACGCCTTCGATCAGTGCGTCGACGCCGTCATGGCCGTCGCCCTGCATGATCGGATCGCGGTAGCTGACGTCCTCGGTGAAGGCCGCCTTGAGCAAGGCTTGCCGGCGCACGGCGTCGCTCTCGTTCCAGGCAGTGATGTAGTTTTCGGCGATCGTGTTGAGGTCGGTCATAGTCTGTCTCCTTTGTTGAGGGGCTTTGACATGACCGTTTTCATCCAACGCCAACGCGAAACCAATTACGCCTGAGGTAATCAGGACAGAACCATGCGAGAGGACAGACAATCATGACCAGCGGCTTTTTCGGCGACATCCAGAAGATCAAATATGAGGGGCCGGATTCGACCAATCCGCTGGCCTACCGGTTCTACAATCCCGACGAAATTGTCGCCGGCAAGCGGCTGGAAGACCATCTGCGCTTTGCCGTCGCCTACTGGCATTCGTTCGCCTGGCCGGGCGGCGATCCGTTCGGCGGCCAGACCTTTGAGCGGCCATGGTTCGCCAAGGCCGGCGGCACCGACACGATGGAGCTGGCCAAGCTCAAGGCCGATGTCGCCTTCGACATGTTTGCGCTGCTCGGTGCCCCCTACTTCTGCTTCCACGATGCCGATGTGCGGCAGGAAGGAAAAGATTTTTCCGAAAGTGCCGCGCGCCTCGATGAGATCGCCGATTACTTTGCGTCGAAGATGAAGCAGACTGGGGTCAAGCTGCTTTGGGGCACGGCCAACCTGTTCTCCAACCGCCGCTTCATGTCGGGTGCCGCCACCAATCCCGACCCGGATGTGTTTGCCTATGCGGCAGCGACGGTGAAACACTGCATCGATGTCACCAAGCGGTTGAAGGGCGAGAACTATGTGCTGTGGGGCGGCCGCGAGGGCTATGAGACGCTGCTCAACACCGACCTTGCCCGCGAACAGGAACAGGCCGGCCGCTTCCTCAACCTGGTCATCGATTACAAGCACCGCATCGGCTTCAAGGGCACCATTCTGATCGAGCCGAAGCCGCAGGAGCCGACAAAACACCAGTACGACTATGACGTCGCCACGGTCTACGGCTTCCTGAAACGCTTCGGGCTGGAGAAGGAGGTCAAGCTCAACATCGAGCAGGGCCATGCCATCCTGGCCGGCCATTCCTTCGAGCATGAACTGGCGCTGGCCAGTGCGCTCGGCATCTTCGGCTCGATCGACATGAACCGCAACGACTACCAGTCGGGCTGGGACACCGACCAGTTCCCCAACAATGTGCCGGAGATGGCGCTGGCCTATTACCAGGTCCTGCAGGCTGGCGGCTTCAAGTCCGGCGGCACCAATTTCGACGCCAAGTTGCGGCGCCAGTCGCTCGACCCGCAGGATCTGCTGATTGGCCATATCGGCGGCATGGATTGCTGTGCACGCGGCCTCAAGGCTGCGGCGCGCATGGTCGAGGACAAGGCGCTGTCGGGACCGCTGGCCGAGCGCTATGCCGGCTGGAACTCGGCCGAGGCCAAGGCGATGCTTGCCGGCAAGAGGACGCTGGAGGAGATCACCGAACGCGTCGTCAAGAAGAAGATCGAGCCGCAGCCGAGATCCGGCCGCCAGGAACTGCTCGAGAATATCGTCAACCGGTATGTCTGAGGTGTCGCACCGGCGGGTCTCTTGACCGACCCGCCGTCCGGAACAGCTTTGCGCGGGGACGGAACCGACGACAAGGTTTTGCCTCGCACCGCCCCTCAATCGCCTCGCTCTTGCCTTCAAACAGCCGTCACGAATCTCGTATATGTGGTCCGTGGCGGGAACAGAAAGAAGGAGGCGAAACGATATGCAGCACGAACGCGAAATCGACGCCCTGCTCTCATCTGGCGAGGCCGGATCGATCATCGACCGGCTGATGGCGCTGCCGCATCCGAAGCACGGTGCGCGCAGTGCAAACGAATGGGATCGCGCGGTCGCCAGCCGCTTTGAGACCCATCTTGCGAGACAGATGCGCTCGCACATCGACGGCAAAAGCGACCGCCAGGACGCTGCCTAATCCCGACTACCCCTTACGCAGCCTGACCGGCGCTTCGCCGAAAGCCCTTGAAAACGCCCTGGAAAATGCCGCGGCGGACGAGAATCCTGTTCGCCCGGCAATATCGGCCATGGCCACCCGCGTGTCGATCACCAGCCGGCGCGCGGCACCCAGCCGCAGCCTGAGATAATAGGCGCCCGGCGTCTCGCCGATCGACTTGCGAAAGATGCTCTCCAGCGTTCGCGCCGTCACCCCGGCGCGCTTTGCCACCGCGGCAATGGTCAAGGGCTGGTCGACATGGGCTTCCATCAGCCGGATGGCTTGCGCCAGCCTGGGATCGTAGCCGTCGAGTCGGCCGAGCGAGACAAGCGGCTGCGCGTCGGTCGCGGCGCGCGCCTGATCGTAGATGAAGACACTTGCCACATCGAGCGCGACAGCCATGCCGAGCCGCGTGCGGATCAGATGCAGCATCAGGTCGAAGGTCGGCGAAGCGCCGCCCGAGGTGAAGACCGGCCCGTCGATGACATAGCGGTCGGGGCGCACATCGACGCCTGGAAAGGCCGACGAAAAATCTTCCATGTCCTCCCAATGCGTGGTGGCGCTGCGTCCTTCCAGCAGGCCGGCGCGCGCCACCAGCCAGGTGCCGGCTTCGACACCGCCGCAGGCGCGTGCGGCGCGCGCCGCCCGGCGCAGGCCGGCAAGCAGAGCCGATGTGGCATAGTTCTGCGTACCGAAACCGGCGATGACGACAAGCATATCGGTTATATCCGCCGCATCGAAGCGGCCACTGACCGCAACCGGCAGGCCGCATGTGGTGACCGGCGCTTCGCCGGTCACCGAAACCAGCCTGAAATCGAACAGCGTCTCGCCGGCAATACGGTTGGCGGCGCGCAGCGGATCGACCGCCGATGCCACGCACATGATCGACGACCCGGAAAATATCAGAAGCGTTACCTTGAGCGTCGAGCGTTCGGCGCGAAAGATCGAAGGCTTTTCGTTTTTCATCATGCGATCTTCGTAAAACGCAAAACAGTTTCCGGCAAGTCAGGCATTGTTGCCGTCTGTTCGATCAGGCCCATGTTTGATTGGGCCGTCTGTGCTGGTTGGGAGGAAAGTCCATGCCGCTAACGATGAACCGTGAGGTTTTCATTACCTGTGCCGTGACCGGGTCCGGCAGCTCGCAGGACCGTAGCCCGCATGTGCCCCGTTCGCCCAAGCAGATTGCCGATTCGGCCATCGATGCGGCAAAAGCGGGTGCGGCGATCGTCCACTGCCATGTGCGCGACCCCGAAACCGGCAAGCCACGGCGCGACGTGCAGCTCTATCGCGAAGTAACCGAGCGCATCCGTGCTGCAGATGTCGACGTGGTGCTGAACCTGACCGCCGGCATGGGCGGCGACATGGTGTTCGGTTCGCCGGAGAATCCGCTACCGCTCAACGAGAAAGGCACCGATATGGGCGGCGCGACCAACCGCGTGGAACATGTGCGCCAGTGCCTGCCGGAAATCTGCACGCTCGACTGCGGGACGATGAATTTCGCCGAAGCCGACTATGTCATGACCAATACGCCCGGCATGCTGCGCGCCATGGGCGGCATGATGACGGCGCTCGGCGTCAAGCCGGAGATCGAGGCCTTCGACACCGGGCATCTCTGGTTTGCCAAGCAGCTCGTCGAGGAAAAGGTGCTGGATCCGGATGCTCTCGTGCAATTGTGCATGGGCGTGCCATGGGGCGCGCCCGATGATCTCAACACCTTCATGGCGATGGTCAACAATGTGCCGTCGAGCTGGAATTGGTCGGCGTTTTCCATCGGCCGCAACCAGATGGCCTATGCCGCCGCCGCGGTGCTGGCCGGCGGCAATGTCCGCGTCGGGCTCGAGGATAATCTCTGGCTCGACAAGGGCGTGCTGGCGACCAATGCGCAGCTGGTCGAGCGGGCGGTCAGCATCGTGTCGAACATGGGCGCAAGGGTCATCGGCCCGGACGAGGTGCGTAAGAAGCTCAATTTGACGAAGCGCGCGCCGCTTTGAACAGGGTATCGGTAGGGAGGAGCCGCCGATGAAGACCGTGAAATTCACCGCCATGAAGGACGGCGACCGCGACGACTACGCCTTCCTCACCGAGCACGAGATCGACTATGCGGCGAAGACCGGGGAACGGCTGCTTGATGCGCTTGTCCAGCTCGACGAAGGCTTGTCCGGCTACAAGATCACTCGGCTCGGCCATTCGCTCCAGGCGGCGACGCGCGCATGGCGCGACGGCGCCGACACCGACTGGATCGCCTGCGCGCTGCTGCACGACATCGGCGACATCTACGCACCCTACAATCACGACGAATATGCAGCTTCGATCCTAAAACCCTTCGTGCGCGAGCAATGCACCTGGGTGGTGGAAAAGCACGGTGACTTCCAGCACCTCTATTACGCCCACCATCTCGGCGGCAATCCCCATGCCCGCGACCGTTTCGCCGGCCATCTTTATTTCGACGACTGCGACCAGTTCTGCGAGCGCTGGGACCAGTCGAGCTTCGATCCGGATTACGAGACGCTGCCGATCGATTTCTTCCGGCCCATCGTGCTCGAAGTGTTTGCCCGCAGGGCCTATGACCCCACCGTGATCCGCGCCGGCGAGCGCGTGCCCCTGATCGATTCCAAAGTAGCCAGGACAAGAACCGGAGCCTCCGCATGAGCATCATCACCAAGGCAGCTGCAATCGGCGGCGGCGTCATCGGCGCCGGCTGGGTAGCGCGGCTGCTCTTGAATGGCATCGACGTGTCGATTTTCGATCCCGACCCGGAAGCTTCGCGCAAGGTCGGCGAAGTGATGAAAGGCGCGCGCCGCGCCTACAAACAGATGCTGCCTGACGGCCTCCCAAAAGAGGGCAAACTGACCTTTGCCAAGACCATCGCCGATGCCGTCGCCGATGCCGATTTCATCCAGGAAAGCGTACCGGAACGGCTCGAACTGAAACACCGCGTGCTGGCCGAGATCGACCTTTATGCGCCGGCCAATGCCATCGTCGGCTCCTCGACCTCAGGCATCAAGCCGACCGACATGCAGGTGGCGATGAAGAAGCATCCGGAGCGGCTGGTCGTCGGCCATCCGTTCAACCCGGTCTACCTCCTGCCGCTGGTCGAGATCGTCGGCGGCGAACAGACCTTTCCCGAGGCGATCGAAGTCGCCAAGGAGATGTACGCCTCGATCGGCATGAAGCCGGTGGTGATCCGCAAGGAGATCGAGGCTTTCGTCGGCGACCGCCTGCTGGAGGCGGCATGGCGCGAGGCGCTGTGGCTGATCAAGGACGGCATCTGCACGGTCGAGGAACTCGACGACATCATGCGCTATGGCTTCGGCCTGCGCTGGGCGCAGATGGGCATGTTCCAGGTCTATCGCGTCGCCGGCGGCGAGGAGGGCATGCGCCATTTCATGGCGCAGTTCGGGCCGTGCCTGAAATGGCCATGGACCAAGCTGATGGATGTGCCGGAGTTCAACGACGAACTGGTCGACCTGATCGCCACCCAGTCGGACGACCAGGCGCATGGCCTGTCGATCCGTGAGCTCGAAAAGATCCGCGACGAGAATCTGGTGGCCATCATGGAGGCGCTGTCGAAGCAGAACAAAGGCAAGGGCTGGGGCGCCGGCGCCCTGCACAAGGACTATACCAAGCAGCTCGCCAGGCTTGCGGCGAAGAAGCCCACCGCTTCCAAGGCGGCCGAAAAAGCCAAGGCTGAAAAGCCGAAGAAAAAGAAGAAAGGCTAATACTATGGAATTTGGCCTCTCCGAAGAACAGAAACTGATCGTCGAGACGACGCGCGCCTTCGTCGAGAATGAGCTCTACCCGCATGAGCGCGAAGTCGAGCGCACCGGCGTGCTGCGCCGTGAGCTGATCGAGGAGATCAAGGCCAAGGCAATCGAAGCCGGGCTCTATGCCGCCAACATGCCGACGGAAGTCGGCGGCGCCGGGCTCGACACGGTGACCTGGCTGCTTTACGAAAAAGAGCTGGGCCGTGCCAATTACGCGCTGCACTGGACCTGCGTGGCGCGGCCTTCCAACATCCTGTTGGCCGGCACGCCGGAGCAGCGCGAGAAATACCTTTATCCCTGCATTCGCGGCGAGAAATGGGACTGCCTGGCGATGACCGAGCCAGGTGCCGGCTCCGACCTGCGCGGCATGAAGGCGACCGCCGTGCAGGACGGCGACGACTGGGTGCTGAACGGCACCAAGCATTTCATCAGCCATGCCGACCTTGCCGATTTTGCCATCGTCTTCATGGCCTCGGGCGAAGAGGAGACGCCGCGCGGCAAACGCAAGAAGATCACCGCCTTTTTCGTCGACAAGGGCACCAAGGGTTTTACGGTGCGCGACGGCTATCGCAACGTCTCGCATCGCGGCTACACCAACGCCATCCTCGAATTCGACGATTGCCGCTTGCCCGGAGCCCAAGTGCTCGGCGAGGTCCACAAGGGCTTCGACGTCGCCAATTCATGGCTTGGCGCAACCCGCCTGCAGGTCGGCGCCACCTGTCTCGGCCGGGCCGAGCGGGCGCTTGGCCATGCCGTCGAATACGCCGCGCAGCGGCAGCAATTCGGCCAGCAGATCGGCAAGTTCCAGGGCGTGTCGTTCAAGCTCGCCGACATGGCGACCGAACTGAAGGCGGCCGACCTGATGGTGTTCGAAGCCGGCTGGAAGTACGATCAGGGCACCGTCACTGATCAGGACATGGCCATGGCCAAGTTGAAGGCCACCGAAATGCTCGCCTTCGTCGCCGATGAAGCAATCCAGATCCATGGCGGCATGGGGCTGATGGACGACCTGCCGCTGGAGCGCATCTGGCGCGACGCCCGCGTCGAGCGCATCTGGGAAGGCACCTCGGAAATCCAGCGCCACATTATCTCGCGGGCGCTGTTGCGCCCGTTCGGGGGCTGATCGATGCACAAACTTGAGCGCCTTTTGCGCCCGCGAACGATTGCCGTCTTCGGCGGCGCGCAGGCTGCCGCCGTCGTCGCGCAGTCGATCAAGATGGGCTTTGCCGGCGAGATCTGGCCGGTGCACCCGATCAAGGAGGAGGTCGCCGGCCGCAAGGCCTATCGCTCGGTGGCCGATCTGCCTGCAGCGCCGGACGCTGCCTTTGTCGGCGTCAACCGGCATTTGACCATCGAAGTGGTCAAGGCGTTGGCCGAGCGCGGTGCCGGCGGCGCCGTCTGCTTTGCCGCCGGCTTTCTCGAGACCGAGGCCTATGACGAGGACGGCGAGCGGCTGCAGGCCGAACTAGTCGCAGCGGCCGGCCAGATGCCGATCATCGGGCCGAACTGCTACGGCCTGATCAATTATGCCGACGGCGCGCTTTTATGGCCCGACCAGCATGGCGGCATCAGGCTGGCCGAGGGTGGCCGCGGGGTCGCCATCATCACCCAATCGTCGAACATCGCCATCAACATGACTATGCAGAAGCGCGGCCTGCCGATCGCCTTTCTGATGACCGCCGGCAACCAGGCACAGACCGGCCTTTCCGAAATGGCGCTCGGCCTGATCGAGGACGATCGCGTCACTTCGCTCGGCCTGCATATCGAGGCCTTCGATTCAGTAGCCGGCTTCGAAAGGCTGGCCGCGCGGGCGCGAGAGCTGAAGAAACCGATCATCGCCATGAAGGTCGGCCGCTCCGAGCAGGCGCGGCAAGCGACCGTCTCGCATACCGCGTCGCTGGCCGGCTCGGACGCTGCCTCGGGCGCCTTCCTGAAGCGGCTCGGCATCGCCCGCGTCGATTCCATCCCTGCCTTCATCGAGGCGCTCAAGCTGCTGCACGTCACCGGTCCCCTGCCCGGCTACCGGCTGTCGTCGATGAGCTGTTCGGGCGGCGAAGCGTCTGTCATGGCCGACAGCGCAGAAGGCCGCTGGGTGAATTTCCCGGCGCTGACCGACACGCATCGCGCCCACGTCAAATCGACGCTCGGGCCGCTGGTTGCGGTGGCCAACCCGCTCGACTACCACACCTTCATCTGGAACAACGAGCCGGCGATGACCGCCACCTTCACCGCCATGGTGTCGGGCGGCTTCGACCTCAACATGCTGGTGCTCGATTTCCCGCGCCCCGACCGCTGCTCCGATACCGACTGGTGGACGACGCTGCGCGCCTTCGAATCGGCGCTGACGTCCAACAAGGCGCAGGGCGCGATCGTCTCCTCGCTGCCGGAGAACCTGCCCGAGGAATACACCGCCGGGCTGATGGCACGCGGCATGGTGCCGTTGTTCGGCATTTCCGAGGCAATGGACGCCGCCCAGGCGGCCGCCTTCATCGGCTGGGCCTGGCGCGAGCCGCAGGCGCAGCCGATCGACACCTCCGCGTCAGGTGCGCCGGCCAGCGACCATGTCACGCCTGACGAGGCCGAGGCGAAAGCGCGGCTGATCGAGGCCGGGCTTCCCGTGCCGAGGGGCGAACGCGCCGGCAATGCGGTCGAGGCGGTGATCTCCTCGATGGCGCTCGGTTTTCCGGTTGCGCTGAAGGCTTTGGGGGTCACTCACAAATCCGAGCTCGGCGCGGTGCGGCTTAACCTCAGGGATGCCGAATCCGTCAGCACCGCCGCTCATGATCTCTATGCGCTCGGCACCGGCCTCTATGTCGAGCGCATGGTGCGCGACGGCGTCGCCGAACTGCTCGTCGGCTTCACCCGCGACCCGATGTTCGGCGCGGTTATGACGCTCGGCACCGGTGGTGTGCTGGTCGAACTGCTGCGCGACAGCGTCACGCTGATGCTGCCGGCGACACGCGACGACATCGAGGCGGCATTGCGCGGGCTCAAATTGTTCCCGCTGCTCGAAGGCTATCGCGGCCGGCCCAAGGCCGATGTCGCGGCCGCCATCGATGCGATATCAGGCATCGCCGCCTTCGTGCAGGAAAATGCCGTCGAGATCGAGGAACTCGACATCAATCCGCTGATCGTCTGCGCGCAAGGCAAAGGCGCCTGGATCGCCGACGCGCTGCTGGTGCTTGGAGAGAAAAAGAATGTCTGACGTCATCACCACCCGCCGCGAGGGCACCATTCTCGAAGTCACGCTCGACCGGCCCAAGGCCAATGCCATCGACCTGAAGACCTCGCGCCTGATGGGCGAAACGTTCAAGGCGTTCCGCGACGATCCGGGTCTGCGGGTCGCCATTGTCACGACCGCCGGCGATAAGTTCTTCTGCGCCGGCTGGGATCTGAAGGCCGCGGCCGGCGGCGATGCGGTCGACGGCGACTATGGCGTTGGCGGGTTCGGCGGGCTGCAGGAATTGCGCGACCTCAACAAGCCGGTCATCGCCTGCGTCAACGGCATGGCGGTCGGCGGCGGTTTCGAGCTGGCGCTATCCTGCGACCTCATCTACGCGTCGGATCATTCCTCCTTTGCGCTGCCCGAAATCCGTGCCGGCACTTTGGCTGACGCAGCGACGATCAAGCTGCCGAAGCGCATTCCCTATCACGTCGCCATGGATCTTTTGCTCACCGGCCGCTGGATGGATGTCGCCGAGGCGCATCGCTGGGGCCTGGTCAACGAGGTGCTGCCCAAGGACAGGCTCGAAGACCGCGTCTGGGAGATCGCACGGCTGCTGGCCGACGGTCCGCCGCTGGTCTTCGCCGCGATCAAGGAGACGGCGCGGATAGCCGAATCGCTCACCTTCCAGGACGCGATGAACCGGGTGACGCGCCGCCAATTGCCGACGGTTGACGCACTGTACGGCTCGGAGGACAATCTCGAGGGTTTTCGCGCCTTTGCCGAAAAGCGAGACCCGGTGTGGAAGGGAAAATGATCCTGCGGAGATGATGGCTTTTCTTCCCACCCCCCTCTGGCCTGCCGGGCATCTCCCCCTCAAGCGGGGAGATTGGCAGCTTCGGCCCATTCACCCTTCCTGCCGCGCTGGAGATTGGCGAAAGCCGACGCGACATCCGATCTCCCCCCTTGAGGGGGAGATGGCCGGCAGGACAGAGGGGGGTGCCCAGGCGGATTCGTTACGATCCGTTCAGTTCCCATGACCGACTACAAAAAGCTGATCGACGCCGAGACCTGGGCCTTCATCGAGCGGACCAATTCCTATTATCCACCGGATACGATCGACTACACGATCGACCAGCAGCGGGAAATCTACGGCCGCATGTGCCGCGAGTTCTCTGCCGGCTATCCGCAAGGGGTTACGGCGGAAACCACCGCCATTGTCACGCCTTCGCATCCGATCCCGATCCGCATCTATCGGACCCCGGCTCCGGAAGCGGCGGCGATGGTGCTTTATTTCCACGGCGGCGGTTTTATTCTCGGCGGGCTCGACAGCCATGACGACGTCTGCGCCGAGCTTTGCGCCCGCACCGGCTATGAAGTGGTTTCGGTCGACTACCGGCTGGCGCCGGAACATCTTCATCCGGCCGCCTTCGACGATGCCATCAGCGCCTTCGAATGGGCGGCGACGATTTACAAGCGTCCGATCCTGCTTTGCGGCGACAGCGCCGGCGGCAATCTCGCCGCTGCGCTCAGCCACGCAACACGCGGCCATGCGCGAAGGCCGATCGGCCAGGTACTGATCTATCCCGGCCTTGGCGGCGACCGCTCGCAAGGTTCTTACGTGACCCATGCCGAGGCGCCGATGCTGACAGTGCGCGACCTCGATTTCTACACGAATATCAGGACCGGCGGCGAAGACCGCACCGGCGATCTCACGCTGTCGCCGCTGGCCGACGCCGATTTTGCCAATCTGCCGCCGACCGTGCTGATCACAGCTCAATGCGACCCGCTGTCGTCGGACGGCGAGGCCTATCGCGACCGCATCGTCGCGGCCGACGGCCACGCCTTCTGGCTCGAAGAGCCGGGGCTGGTACATGGTTATCTCAGAGCCCGGCATACGGTCGGCCGCGCGCGCTCGAGCTTTACCCGGATCGTCGACGCGGTAGCGGTTCTGGGACGCGGCGAGTGGATCTGGTAAGGGGTCTAGCCCACCCCGCGTGACGCCGCGCGGCCGGCGCTGCGGCCCGGAAAAGATGCAGCCGCCGAGAAACGTGCCTTCCAGCGCCGCGTACCATGAGCGAATCGACGAGGAAGATGCCGCCGAGCGACTGGCCCGGCTCCTGGTCGACGACGACGATCTTCTTGCCGGCCTCGGCCAGTTCCGCCGCGGCGACGAGGCCGGCAAGGCCGGCGCCGACAATGATCACATCGGCATCGTCAGCCATTCTCTCCTCCCCCGGCTCTCCTCCCGGCTTTGACGGATCGTCAGACCGTCTCCCAGCCTTCCTTCTCGCCGGCGCGGAAGATGGCGTCGATGACCTTCTGGTTGAGCACCGACTCTTCCAGCGTAAAGACGCGGTCGGTGCCGCCCTGTGCCGCCCGCGCGAAGGCCTCGACCTCCAGCCGGTATTGCTGCATGCCGGGGAAGCGGAACACTTGCGCCTCGCTGTGGTTCTGGTTGTGCAGCTCGATGCGATGATGGTCGTAGATGCCGGCGTTGAACGGCGAAAGCACCTCGATGAAGCCCTTCTCGCCGTGGAATACCATCACCTGCCGCGCCGCCATCTGCGTCGACAGGTAGAACGACAGTTCGAAGTCGCCGAAATCGGCGCGGATCGAGGAGTAGATGTCGGTGCCGAACGTCTTGTCGCGCTCGATCGTCGCCTGGACGCGCAGCGGCTCCTTGCCCGTCGAAAAACGCGTCGATACCGTCGGGTAAACGCCGATGTCGGGCAGCGCGCCGCCGCCGAGATCGAGCTGGTTGCGCATGTTCTTGGGATCGACATTGTAGTAGGAGAACGCGCCCTGCACATGGCGCAGCCGGCCGATGGCGCCGTTGGCGATAAGTTCGCGCACCTTGATCCATTGCAGGTGGTAGACGACCATGAAGGCTTCGCAGACGAGCACGTTTTTGGCGTCGCGCAGCTTGATCAGCGGCGGAATGTCCTTGGCATCGAGCGCCAGCGGCTTTTCGACCAGAACATGCTTGCCGGCCTCGATCGCCTTGGCGGTCCATTCGACATGCTGCGCGGTCGGCAGCGGGATGTAGACGCCGTCGACGTCCTTGGATGCGAGCAGCTCGTCATAGGAACCGAAGGCATGGGGCGCGCCAAAACGATCGGCCAGGGCACGGGCCCTCGACATGTCGCGGCTGGCGATCGCGGACAGCACGCCGTTCTCCGCCTCGACTATTGCGGGCAAAAGATGCTCGCGGCCGATCTTGGCCGTCGACAAAACACCCCATCGGAACATCAGGCTTCTCCATCTTTAAATTGCAGACGTCGAGGTGTGCCTGAAATCGGCGGAAAAGCCAATGCGAAGCATGGCAGGGAGCAAGGCGATCGTCTGCGGCTTGTTCGGGTGCCGGCGCTGCCCTCCGCAGAGCTTGGGTTCCTCGTGCCACGAAGTCGGAGAGGAACCCAGGTCCTGCAAAGGCTATCCCCTTCTACCTGTAAGCGTCATGTCGAAGTCGACGACGTTCGAATAGATCGGCGTGCCGACATCCATGCCGTAGCGCGACCGCAGCACCTTGCCGGTGACATGGAATTTTATCGTGCCTGCCTTGAGGCCGGCGAGCTCGGCTGTGAACTTCTCCGGAAAAGTCTTGCCGCGCGCCGTCAGCCGGCCGGTGACAAGGGCTGACGTGTCGCCGGTGCGTTTCACGCTGGTCGAGCGGAACTGGATTTCCGGATTGTTGGCTGTGTCGAACACCGCGTCGGAGCGAAGGAAGGCGTCGACGCGGCGCTGGCCGGTGCCGACGCTTTCGGGAAAGATCGTGATATTGACCTGGGAGCGCCCGACATTGCTGTTGTCGATGCGGATGCTGCCCTTGAAGCGGGCGAAGGCGCCGGCGAGCCCGCCGCCGCCGGCCTTGCCGACGGAGAAACGGATGCTGGAACCGGCCGGGCTGATCGTGTAGCTGCCGGCAGCGTCGCTGAGCGCCACCGCCGCGAAAACAGGCACGGCAAGGCAAGCGGCGACCGCCGCAAATCCGAAGATGCGCGCAACCATGGGCGTGATCCTTTTTGGAGGCAACGCTTTTTAGCGCCCTCGTCCCACCAACGAATGAGCCGCTCACTCTATTCCGCGTTGTGATCCGACGAAGGCGTGATCATGCGCGTCAGCACCGTGTCCTTCAGCCAAAAATGATGGCGCAGCGCCGCGGCGAAATGCAGGGCGACAAGTCCGATGCCGGCATAGGCGAGATACCAATGCGCCGACGTCCAGAAGCTTTCCGCCGGGTCCGATTCCGCGAGTGGCAGGTCCGGCATAACGAACAGGTTGAACGGCACGCTCGGGATCTCCAGCATCGACACCGACACCAGGGCCCAGCCGGACAGGGGCAGCGCGAGCTGAAACGCGTAGAGCGCGAAATGGACGAGCGGCGCTGTCCGGCGCTCGAAGCGTCCGACCGAGCGTGGCAGCGCCGGCACCGCATTGCCGAGCCGCCAGGCGATGCGCAGGATCACCAGGCCGAGCAGCAGGAAACCGAAAGATTTGTGCAGTTGGATCAGCTCGAAGGCGGTGCGCTGGCTGGATACCCGCATCATGACTAAGCCGAGCGCGAACTGGCCGATGAAGATCGCCGCGATCAACCAGTGAAGGACGATTGCCGCCCAGCCATAGCGGGTGGTAGTGTTTGTGATCCATGCCGGCATTGTCGGTGAACGAATGCCGGGGCCGCGTTCTTCCACCCTCCCCCTGGTGGGGAGCGTCGCGCAGCAAATGCCGCCAGGCGGCTTTTGCGAAGCGGGGTGGGGGTTCTCGTAGGGCGCTACCCCCACCCCGTCTCGCAGCCTCCGCTTTGCTCCGACTGCGAGCCGACCCTCCCCACAAAGGGGGAGGGTGGCCTACCCGCTCATCTTGAAGAAATCGACAAAGGCCCTGAGCGACGGCCGCATCTGGCGGCGGCTCGGATAGTAGACGAAGAAACCGTTGAAGGGCGGGCACCAGTCCTCCAGCACGCGAATGAGCTTGCCGTCTGCAATGCCATCGCGAACATAATCCTCGAACACGAAGGCAAGGCCGGCGCCGTCGATCGAGGCGGAAGTGGCGGCGATCGGCGACGCCCTGTCGCCGGAAAAAGTCGTCGGAAAGCGCTATACCGAAGAAATGCTGGCGCTGGTCAACGGCTAGACACCGGCCGAATGAAAATTAGAAGGGGCGCTCCAGCGCCCCTTCTTTGTTTCCAAATCCGATTTATGCCCGCAGCACTCCGCCGGTCTGCTTGTGCACATTCTCGACGATGCGCTTTGCCAAGGCCTCGAAATCCTCGTCGGTCAGCGTCTTATCGACCGGCTGGATCGACACTTCGATGGCGATCGATTTCTTGGCCGCGCCGAGCGATGCCCCTTCGAACACGTCGAAGACCGAGACATTGGTGATCAGCTTCCTGTCGGCGGCAAGGGCGGCGCGGGTCAGCGTGCCGGCTTCGACCGCTTTGTCGACGACGAAGGCGAAATCGCGCTTGACCGCCTGGAAGGCAGACAGTTCCAGCTTCGGTTTCGTCCGCGTCGGCTTGGCCTTCGGCTCGGGTACGGCGTCGACGAAGACCTCGAAGCCGCAGAGCGGCCCGGAGACGTCCAGTTCCTCCAGCGTCTTAGGGTGGAATTCGCCGAACGTTCCCAAGATGACTTTAGGTCCGAGCTTGATCGTGCCGGAACGGCCGGGATGATACCAGGCCGGGCCGCCGGCCTCGATCTGCAGCCGCTCGACCGGCGCGCCGCAGGCTTCAAGTGCTGCGATCGCGTCGGCCTTGGCGTCGAAAACGCCGACCGGACCGGCATTGCCGGCCCAATGACGGCCGGAGCCTTCGAGCTTGGCCGTGCCGCGCCGAACGCCGGCGGCGACGCGTCGCTGCTGGTCGGCCGCATCGCCCTCATAGGTGCCCGATACTTCGAACAGCGCGACATCGCCGATGCCCTTGTCGGCATTGCGCTGGGCAGCGGCGATCAGGCCCGGCAGCAGCGACGGCCGCATGTCGGACATGTCGGCGGCGATCGGATTGGCGAGCTTGAGTGCTGTCTCGCCGCCGCCGAACAGTTCGGCATGTTTTGCCGGAATGAACGACCAGGTGACCGCCTCCATCATGCCGCGCACCGCCAGCGCCCGCTTGGCGGCGCGGGTGCGGATCTGCAGCGTGGTCAGGATCTTGGCATTGACGGCATCATGCGCGCCGAGCGGCTGCGGCGCGATATTGTCGATGCCGTGGATGCGCATGACTTCCTCGACGAGGTCGGCCTTGCCGTCGACATCCGGCCGCCAGGATGGCACGGCGACATTGATGACATCACCCACGCCCTCCGGTTTGAAGCCGAGGCGCGAAAGGATGGCGAGACTCCCGTCCCTGGGCACCTCGATGCCGGTCAGCCGCTTCACTTCCGACAACGGGAAGGAAACGATCTTCTCGACATGGCCGGCATAGCCGACGACTTCGGTTTCGGTCGGCGTCCCGCCGCAGAAATCCAGCACCAGCTTGGTGGCCAGTTCCACCCCGGGCACCATGAATTCAGGGTCGACGCCGCGCTCGAACCGGTAACGCGCATCGCTGATGATGCCTAGCGTCCTGCCGGTGCGCGCGGTGGTGATCGGATCCCAAAGTGCGGATTCGATCAGCACGTCGGTGGTGTTCTCGTCGCAGCCGGAATGCTCGCCGCCCATGATGCCGGCGATCGATTCGACGCCGTCCTGGTCTGCTATGACGCACATGTCAGGCGTGAGCGTGTATTCGCGCCCGTCGAGGGCGAGTACCTTTTCGCCATCGCTGGCCCGCCGCACGGTGAGGTTGCCGGCGACCTTGTTGGCGTCGAACACATGCAGGGGCCGGCCGCGGTCGAAGGTGACGTAGTTGGTGATGTCAACCAGCGCGCTGATCGGTCTCAGCCCAATGGCGATCAGCCGCTGCTGCAGCCATTTCGGCGACGGGCCGTTTTTCACGCCGCGCACCAGCCTGAGCGCGAAACCCGGGCAGAGCTCCGGTGCTTCGATCTTCACCTTGACCGGGCACATGCCGTCGCCGGCATGCGGCATGATCGCGCCGCCGACGAGGCGGCCGAGCCCGCTCGCTGCCAGATCGCGGGCGATGCCATAGACGCTGGTCGCGTCCGGACGGTTCGGCGTCAAATTGATCTCTATGACCGGATCGTCGAGATGCGCATAGGCGGCGTAGCTGGTGCCAACAGGCGCGTCGGCGGGCAGGTCGATGATGCCGTCATGCTCTTCGGAAAGCTCCAACTCGCGCTCGGAGCACATCATGCCATGACTTTCGACACCCCTGATCTTGCCGACCGCCAGCGTCACGTCGATCCCGGGAATATAGGTGCCGGGTGCTGCAAAGGCGCCGATCAGGCCAGCGCGGGCGTTGGGCGCACCGCAGACGACCTGCACAGGGGCCTTGCCGTCGCCGGTATCGACCGTCAGCACGCGCAGCCGGTCGGCGTCGGGATGCTGCACCGCCGTCAGCACCTTGGCGATGACGAACGGCTTCAGGCTCGACCTGTCGTCGACATGCTCGACTTCGAGGCCGATCGAGGTCAACCGCTCGACGATCTCGGCCAGCGAGGCGTCGGTCTCGAGATGATCCTTGAGCCAGGAGAGGGTGAGTTTCATGACTGTTTTCCGTCTGATGGTCTGGGCACGCTGGTCTTCAAATGGCGCGGCAAATCGTCCGGCATGTGCAGGAAGAGCAGTTGCTCGCGCACATGGGCATGGTGCGTCGGTTTGAAATAGGCCGGCATGTCCATGGCGCCGAGCACGAAATAGATATGGTCGGCCAGCCGCTCGTCGACATAGGCGATCGGCGAGCCGCAGACGCCGCAAAAGGAGCGCGTCACCGACCCGTTCTCGAACATCTTCAGCGCCTTGCCCGTGAAGGCGACCTGCTCGGTCATGAAGCCGACGAAAGCCGACACCGGCGCGCCGCTGGCCCGCCGGCAATCGCCGCAATGGCAATAGCTGACATGGTGCGGTTCGGCCGAAGCCTCGAACCGCACGGCGCCGCAACGGCAGCCGCCGGTGTGGGCCGCTGTCATGCGCTCAAGCCCCCGAATAGCGTCGGCATGTCGAGCGGGCGGAAGCCGTAATGCGACAGCCAGCGCACATCGGCGTCGAAGAAGGCGCGCAGGTCCGGCATGCCGTATTTCAGCATGGCGATGCGGTCGATGCCCATGCCCCAGGCAAAGCCCTGATACTCGTCGGGATCGAGCCCGCCGTAGCGGAGCACGTTGGGGTGGACCATGCCGCAGCCGAGGATCTCCATCCAGTCGGAGCCTTCGCCGAAGCGCACCTCGCCCGGCCGCGAACGGTCGCACTGGATGTCCACCTCCATGCTGGGTTCGGTGAACGGGAAGAATGACGGCCGGAAGCGCATCTTGACCTGCGGCACCTCGAAGAAGGCCTTGCAGAACTCCTCCAGCACCCATTTCATGTTGGCGACATTGGCCGTCTTGTCGATCACCAGTCCCTCGACCTGATGGAACATCGGCGAATGGGTGGCATCGGAGTCCTGCCGGTAGGTTTTTCCGGGGATGACGATGCGGATCGGCGGCTTCTGCACCTCCATGGTGCGGATCTGCACCGGAGAGGTGTGGGTGCGTAAAAGCTTGCGCTCGCCCTTCTCGTCCGGCTGGAAGAAGAAGGTGTCGTGCATCTCGCGCGCCGGATGGCCTTCCGGGAAATTCAGCGCGGTGAAATTGTAATAGTCGGTCTCGATATCGGGGCCTTCGGCGATGGCAAAGCCGAGGTCGCCGAAGATCGCGGCAATCTCGTCGCTGACCTGGCTAATCGGATGGATGCGGCCGCGCTCGGCCGGCGATTGCCGCACCGGCAGCGTCACATCGACCTTTTCCGCCGCGAGCCGTGCCGCGATCGCCACGTCCTTCAGCTCGGCGCGGCGCGCGGTAAGCGCCTCGGTGACGCGGGTCTTGAGGCCGTTGATAGCCGGGCCTTTTATCTGGCGCTCTTCTGCGCTCATCGAGCCGAGCGTCTTCAGCATTTCTGAGACCGAGCCCTTCTTGCCGAGCGCTGAAACACGCACGGCTTCGATCGCGGCCTCGTCGGCGGCCGACGCGATGTCGTTCATCAGGGAATTTTCGAGGGTTTCCATGTCACTCATGTTTCAGGCCCGATTGGAGGCAAAGAAAAACCCGCGCCAGCCCTGCCAGCGCGGGTTTCCCAAATCAAGTGTCGAAGTGCTTGGGAAGGCGCTGGTTAGGCTACAGCGCTTTCAAAAGCGTTCGGCGTGGTTTTCTTGAGGTATTCGAGCGCGACCTTGGCCTTGGCCACAAGTGCGGCAAATGCCTGCGGCTCGTGGATGGCCATGTCCGACAGGATCTTGCGATCGATCTCGATGCCGGCCTTGTTGAGACCGTCGATGAAGCGGCCATAGGTCAGGCCATGCTCGTGGGTAGCGGCATTGATGCGCTGGATCCAGAGAGCGCGGAACGAACGCTTGCGGTTCTTGCGGTCGCGGTAGGCGTACTGCAGCGACTTTTCCACCGCCTGCTTGGCGATGCGAATCGTGTTCTTGCGGCGGCCATAAAAACCCTTGGCGGCTTTCAGGACCTTCTTGTGCTTGGCGTGCGAAGTGACGCCTCTTTTTACGCGTGCCATGTCATGATCTCCTTAAAACGTTGTCCAGACCGAATGCCTTAGAGGCCGTTCGGCAGAAAATTCTTGATGACCTTCTTGCCATCCGGTTCAGCCAGAACCATCGTGCCGCGGGCATTTCGAATGAACTTGTTGGAACGCTTGATCATGCCGTGACGCTTGCCGGCCGCAGCCGACAGGACTTTACCCGTACCTGTGATCTTGAACCGCTTCTTGGCGGCTGACTTGGTCTTCATCTTGGGCATTTTGCTACTCCGTTTATGTGCGCATCATCGCGCTTTTTGTTCGCTTCAGGCCGACCAAACCCCGAAAAGCAAATGAAACCGCCACGGCATGCCCTGCCGGGCGGTTTTTGGGAACGGCGGTGCTATACGTCAAAGCGGGCCGGCGCGCAACACCCTGTGCCTATGGGAAACGGAACAGCACCGGCAGTATGCCCGATTGCTGGGCGCCGTCGATCGATTCGAAAAACGGCAGAGCAACGAGGAATACCAGTCCGTCGAGCAGCGTCGTCCGCAGCAGGCGCGGCTTGAAGCTGCCGGTGTCGCCTTCCTGATACAGCGAAAGCTTCGGAAAGAAGCGCGGCACCCGCGCCATATACGCCTGGAATGGAGTACCGAAGGCCTCCTTCAGGAACTTCTCTTCGCGCAGGATGACGACATGAAAGGCGGCGGCGCAAATCACCGCGAAGCCGATCGCCGCAGTGATCGAGCCCATCTGCGCGCCGACGCCGGCGGCAGCTATCGAGGAGAAGACATAGAGCGGATTGCGCGTGATCGAATAGGGTCCGCCGGTAACCACCTCGGAGGATTTGCGTCCGCCGATATAGAGCGTTGACCACAGGCGCCCGACAATGCCGAGAAAGATCAGCAGGACGCCGACCATTTCGATCGTTTCGTGCGGCACGCTTTCGGGAGGAAAAGCAGACTGGCCAAACAGCAGCGCTGCGAACATGACGACCACGAGGGCGGCAAGCACCATCCTTCGTGCGTGCTGATACCTGCCCAGCGCACGCTTGGCCTGCGCTTGTTCGGCCCGCGCCGATTTAACTTCATTAAGCATGTCGGGAATCCGATCGTCGAGGAACTTCGCCAGCGATCGCAGCGCCTGGCCAAGAAAACAGGCGCCCCCACCGATCGCGGGACGCCTTTGCAGGATGATTCAGGCGTATTTAATGCATGTCGCCTCTTTTGCCATCATCCGCAACTAATACAGCCAGAAGAGGACGGGAATTACACCGCTTTCCTGTCCGGACTCGATGAGTTCGAAAAACGGTATAGAAGCCAGCAACATCAAGCCGTCGCGCAGCGTGTGATTGAAGATGCGCGGTGTGAAGGTGACCTCGGCCTGATCGCGAAAAAGCAGCGGATTGGGAAAAAACCGCGGCACCCGTGCGATGTAGGCCTTGTACGGCGCCCCGAGCACGGTCGTCAAATGCCGTTCCTCGCGCAGCGTGACGATGTAGAACGCGGCCGCGCACAAAACCGCCGACGCCACCGAGACGATCACGCTGCCGGTCTGGGCGCCGATGCCGGCGGCCGCTACGGTGGAGAAAAAATACAGCGGGTTGCGCATCACCGAATATGGCCCGGTGGCAACCACTTCGGCCGACTTGCGGCCGCCGATATAGAGGATCGACCAGAGCCGGCCGCCGATCCCGATCAGTATCAGGGCGATCCCGTACTGCCCCTCTATGCGTTCGTGGCCTAGTTCATCGTGCGTGGAGCCGCCGAAGATCAGCAAAGCGCAAAAAGCACCGATCAGCAGCGCCAGCAGGACGCGCCGGCGCCGCTGATAGCGGCCCATTTCGTCAAACGACTGTTCAATCGGAGAACGTGCCGCAGCGGCCATGGACAATCCTTTCGCCGCGAGGACCGGCAACCCGAATCCTTGTCGATGCAACTTGCGGAGAAATCATGGCGAAGACAAAACAAAACAAAAGGCCGCCGAAGCGGCCTTTGCTTTCGACGGGATCGCCTAGCGGGGCGCCAGCACCATCATCATCTGGCGGCCTTCGAGTTTCGGTTCGGCTTCGACCTTGGCGATGGGCGCCACTTCCTCACGAACTTTATTCAGAAGCTGCATGCCGAGTTCCATATGCGCCATCTCGCGGCCGCGAAAGCGCAATGTCAGCTTGACCTTGTCACCTTCTTCGAAAAACCGCCGGACCGCTTTCATCTTGGTCTCGTAGTCATGGCTGTCGATGTTCGGGCGCATCTTGATCTCCTTGATCTCGATGACCTTCTGGTTCTTGCGCGCCTCGGCCGCCTTCTTCTGGTTGGCGTATTTCAACTTGCCGAGATCGAGAATTTTTACGACGGGCGGCACCGCGTTGGGCGATATCTCGACCAGATCGAGCCCAGCCTCTTCGGCGAGCAGCAATGCGTCATTGATGGAGACATCGCCATGGTTGTGGCCTTCGGCGTCGATAAGTTGGACCCGGGGAACCCGGATGTCACGGTTGGAGCGCGGGCCCTCCTTGGTGGGCGCCGTTGCTTTGAAAGGTCTGCGAATGGTCGTGGTCTCCTTGAGCCGTTTCGTTCAGGATTTCAATTCAGATTGCGAACGCGCCAATGTGGTGAGCGCGCGGCCGGAGTCAATAGCACAGCGTTCACAGGAAATCACCTGTTGCCTGACTCCTGCCTGTACCAAACGAAGAAACTTGCCGAGCACTTTTCGTTGAACCGCCAGCTGTGTCAAAAGACTTGCGTGAGGAGTTCGCCGTGACCGCACCGGTTTTTCTCGATGTCGACGGAACCAGCATCGCTGTCAGGCGCGCTGGGGGTGCCGCGCCAGGCATTGTCTGGCTCGGCGGCTACAAGTCGGACATGCTGGGCACCAAAGCCGAGAAGCTGGCGGAATGGGCGAGCGGGCAAGGCCGGGCATTCCTGCGCCACGACTATTCCGGTCATGGCGAATCGGGCGGCGCCTTTGCCGACGGCACCGTCTCGAAATGGCTTTCGCAAAGCCTCGCTGTCTTCCGCCATTTCACGCAAGGCAGGCAAATCCTGGTCGGCTCGTCGATGGGCGCATGGATCGCGCTGCGCATGATCCAGGAATTGCGCCAAGAATTGCACAAGGAAGGCCAGAACCGCATCGCCGGCCTGGTGCTGCTGGCGCCGGCGCCGGATTTCACCGCAGAGCTGGTCGAGCCGGCGCTGACGAAAGCGCAGGAGCGCGATCTTGCCAAGAAGGGCTTTTTCGCGGAGCCGTCGGACTATTCGGCCGAGCCTTACATCTACACGCGAGCGCTGATCGAGGACGGCCGCAACAACCTGACAATGAACGGGCCGATCGACACCCATTGCCCTGTCCACATATTGCAAGGGCTGGCCGATGCCGACGTGCCGCCGAGCCATGCGCTGAAACTGGTCGGCCTGCTGCCGGCCGACGACGTCACGCTGTCGCTGATCCCCGACGGCGACCACCGCCTGTCGCGGCCTCAGGATCTCGACATGCTGGTGCGGGCGGTCGACGCCATGGTGCGGCAGGCAGGCTAGGGACATGCGCATCTCCATTCCGGTATCCGCCTTCGTCGCGGCGATTGTCGGCTTCGGCGGCACGCTGGCCATCGTCATCGCCGCCGCCAAGGCGGTCGGCGCGACGCAGGTCGAAACCGCGAGCTGGGTGACGGCGATCTGCCTCGCCATGGCGATCGAGAGCCTGTGGCTGTCATGGCGCACCAGGATGCCGGTCATCGCCGCATGGTCGACGCCGGGGGTGGCGCTGATCGCGGCATCGAGCGGCTTTTCGATCGGCGAAGCCGTCGGCGCCTTCATCGTCACCGGGATTTTGCTGATTGCCACCGGCCTGTTCAGGCCTCTGACCAAGCTGATCGCCAGGATACCGGCCTCGGTCGCGTCGGGGATGCTGGCCGGAATCGTCGTCACCTTCGCCATCAATGCGGTGAAGGCCATTCCCGTCGACCCGTGGCTGATCCTGCCGCTGATCGCCGCCTTCTTTGTCATCCGCCTGTTCAATCCGGCGCTCTCTGTGCTGGCGGTGCTGGTCGGCGGCGGCGCTGCCGCCTTCCTCACCGGCCGGGTCGGTGGCCTGCCGACCCCAGAACTTTCGACGTTGACGCTGATTGCGCCGCAGTTCACCGTCACGGCGATCATTGGCCTGGCGCTGCCGCTTTATCTCGTCACCATGGCCTCGCAGAACCTGTCCGGCCTCGCCGTGCTGAGGGCCGCAGGCTATCACCCGGAACCTAGCCCGCTGATCGGCGTCACCGGCCTGCTTTCGCTGCTGTCGGCGCCGTTCGGGGCCTCAACCACCAATCTGGCGGCGATCTCGGCGGCGATCTGCACCGGCCCCGATGTGCATCCCGATCCGGGCGAGCGCTGGAAGACCGGCCCCTTCTACGCGCTTGCCTATCTCGTCTTCGCCATTTTCGGCGCCTCGCTGGTGGCGATCTTCGCCGTGCTGCCGCAGAGCCTGATCGTGCTGGTGGCCGGGCTGGCGCTGATGGCGCCGCTCACCAACGCGCTGTCCATTGCCTTGAAGGAGGAGAGCGAACGCATGGCCGCCACCGTCACCTTTGCCGTCACTGCCTCGGGCCTGACGCTTTTCGGCGTCGGCGCGGCATTCTGGGGGCTGATCGCCGGTTTGGTCGTGCTTTTCCTCGAAACCCTCAAAAAGCGATAATCATTTCAGCCGCTTGTCCGGTTTTGGCCGGCACTGTCTTGAATCGCCGTTTTTCCCATCCCATTTCGATTCCACGCAGCCGGGATTGGCTGTCTCCAACTGAAGGATTGGGAGAAAATGAACACATCTGCATTGATCCGTCCGGCCTGGACGCCGGCGACCATCGCACTGATGGTGATCGGCTTCATGGTGTTCTGGCCGCTCGGCCTCGCCATGCTCGCCTACATCATCTGGGGCGACCGGCTTGACGGCTTCAAGCGCGACGTCAACCGCGCGACCGATGGCATCTTCGCCGGCTGCCGCCGCGGTTCCGACAGAGCGGCGCGCTGGGGCCACGGCTCCGCCCGCACCGGCAACGTCGCTTTCGACGACTGGCGCGAAAAAGAACTCGAGCGGCTCAAAGAAGAGCGCCGCAAGCTCGACGAGATGCTGAGCGAATTCGACGAATATGCCAGGGAATTGCGTCGCGCCAAGGACCAGGAAGAGTTCGATCGCTTCATGGCGAACCGCAACAAGCCGACATCTCCTACAACTGGTGGATCGACCGGCTCGACGGGGACTGGCAACGGTGGCAAATCCACGCCAGGGCTACTGGACGAGTAAGGCACTTGGCCTGATATAAATAATCAGAACGGCGTCGCGTCAGCGGCGCCGTTTCTTTTATGTTCTATTCGTTTTCCTCGAATCACGTATCGTCCCGCCATGTCATTCGGCTTCTTCCGCAACCTGACCAAACCCAGGCCCGCCCCCGTCGTGGAGCGGGAGCATTGTGTTGCCGGCCGCACGCTGCCGCTCAAGATCGTCGAGAGCGACCGGGCACGGCGCCTGACGCTGCGCATCGATTCCGGCGGCCGTGGTCTGCGCATTACCGTGCCGCCGGGCCTGCGCCGAGGCGAAGTGGAAAAATTTCTTGATCGCCATCAGGACTGGCTGGAGCAGCGGCTGGCCAAGGTGCCCAACCGGCCGCAGGTGCGGCCGGGCATCAAGATACCGGTGCGCGGCGTGCCGCATCGCATCGTTCATGAGCCTTCGAAACGCGGGACCGTCACGCTGTCGCGCGACGAACGCGGTCCGCTGATGATCGTGCATGGCGATCGTCTGCACCTGCCGCGCCGCATCGCCGATTTTCTCAAGCGCGAAGCCAAGCGCGAAATCGAGGCGCTGGTGGTCAAGCATACCGGGGCGGTCGGCAAGCGCGCCAAGGCAATCCGCTTCAAGGACACGTCGAGCCGCTGGGGATCGTGCACGTCGGACGGCAACCTGTCGTTCTCCTGGCGCATCATGATGGCGCCGCGACCGGTCATAAACTACCTCGTCGCGCATGAGGTGGCACATCTCAAGGAGATGAACCACGGCCCAAAATTCTGGAAATTGTGCGAGCAGCTCTGCCCCGACACCGAGCGCTGCAAGGATTGGCTCAAGCGCAATGGCGGCGCGCTGCAAGCGATCATGTTCGAGTAGATCGCCCGATCAGTCGTCGTTGGCAGCGTTGAGCTCTTCAGGACGCAAGCCCTCGTCGGTATGGCGCGGCCACGGCAAGAAATTCTTCTCGAAGGCATCGTTGCTGAAATAGTCGAGCGCGCGGTGTGCCTCGGCGCCATTGAAGGCGGCCTTGTCCATCAGATGCGCGATGACCTCGCGGGCCTGCGCGAGCTTTTGCCTGAGTTGGGCGACGGTTTGGTCTGCCATGCTTGTTTGCTCCCGCCTGTGCTGTCTGAAGTAAGGTAGCGCGTTCCGCATTCTTATCTAGATAGGTAGCGCGTTCCGCGCTGGCGGCAAACAGGATGCTTTTTCTCGACTCTTTTGCCGTTTCGTGCCAATCCCCGCGTCATGGCGCTCGACATCAAGATATGCGGATTGAAGGCCGACAAGGCGTTGGCCGCGGCATTGGCCGGCGGCGCCAGCCATGTCGGCTTTATTTTCTTTGCCAAAAGCCCGCGCTATGTCGAGCCGGCGGAAGCCGGCCGCTTGCGCGAAGCGGCAATCGGCAAGGCCAAGGCGGTTGCCGTGACGGTCGACGCCGGCGATGCGTTTCTGGATGAAATCGTCGAAAAAATGCGCCCGGACATGCTGCAGCTGCATGGATCGGAGACGCCGGAGCGGGTGGCCGAGATCAAGGCCCGCTATGGCCTGCCGGTGATGAAGGCGCTGCCGGTCAGCGAGACTGCCGACCTGGAGCGGATAAGACCCCTCGTCGGCATTGCCGACCGTTTCCTGTTCGACGCCAAGCCGCCGAAGGGTTCGGAACTGCCGGGCGGCAACGGCATTGCCTTCGACTGGCGCGTTCTGGCCGACCTTGACGCAGGCGTCGATTACATGCTTTCCGGTGGACTCAACGCCGCCAATATCGGCGATGCCCTTCGGCTTGCCAACCCGCCCGGACTAGACATTTCCTCGGGCGTGGAAAGCGCACCGGGCGTCAAGGATCCGGCGCTGATCGAACAGTTTTTCCGAGCCGTCAGGGCAGCACGCGACAACCGCGCCGCCTGACCGTGCTTCAAACCACAAGCTAGGAGATCGGCGATGAACAGGCCGGCGACACCCAATTCCTTCCGCACCGGACCCGACGAGCAGGGCATGTTCGGCATCTTCGGCGGTCGTTTCGTTGCCGAAACGTTGATGCCGCTGATCCTCGACCTGGAGCGGCACTGGAACGAGGTTAAGGACGACCCGGATTTCAAGGCCGAGCTGACGGACCTTTCGACCCACTATGCCGGGCGGCCCTCGAAGCTTTATTTCGCCGAAGGCCTGACCAGGCATCTTCGCGAGGTTTCCTCGGCGAAGGGCCTGGGCGGCGGCGCGAAGGTCTACTTCAAGCGCGAGGATTTGAACCACACCGGCTCGCACAAGATCAACAACTGCCTCGGCCAGATTCTGCTGGCCAAGCGCATGGGCAAGAAGCGTATCATCGCCGAGACCGGCGCCGGCCAGCATGGCGTGGCGTCGGCCACCGTTGCGGCGCGTTTCGGCTTTCCGTGTGTCGTCTACATGGGCGCTACCGACGTCGCCCGGCAAAGCCCGAACGTCTTCCGCATGAAGCTGCTCGGCGCCGAGGTGCGGCCGGTGACCGCCGGCCACGGCACGCTCAAGGACGCCATGAACGAAGCTCTCCGGGATTGGGTGACCAATGTCGAGGACACCTATTACCTGATCGGCACCGCCGCCGGCCCGCACCCCTATCCGGAGCTGGTGCGCGACTTCCAGTCGGTGATCGGCACCGAGGCGCGCGCCCAGATCCTGGAGCAGGAAGGCCGGCTGCCGGACACGATCATCGCCGCCGTCGGCGGCGGCTCGAACGCCATCGGCTTGTTCCATCCCTTCCTCGACGACAAAGAGGTTCGCATCATCGGCATCGAGGCCGGCGGCCGCGGCCTCGATGGCATCGAGCATTGCGCCTCGATGAGCGCCGGCGCGCCCGGCGTGCTGCACGGCAACCGCACCTACCTCCTGCAGAACGCCGACGGGCAGATCATGGACGGGCATTCGATCTCGGCCGGCCTCGATTATCCGGGCGTCGGACCGGAGCATTCCTGGCTGCGCGACAGTGGCCGCGTCGACTATGTGCCGATCCTCGATGACGAGGCGCTGGAGGCATTCCAGCTGACGACACGTGTCGAAGGCATCATCCCGGCGCTCGAATCCGCCCATGCCATCGCGCATGCGGTGAAGATCGTACCCGCCATGGACAAGGACCAGATCGTCATCGTCAATTTGTCCGGCCGCGGCGACAAGGACGTGCATACGGTGGCCAATATGCTGGGCATGGAGATCTGATCATGACCACCCGAATCGACCGCCGCATGGCCAAGCTGAAGGCCGAGGGCCGCCCGGCGCTCGTCACCTATTTCATGAGCGGCGACCCGGACTACGACACCGCCTTGTCGATCATGAAGGCACTGCCCAAGGCAGGCGCCGACATCATCGAAATGGGCATGCCGTTTTCCGATCCGATGGCCGACGGCCCGGCGATCCAGGCCGCCGGCCTGCGCGCGTTGAAAGGCGGCCAGACCCTGGTCAAGACGTTGAAGATGGCGTCGGAATTCCGTGCCGCCGACAATGAAACGCCGATCGTATTGATGGGCTACTACAATCCGATCTACATCCACGGCGTCGACCGCTTTCTCAGGGATGCGCTGGCCAGCGGCATAGACGGGCTGATCGTCGTCGACCTGCCGCCGGAGATGGACGAGGAATTGTGCATTCCGGCGCTCAAGGCCGGCATCAATTTCATCCGGCTGGCGACGCCGACCACCGACGACAAGCGCCTGCCCAAAGTGCTGCAGAACACCTCCGGCTTCGTTTATTACGTGTCGATGACCGGCATCACCGGCTCGGCACTTGCCGACACCGGCAAGGTGGCGGCGGCGGTCACGCGCATCAAGGGGCATACCGACCTGCCGGTCTGCGTCGGCTTCGGCGTAAAGACCGCCGAGCAGGCACGCATCATCGGGGCGTCGGCCGACGGCGTCGTCGTCGGCACCGCGATCGTCAATGCGGTCGCCAATGTTCTGGGGCCGAAGGGCGAAAAAACCGCCGATCCGGCCGAGGCGGTCGCCACGCTGGTCAGCGGGCTTTCGCAAGGCGTGCGTACCGCTCGCCTTGCTGCCGCCGAATAGTCTTGATCTTCTGGTTGACCATGATCTCCACCGAAAACCGGTTGCCCCTTTTTGAGACCATGGTCTAACTCTTCGTCAGGACAGGAGCCGAAGCGATGAACTGGATCACCAACTACGTTCGCCCGAAGATCAATTCGATGCTCGGCCGGCGCACCGACATGCCTGAGAACCTCTGGATCAAGGATCCGGAGACCGGCGAGATGGTCTTCCACAAGGACCTGGAGCAGAACCAGTTCGTCATCCCGTCCTCCGGCCATCACATGAAGATTTCGGCCAAGGAGCGGCTGAGATTCTTCTTCGACGACGGCAAGTACGAGATGCTCGAAAACCCCAAGGTGGTGCAGGATCCACTGAAATTCCGCGACGAGAAGCGCTACACCGACCGGCTGAAAGAGGCCAAGACCAAGACCGGGCTGGAGGACGCCATCATCAATGCGCTGGGGACCGTCGAGGGCCTGCCGGTGGTGGTGACCGTGCAGGACTTCGCCTTCATGGGCGGCTCGCTCGGCATGGCAGCCGGCGATGCCATCGTTCGTGGCTTTGAGGTCGCTGTGCAACGCAAGCGGCCGCTGATCCTGTTCGCGGCCTCCGGCGGCGCCCGCATGCAGGAAGGCATCCTGTCGCTGATGCAATTGCCGAGAACCACGATCGGCGTCGATCGGCTGAAGGAAGCCGGTCTTCCCTATATTGTCGTCCTGACCAACCCGACCACCGGCGGCGTCACCGCCTCTTACGCCATGCTGGGCGACGTGCACATCGCCGAGCCCGGCGCGCTGATCGGTTTTGCCGGGCCGCGCGTCATCGAGCAGACCATCAGGGAAAAACTGCCCGACGGCTTCCAGCGCGCCGAGTATCTGATGGAGCACGGCATGGTCGACATGGTGGTGTCGCGGCTGGAGATGCGCCAGACGATCGCGCGGCTCCTGAAAATGCTGCTCAAGCTGCCGGAAGAAGAAAAGCCGCTGGAACCGGAAATTCTGCCGCCGGTGGCGCTCCCGGCGGAAGCACGCCCGCAAGCCTGACGCGACATCCGTCGTCGCGAACCGCGATTGCGCGCCATCTGTGGCGCTGTAGCATCTTGATTCGCGCATGATCCTTTCCGAAAATCGATTTCGATTTTCGGGGTCATGCGCTAGGATTCTCCCATGACCACGCTTGCCGCCGACCGCGAAATCGAAAGCCTGATGTCGCTTCATCCGAAGGGCTTCGATCTTTCGCTCGACCGCATTTCGCGGCTGCTGGAGCGGCTGGGCAATCCGCAGGACCATCTGCCGCCGGTCATCCACATCGCCGGCACCAACGGCAAGGGCTCCTGCGCCGCGTTTTCGCGGGCGCTGCTGGAAGCATCCGGCCACCGCGTCCATGTCCACACATCGCCGCATCTGGTGAACTGGCATGAGCGCTACCGGCTGGCCGCCGACGGCGGCGGCAGGCTGGTCGAGGATAAGGTCTTCGCCGACGCCATCGCCCGCGTCGCCAAAGCCAATGAAGGCCAGAAGATCACCGTTTTCGAAATCCTCACCGCCGTCACCTTCCTGCTGTTTTCCGAATATCCGGCAGATGCCGTCATCATCGAGGTCGGCCTTGGCGGCCGCTTCGATGCCACCAATGTCATCAGCGAGCCGGCGGTGTCGGTGATCATGCCGGTCTCGCTCGACCACGAATCCTTTCTCGGCGACCGTGTCGAACTGATCGCCGCCGAAAAAGCCGGCATCATCAAGGGCGGTTGCCCGGTGGTCATCGGCGCGCAGGAAAGCGAAACGGCGCTGCAGGTGCTTATCGAAACCGCCGAGCGGCTCGACTGTCCCGCCTTCGTCTATGGCCAGGATTTCCTCGCCTTCGAGGAAAACGGCCGGATGGTCTATCAGGACGAAGACGGGCTGATGGACCTGTCGCCGCCGCGGCTGCCAGGGCGCCACCAGTTCGCCAATGCGGCGGCGGCGATTGCGGCGGTCAAGGCGGCGGGCTTCGAGATCAGCCATCGCGTCGCCGACAAGGCGATGGCCAATGTCACCTGGCCGGGGCGGATGCAGAAATTGCCGCAGGGCAGGTTGACGGAACTGGCGCCGAAGGGCGCCGACATCTGGCTCGACGGCGGCCACAATCCGGGCGCCGGCGTGGTCGTCGCCGAAGCACTTGCCGAGCAGGAGGAAAAGAACCCGCGGCCGCTGTTCCTGATTTCCGGCATGATCAACACCAAAGACCAGAGCGGCTATTTCAGCGCCTTCAAGGGGCTGGTGCGGCATGTCTACACGGTGCCGGTGAGCCTCAGCGAGGCCAGCGTGCCGAATGACGAACTGGCGATCCGCGCCGTCGAGGCCGGCCTGTCGGCCGAACCGGTGAGCTCCGTCGCCAATGCGCTGATGCTGCTGCGCGACACATGGGACGGACCGCCGCCGCGCATCCTGATCAGCGGTTCGCTCTATCTGGCCGGCGCGGTGCTGGCCGAAAACGGCACACCGCCGACCTGATCTATTCTGCCGGACCTCCGGTACCAAGAGGCCAGAACAATTCCAGGAAAAGTGTGTCGGAATTGCGTAAAACAAATACTTAGAGCGGTTCGGTGGTTCTATCGAAAGCTGAACGCTCTCGAACGCGGGAGCGATTGCCAAGTCATGCGCTTCTCACGACAGTCTGCCTTCGTCGTCGATCGGCGCGAGCCGCCACGGACGATCATCGCCCCATTTCCATAGAACGAGGTTGAGATCCGTCTCGACAGCGCCGGCCGCAAAGCTGCGAACAAGCATGGCTGGATAGCCCTTCGCGATCAATCGGCGCGTCAAAGCCTGCGTTCTTGATTGTCCGCTTGCCTGCATCTGATCCCGCCATGCGCTGTCGGCAAGATGTTGCGAGGGCCTGCTCCCGCGTTACTTCAGCTCGATCTCGATGAAGGCATACTCGCCCTCATTGGCATTGATGACGTCATGCTCCACGCCCTCCTTGCGGAAATAGGGCGCCCCCTTCTTCATTTCGGCGAAGGATTCGCCGTCCTTGGTCAGGAGCTTGAGCTTGCCGTCCATCAGGGGCACGATCACGTAATCATGGCCATGACGATGCCAGCCGGTGTTGTCGCCCGGCGCGAAGCGGTATTCGGTGACGATAACGCGCTCATTGTCGATGAAGACGGTGGCCTTGGCGGATCCGGTCATGTCGTTCTCCTGCTTTAAGCCAGACAAGAACATGGGGCCGCAAGTGGCGAGTGCCAGGGCGGACCAGCGCATGACCCAGAAAATCGGATTCGGTTTCCGGGGTCATGCGCAAGATCGAGTGCTACAGCGTCCTTTGCGCGTCCAAGAGGGACGCGCGGCGCTGTGAATAACGCCAACAAAAAAAGCCCGGCGCGAGGCCGGGCTTGATTGCAGAGATTCAGGGTCGGATCAGGCGAGATTGCCGTTGATCCAGTGCGACAGCGCCGTCTTCGGTGCGGCGCCGACCTTCATGTCGGCCATTTCGCCGCCCTTGAAAATCATCAGCGTCGGAATCGAGCGCACGCCGAACTGCGCCGCAAGCTCGGGATTCTCGTCAATGTTGAGCTTGGCGATCTTGACCTTGCTGCCGAGTTCAATGGCAATGTCTTCCAGCGCCGGCGCGATCATCTTGCAGGGGCCGCACCACTCCGCCCAGAAATCGACGACGACCGGCTCCTTGGCGTCAAGCACATCGGTCTGGAAATTGCTCTTGTCGACCTTGACGGTGGCCATGCGAAAATCCTTTCGTGAGTTATTGTCGCACCAAATGTGGTGGTAATCGCGCCCTTCTTCAAGCAGCTGTTGTGTCACGCTCCCGTGAGTCGGGCAAGAGCGTCGTCCATGACCGCCGGCGGCAGCTCGATCAATCGTGGCGCTTCAGTGAACAGCAGCGCCGCCGAGACCTCATGCTCGGGATAAAGCGGCTGGAGCAGCGCGCGATAGAGCGCGAGTTGCAGGACATAGGCCGATGGAACGTCCGCCAAGGCTGCAGGCGCCGGCCTATTGGTCTTGTAGTCGACGATCGACACCCTGCCTGGCGTGACCGCCAGCCGGTCGATCTTGCCGGAGATCGAGCGCAGCTTGCCCTTGACCTCGAGGCTGCCCATGACCGCGACTTCAGCGCGTGAATTGGGCGCAAACAGCTGATCGAAACGGCTGTCGGCAAGGATCGTCGCCACCGAGGCCAAGGCCTTGTCGCGCTCGGTTTCTGGCCACTGCGCGCCGGCGCGCTTGAGGTAGCGTTCCGCGGCATCGCGGCGTTCGGCCTCCGCAATGCCCGGCAGCATCTGCAGCAACTTGTGCAGCGCCAGCCCCCGCATCACGGCAAAGCCAGGCTCCGCCTCGGTGTCCAGCACCGGCGAGCCGGTGTCGATCACCGCTTGCTTGGCCTCGTCGATCAGCGCCGAGGCGCCGGACGGCGACAGCGGCCGCGGCAGATCCTCGAAGGGCGGCAAAGGCTGGAACAGGCTCTTCGGCAACGGCTCGAACTGTGTCGTCTGCCGCGCCTCTTCGGCAGCCGCATGTCCGACCGGCGGCAATTTTGTCACGTGAAACCGATGCACGGTCTCGCCGGTGGCGGGGTGCTGCCGCTCAGCACTTTCGGGGGCGTCGACCAGCGCGCGGCTGACGATCGAATGCCAGGTGCCGGCGTTTGGTGCCCGCTTGCCGTGATAGCCGCAGACGATCAGCCGGTCCTCGGCCCGGGTCATGCCGACATAGAGCAGCCGGCGGTATTCGTCGTCTGCCAGCTCGCGAGCGCGGACCGAAGCGGCCCGCGAGAATCCATTGGCGACATCGCTGGCCGAGCGCCAGAGATAGCCCTTGCCGTCCCAATGGTCGCCCGAGCCTTCGAACGGCATCAGTCGCGGCAGATGCTGGTCGCTGAACGGGGCGGAACCGCCATCGACCAGAAACACGACAGGCGCCTCCAGGCCCTTGGCGGCATGCACGGTCATGACGCGAACCTCGTCGCGAGTCTGGTCCATTTCACGCTTGATCTCGGGGCCGGCATTTTCCAGCGTCGACAGGAAGGATTCCAGTCCCGGCAGGCCGGTCCGTTCCTCGGCCAGGCAGAAGCTCAGGAACTCGTCGAGAATGTCGCCGGCCTCCGGCCCGAGCCGCGCGATCATCTTCTTGCGCAGGCCGTCGCGGGCGAGAGCCCCGGCATAGAATTCGAACACCGGCTTGAATGCGGCTTCATCGGACCAAGTGTCGAGTTGGGCAGCGATTGCGGCCAAGGCAGCACTTTCACCGGCATGCTGCCTGAGCGAGGCGATCAACGAGAGGCCGGACGGCCGCTCGCCGGCAAGCGCGAAAAGCGTCTCTTCCGAGACATCGAAAATCGGGCTGCGCAGCACGGCTGCAAGCGACAGATCGTCCTCAGGCTGGACGAGAAAGTGGCCGAGTGCGATCAGGTCCTTTACCGCAATATGGCCGGGCAGGCTGAGCCGGTCGGCGCCGGCGACAGGGATGTCGCGGCGCTTCAGTGCGCGCGTCAGCGCATGGACGAAGCGATCGCGCTTGCGCACCAGCACCAGCACGTCGCCTGGCCGAAGCTTCTTGCCGCGGCCTTCGATGATTTCGCCGGCGCCGATCCAGCCGGCAATGGTCGCCGCGACGTTTTCGGCAACACGCACCGCTGGCGCATGGGCGTGGTCGACGGCTTGCGTCCAGTCGTCGGGCTCGTCAACGACGTCGGCACCGATCGACGGCCAGACCTCGACATAGCCCGGCGCATCGGTGCGGATCGCCTTGTGGTTCAGCGGGTCGGGATCGTGGCTGATTCCGCGCCGCACGACCGGGTCGGCAAAGACACGGTCCACCGCCGCAAGCACGTCGTCGGTCGAGCGGAACGACCAGGTCAGCTTGAGATCGGCGAAGGCGGCGTTGGCGTCGCGCACCTTTCCGGCAAACAGCAGCCTTGAGTCGGCGAAGGAGTCGGGCGCCGCTCCTTGAAAGGAATAGATCGACTGTTTTTCGTCGCCGACGGCAAAGACCGTGCGGTGAACCGTGTCGCGCGCGCCGAGCCCTGCAAAGAATTCCTCGGCCAGCCGCTTCACCACCTCCCATTGGTCGGGACTGGTGTCCTGCGCCTCGTCGAGCAGGATATGGTCGATGCCTTGGTCGAGCTTGTATTGAACCCATGGACCGGCATCGGGCCGCGCCAGGAGATTGACCGTTCGGGTGATGAGGTCGTTGAAGTCTAGGAAGCCGCGCGCGCGCTTCAAATGCTCGTAGCGGGCGATCAGCCAGTCGGCGATGCTCAGCGCGGCACGTGTGCCCTCGACCATCCTGAACAAGGCCAGCCGGTCGGAGATTTCGAGGATGGCATCGGCCGCCGAGAGATAGCGCTCGGCAAGATCCGGCAATCGGTCGAGCAACGCCTTCTTGAACGTCTTTGCCGGCTCATAAGGCTCGCCATCCGCCCGCAGGAAGGCTTTTGCCAGCAATTGCAGCCGGCGAACCGGATTATCCTCGGCGAAGGCAAGATGGGCGTAGGGCAGCAAATTGTTCAGCACGATGCGGGCATCGGCGGCTTCGGCAGCGCGGGCAAAGGTGACGAAATAGTCCGGCAGGAAGCCCGGCAGCGGCCAGACGGACGCCGCCAGGCCTTCGGCGGTCTGGCCGGCGCGAAACCTAAACTCGTCGAACAGCGCCCGGAAGCTATCACCGCCGGCAGCGCTGATGAAGGCGCGCAAGCCGTCGCGCTTGCGCACAATCTCGGCCAGCAAGGCGTCGAGCCCATGTTCGCCGCCGCGTTCCAGAATGGCGGCGAAAGCCTCGGCCAGCCCGGCATCGCCGGCGGCAGTGCCCGAGATCATGTCGCGGCGGGCGGCGGCAAAGAGCGACGCCTCCATCTGCGGATCAAGCATTTCGAAATGGGCCGGTATGTTGGCCTCCAGCGGAAACTGGTGCAGCACCGATTCGCAGAAGGCGTGGATGGTCTGGATCTTCAGCCCACCCGGTGTCTCGAGCGCCTCGGCGAACAGCCGGCGCGCGCGGCGCATGGTTTCGCGATCGGCCTGGCGACCGTCGAGCGCTTCAACCCTTGCCGCCAGTTCGGCGTCGCCAAGTGCCGTCCATTCCGACAGCGTCGAAAACACCCGGTTCGACATATTGGCGGCTGCGGCGCGGGTGTAGGTCAGGCACAGGATCTTCGACGGATCGGTGCCGCGCAGCAAGAGCCGGATGACGCGCTGGGCCAGCACATGGGTCTTGCCGGATCCGGCATTGGCCGAAACCCAGGCGGAATTTTGCGGGTCGGATGCGCTGGCCTGGCTGGCGGCGGTATCGGTCGGGATTGGATAGGCCTTCTTCATGCCTCCCCTCCCTCGTCGTCGGCGTCGCCGCCGGCGGACCATTCGAGCACGCGGGCGAGATGATCGTAGTCGCCATCGGTCTCACCCTCGCGGAACGGCAGTGCGCGCGACAGATAGAAGGTCGCCGGGTCGGCATAGTGGATCAGCAGTTTTTCGAGCCGCGCCCAGGCCTCCTCGGCGAGATCTGCGGCGGTTCGCGGCTTGCGGTTGTATTCGAGGATGGATTCCTCGAACACCTCGCCGTTCGGCTTCAGCCTGATGAAGGCCAGCTGAGACGGCTCGCGCGCGCCAAGCCCCTTGAAGGCGCCGCGCCTGAGCAGCGCGCCTTCGAGCGCCAGTTGCGGCGAAAGGAGCGTATGAGCCTGCGCCTTGGACGGCGAGGAGCCGGTCTTGTAATCCAGGATGTCGGCCATGCCGCCGGCCAGGAGATCGACACGATCGGCATAGCCGGACAGCGTCACGCCGGACTGGCCGACGCCGGTTTTCTCGGCGCGCTCCTCGGCGTGCCGCATTGTCACGGCAAAGGCGCGGCCGCGTTCCCATTCGATGATGCCGGCGGCGAGCTTTTCGAAACGCGGCCACCACACCGCCTCGACATCGGGAGGAAGGGCCGCCTCGGCAAAGCATTGGCGGCCAGCGGCGATGAGGCCGTCCAGCGCTTCCGGCTCAAGCGGATCGGCCACTGTCCGCGAGAAGAGGTGCAGGATGGCGTGAAACAGCGTGCCGCGTTCGGCAGCGCCCGGGTCGCGGATGACCGGATCGAGCGGCATCAGGCCGAGAATCCTCCTGGCATAGATCGCGTAAGGGTCGCGCCGCAGCGTCTCGATTTCGGTGACGGAGAAATGATGCGGCCGCACCGTCAGCGGCGGCTTCGGCTGCGGCCGCGGCGCGAAATCTCTCCTTTCGCCGGCGTCGAGCGCACGGGCCCAGGACAAGAATTCATCACCACGCCGGCGAAGCACCGCCGCATGGTCCTTGCCGATGAAGGTCAGGAGGCGCTGCAGCCAGCGCGACGGCACCGCCGGCGCGTCGCCGGAGCGGGCGGAGCGCGCAAGCACCACTTTCTTCGCCCCCATCGCCATCTGGAAGTCATGGGCAGCCAGGCCGATGCGCCGTTCGGGCGGTTCGAGATCGATGCCGGTCTTCATCAGTCGCGACATGAAGCGGTCGCTCTCCGGCTTGCGCGGCCATACGCCTTCGTTAAGCCCGCCGACGACCAGCGTGTCGACGCTCTGCAACCGGCCTTCCAGCGCACCCCAGATGGCGATGTTCCTGTCGGTCCCTTGAGCCGGCTTGACGGTTTCGGGCGCGATCAGTGCCTCCATCACGTCGGGCCATTCGTCCGCCGCGAAGGAGAGCGACGCCGAGGCGGCGATCAGCCCGCGCAAGAGCTCGGCGAGCTTTTCGCCGGCATCGCCGGCATAGAGCTCGCTTAGGCTGCCATCCGCGGTGCGGCCAAGACTTTCGAGCGCGACGACGCTGGCCCGGGCCAATTCGGCAAGATCGGCTTCGGCTTGACTGCGAAAGGCGGTCAGCGGCGCCAGAGCATCGGCAAGGCGAACGAGCAATTCGCGGGCGCGCTCGATGTTTCGCACAGTCAGGCGGGAAAACCAGAAGGGCGGCCGGGTGCTGCCCAGGCCGGTGAGGCGGGCCTCGAATAGCATCGGCAGCGAGGCGACGTCGGGGCGGCCGGTGCCGCCGCGCAGCGCCACCAGTTCGACGATCTCCGCCGCGTGACGGACGCTTGTGCGTTTCAGGCCGAGGCCAAGCAGCGGGTGCTTGAGCAGCGACAGCAGAGCAACCGGGTCGCCGGGCCGGAACGCGGCCTGAAGCGCCAGCCTGAGCAGGCCGGCGGCTGGCGTGTTAATGAGCGGGGTGCCGCCCGAATCGTCGGCGACGACACCAAACCGCAAGAGCTCGACTGAGACACGCCGCGCCAAAGCGCGGTCGCCGGTGACGAGTGCGGCGCGCTGGCCGGGCTGTTCGACGGCGCGTTTGAGCGCGACGGCGATAGCCACCGCTTCGTCGCGCTCGCCGGCGGCTTCGAGTAGCGTCACGTCGGCGAAGGCCTCGGTGATATCGCCGGCCGTAAAGCGGGCGCGCGTCTCGGCCCATAGCTCGGTGGTCTCGGCCGGCCGCAGCGCCTCGCCGACAAGTGCGGCGCGCAGCGCGAGAGGCCTTTCGGCAACGGCGATCTCCCCGACATCGCCGCGTGGCACGCCGATCTTGCCGATCAGTTTTGCCAGGCCGTATTGCGGGTGGCCAAGCAAGGCCGGCCGGGCGCCAGGTGCGGCGATCGCCGCGAAAGACGGCTCATCCAGCATCAGGTCGAGGCCGGGCAGCACGACGGCGCCGCTGGGCAGGCCGGCGATCACGGCAAGCAGTTCGGCGGTGGCGGGAATGGAACCCGTGGAGCCGGCGGCGATCACCGGTCCGGCCGGCGGATTGCGCTTCAGCCGTGCTGCTTCCAGCCTTATCAGCGCATTGCGATGCGCGGCCGGGTTGGAGCGGTTGCGTTCCTCGAGGAGATTCGGCCAGTTTTCGGTGACGATGCTCAGGAAGTCGAGCGTCACTTGCCACCAGCCGGCGAGGTTGCCGGTCACCAGATCGGCGAGCTTGGTCCAGTCGGTACCTTCCGTCTCGATCTCGTCCATCAGCCGGGCCAGATCGCGCGCCAGCCAGATGGCGTCGGCGGCGGAGGCCGGCACGACGATCTCCTCGTCGAAAAGTGCCGCGACATGCGCCGGCAGGCGGCGTTTCCAGGCGCGAACCAGCGGCGCCAGCAGCAGCAGCCGCTCGATTGCGGCGATCGGCGGCGCGAGGTCAATGGCGGCCGATGCGTCGGCCTCGAACGCGGCCTCGTCCTCGTCGAACTCGCCGAGCGGGCGGATCACCGGCAGGATCGCCGAGCGGTTGCCCAGACGGTCTACGAAAACGCCGCGCAGCGCCCGCGCGGCGCGGCGCGTCGGCACGTAGATGGTGGCGTCGGCCAGCGCCAGCGGATCGCCGTCGAAGCGGAAACCGGGAACGAGCCGCCCTGACAGCAGGGCCTTGGCCAGCGTCGGCAGAAACGGCGCTCCGGGCGGGATCGAGAAAACGCGGCGGGAGCCGCTCATTTCAACTCAGTGATGGCGCTGGTCAACTCAGTGATGGCGCTGGTCAACTCGGTAAAAGCGCTGGGTGACTCAGCAAGAGCGGCGGCGACGGCCGCTTCCGCAAGCGGAATGGCGTCGGGCGTGCCAACTGTGATCCAATGGCCCTGCATCACCATGCCGAACAGGCGACCGGCAGAGATGGCCGCATCGAAATAGGTGTTGAGCGAATGCGGCTCAGCCGGCGCATCCCTGAAAAGCCTGGGATGGACGATCGCCGCACCGGCATAGATCAGGCCTGTCGGGTCGCCTTTCGAACGCCGCAAGGCGCCGTCCGGCGACATCAGGAAATCGGTGCCGCCGCTGTGTCCGGTTGCTGACTGGGGACCCGCGAGCATCAACAGAATATCCATTTTCGCCGCGTCCCACGCAAGGGCGAGGCGGGCAAGGTTGGGCACGCCGCTGTCGATCCAGAAGGTGTCGGCGTTGACGATGTAAAAGGGAGCCCCTCCCAGTTCCGGCAAAGCATGGACGATGCCGCCGGCGGAATCGAGCAGTCTTTCGCTTTCATCGGAAATGACGACTTTCGGGGCGCGGCGCGCGGCGACGTGGGCGACGATCTGTTCGGGAAAATGATGGACGTTGACCATGGCCTTTTCCACGCCGGCGTGGGCCAGGCTGTCCAGGCTCCAGTCGAGCAATGTCTTGTCTGATATCTTGACCAGCGGTTTTGGCATTGTGTCGGTGATTGGCCGCATGCGCTTTCCCAGCCCGGCGGCAAGCACCATTGCGATCTTGGGGCGTGCCGTCATAGCGACCGTTCCTCCAGTAGGCCGTGGGCTGTATAGAAATCCCGCAGGCCAGCCAGTGCTGGATGCGCCAGCGCCCGCCGAAGATAGTCGCGAATGCGCGGCAGGTGCTTCAGATAATAAGGCTTGCCGTCGCGCTTTTCGAGCCGGACGAAAATGCCGAGAATCTTCGAATTGCGCTGCGCCGCCATGATCGCATAGGTTTCGACGAATTCGTCTTCGTTAAAAGCGCCAGCCTTATGGCGCGCGGCGATATAGGCATCGAGTGTCCGCTTCTCGATCTCAGGCGGGATCGTAACGCGGGCATCCATGGCAAGCGAGGCGAGGTCGTAGGCGGACGGGCCGATCAGCGCGTCCTGGACATCGACGATGCCGAGCCGATCGTGACCGGTACGCTCGCCGCGCCAGATGATGTTCGGCGAATGAAAGTCGCGCAGCATAAGCGTGTATTCGCGCCCTTCCAGCCGGTTGAGGACCGCATTCCATTCCCTGTTATAGCCGGCGCGCAAGGCATCGCTTGCCGGGCCGCCTGATATCGCCGGCACATACCAGTCGACCAGCAATTCGGCTTCGATCATCATGGCGTCGCGGTCGAAAGGCGGCACGTCGTGAAAGACGCCGGGCGCGACCTCGATGCGATCGGGCCATGCCTTGCGATGCATCATGGCGAGCAGTTCGGCCGCCGCCGCGTAGCGCTCCGCCACCGGCTGACCCTGCTGGCCGAGAAATCCCTCCGAGCCGAGATGCTCGAGCAGAAGAAAGCCCTGGTCCAGGTCCTGCGCGTGGATTTCCGGGGCATTGACGCCGCCGGCCAGCAATGCCCGGTCGATGGCGACGAAGGCCGAGACCGATTGCGCGGTGTGGGCGATCACAGCATAGGGCCTGCCGTCGCGGACCGGCGGCCCGAGCACCAGCCGCGGCGAATTCATCAAAACGCGCGGCGGCAGGCCGGCCAGCGAGACGATCTCATAGGAGCGGGCCGAGGCGTCGCCGATAAAATAGCGTCTCTGCGCTTCACCCCAGCCAGCTCTTTCCAGAAAATCGCGCATGGCCAGCGATCGCGCCGCACGCTCGAAGGCAGCGCCTTGTCCCGACAATCTCGCCAGGCGTCCGTCGTTCTGATGGACGAGTTCGATCAGCACCGAATTCTTTGGCAAATAGGCCTCTGCCTGTTCCGGCCATTCGACCAGGGCAGCGCCTTGCGCCAGCGCCTCGTCAAAACCCAGTTCGTCCAGTTCGGACGCCGAGGACAGGCGATAGAGGTCGAAATGATGGACGGGAATACGCGCCTCATAGCTCTGGACGAGCGTGAAGGTCGGGCTCGGCACGTCGAGACCGGCATCGTCGGTCATTGCCCTGATCAGCGCCCGCGCCAAACTCGACTTGCCGGCGCCGAGATCGCCTTTGAGCGCCAGCACGTCGCCGGGGCGCAGCGACATGGCCAGATCCTCGCCCAGCCTTGCGGTCGCAGCCTCGTCGGCGAGAAAACGCTCCAGCACCACGCCTGCCATCGAGCGCGCTACTCGGCCGCCGCGCGGATGCCGGACGGCGTGTCGGGAAAGGCACAAATGACGGTTGTGCCCATGTCCTTGCCGGTCTCGATGCGGACGCTGCCACCATGCAACTCGACAAAGCTCTTGACGATCGACAGGCCGAGCCCGGCGCCGCGCCGGCGGCCGCCATTGGTGCGCGGTTCGAAACGCCGGAACACCGAATCGAGCAGGTCCGGCGGCATACCGGGACCGTCGTCGTGAACGGAGAATTCCACGCCTTCGGCAAGCGAGCGGCAGGCGAGCGTGATGGTGCTCGCCTCCGGAGCGTAGTTCGCGGCATTGCTCAGCAGATTGTAGAGGATCTGGCGGATGCGGATTTCGTCTCCGTGGAACGTCTTCGGCGCAGTGGCCGCATCGACCTTGAGCCTGATTGCATGCTCCTCCAGCCGTTCGGAGACAAGCTCGGCAGCGGCAGCGATGGTCCGATCGACGTGAACTTCGGAGATATCGAGCTCCATGATCCCGGCATCCACGGTCGCCAGGTCGAGGATGTCGTTGACGATGGTGAGCAGAACCGAGGAAGACGAGCTGACATGCTCAACATATTCGCGCTGCTTCTGGCTCAATGGCCCGGTCAACGGCAGCGAAAGAAGCTCGGTGAAGCCGATGATGTTGGTCAGCGGCGAGCGCAGTTCGTAGGAGACGTGCTGCACGAACTCGTTCTTGAGCTGGTCGGATTTTTCCAGCGCCTCGTTCTTGTCCTTCAGCGCACGCTCGACATTGACGCTGTCGGTGACGTCGACGAAGGTCATCATCACCTGCCCGTTGGGCAGCGGGATCATCGCGTAGCGCAGCACAGTGCCGTTGTTCAGCTCAGTCTGGCCGTGGCGGTCGCGGCGCTCGTCGTCGAAACCGGTGATGGCGGCAACGAACCCGCGCCAGGGGCTGTCCGGCGCGCGCCGGTCGCACAGATCGCGGATCGTGGAGACGTGAACGTTTGGCTTGGCGGCGTCGGCGTCCAGCCCCCAAAGTGCTGCGAATGCCGGGTTCGACAATCTGAGCCTTCCGTCCGGGCCGAACACGGCCACGCCTTCGGCAAGATTGTCGAGCGTCTCGCCCTGAACCCGCACCGCGGTCTGGTAGCGGCTTTCGAGGTCCATCTTCTCGGTCAGGTTCTCGAACACCCAGGTCACGCCGCCCTTAGGCTGCGGATTGGCGACGACGCGGATGGTCTTGCCGTCCGGCAGATGCCACCAATGTTCCTGCGACTCGACCGCGCGATAGGCACCAAGCAGGCTTTCCTTCCAGCGCCGCCATTCGGGCTGCTCGGCGATCTTGCCTTCGCTGCGCAGCCGGTCGAGCAACAAAGCGTTGTCGGGAGCACTGTGCAGGAAGCCGCTGTCGAGACCCCATAGTTTCTGGAACGCCTGGTTAAAAAACCGCAGCTTTTCGTCGGTATCGAAAATCGCCACGGCGGTGTTGAGCTGATCGAGCGTGTCGGCGTGGCTCCGCACGGTCCGCTCATATTCGTTACGGATGGTTTCGATGGCGCTGGTGTCGCAGGCAAGACCGGCCGAACCGTCCGCGCCGGCGAAGTCGGTCACGGCGAACATGCGGCGGTCGCCTTCGATCACAGTGGAAAGCGCCTGCTCGAAGACGGGATGCGACTTGTGCTGTGCAGCGATCGCATCGCGCGCCTGGCTACCCAAGAATTCCTTCGCATCGCGAACCGCCGCTTCGGCGTTTTCCGCCTCGACCGCCTTGGCATAGGCGCGGTTGACCCATTTCAGCCGCCCGTTCGCCGTGCGCAGCCATGCTGGCATGCTGAGTGCGTTGAGAAGGCCGAGCATGGTGTCATAGTCGGCGGCGAGACGCTGGTTCTCGATTTTCAGCCTGGCCTCGCTTCGCTGCGTTTCTGAAAGCGAGACGAAACGGACGACCACGTGTGCTGCGCCCTTGCGCCCGTGCACTTCGAGCGGCGCGCCGGCCTGCGATTCAAGGACGAGATCGAACGGCTTCGCCTTTTCCCGCAGTCCCGCCACGGCATTTTCGAGCGCCGCCGCCGAGCGCGGCATCAGCCAACGGCCGAAGGCGAGGAAGGCGGCACGGTCTTCCGGGGCGCCGCTTTCAACCGGCAATGTCCCGACGAGCTCAGGCTTCTTGTTTTCCGAGGCCCATACGACGACACGCTGGCCGCGCAGATTGAGCAGCGCCTCGGAGCGTTGCAGCGCAGCGTTGACGTCGGCCAAGCGGGCTCTGAGTTCGACATTCTGCGCCGAGGTGCGCGCTCGTTCGCGGATCAGGAAAATGGCTGAGACAAGTGCCGCGCCCATGACGCCGACAAACATCGCGAGTTGCATGACCTCGACGGTGCTGACCGACAGCCCGGCTTTGGACGCAGCAGCGGGTCCAGCATGTGCCGAAAGGCCAAGCAGCGGACCGGCGAGCGCGGAAGAAGCAAGCAATTTTCCGACGCGGCTGCCAGCGCGCCATAAGAGGCTCCCGCCTCTGGCAGCGGAACCCGTGGTCACCGAATCGTTGTGGCCGCCGGAAACGGCCTGTCCCGCGCAAGGCGGGTAATCCCCCGGCATGTCCTGGTCCTCTTCGCCGCCTGAATGCAAGACCGCCCTGATGCGGGCGTCGGCCCTCGTCCCCCGGCCCCGCGAATCAGCACCATAGCGCTTGCGCGAATCGGCGTGAAGAATCAATCAGCGCAAAAATAAAGTCGGGCGAAAAGTCAATCGCCCGACCTCAATATCTAGTGGTAATTTCCGCTGTGGTTAATAGCGGTAGTGTTCCGGCTTGAACGGTCCCTGCGGGGTCACGCCGATATAGGCAGCCTGTTCGCCGGACAACTCGGTGAGCCGGGCGCCGAGCTTGTCGAGATGCAGGCGCGCGACCTTTTCATCGAGATGCTTCGGCAGGACATAGACCTGGTTCTGATACTGGCCGGGCTTGGTGTACAGCTCGATCTGGGCCAGCACCTGGTTGGTGAAGGACGCCGACATGACGAAGCTCGGATGGCCGGTGGCGTTGCCGAGATTGAGCAGGCGGCCTTCCGACAAGAGGATCATCCGCTTGCCGTCCGGGAAGGTGATTATGTCGACCTGCGGCTTAATGTTGGTCCACTTCAGATTGCGCAGCGACGCCACCTGGATCTCGTTGTCGAAGTGGCCGATATTGCCGACGATCACCATGTCCTTCATCGCCCGCATGTGGTCGATGGTGACGACATCCTTGTTGCCGGTGGTGGTGATGATGATGTCGGCGGTCGGGGCGGCATCTTCGAGCGTGACGACTTCGAAACCGTCCATCGCCGCCTGCAATGCGCAGATCGGATCGACTTCGGTGACCTTGACGCGGGCGCCGGCGCCCTTGAGCGACGCCGAAGAGCCCTTGCCGACGTCGCCATAGCCGCAGACGACCGCAACCTTGCCGGCCATCATCGTGTCGGTGCCGCGGCGAATGCCGTCGACCAGCGATTCCTTGCAGCCATATTTGTTGTCGAATTTCGACTTGGTCACGCTATCGTTGACGTTGATCGCCGGGAACGGCAGCAGGCCCTTCTTCTGCAACTGATAGAGCCGGTTGACGCCGGTCGTGGTCTCTTCAGTGACGCCGCGGATCGCTTCCTTCTGCTTGGTGAAGAAACCGGGCGATGCCGCCATACGCTTCTTGATCTGGGCAAACAGGATTTCTTCCTCCTCGCTGCCCGGATTGGAGAGCACATCCTCGCCGGCTTCGGCGCGCGCGCCGATCAGGATGTACATGGTGGCGTCGCCGCCATCGTCGAGGATCATGTTGGAGGTGCCGCCATCGGCCCACTGGAAGATCTTGTCGGTGTAGACCCAGTAGTCCTCGAGCGTCTCGCCCTTGACGGCGAAGACCGGAATGCCGGCCTCGGCGATGGCCGCGGCCGCATGGTCCTGGGTCGAGAAGATGTTGCAGGAGGCCCAGCGGATATCGGCGCCGAGCGCCTTCAGCGTTTCGATCAGCACGGCCGTCTGGATGGTCATGTGCAGCGAGCCGGTGATGCGCGCGCCCTTGAGCGGCTGCGCCTTACCGAATTCCTCGCGGCAGGCCATCAGGCCCGGCATTTCGGTCTCGGCGATCTCGATCTCCTTGCGGCCCCAGCCGGCAAGCGAGATGTCGGCGACCACATAGTCATTGCTACCCGTCATGGCAGTGCTCCGATCAAGAATTGTCTTCGGGATGCGCCCGCGCCGGAAGGCGTGTCGAAGGGCGCGAGTTGCCGGCCTGACTAGCAGATCGTCGGTCTGACGACAATGGGATATAAAGAAATCTTTATCCGTGCATGTCTTCGGAGACGCCTCGGTCCGAAATCGGAATTGGTTTCCGGAAGCACGATGCGCAAATTCAACGTGCTAAAGCGTCCTTTGCGCGTCCAAATGAGGCGCGGCGCCCTGGGCGTCAGGACTCCTCGCCGAAGCGGGAGGCGACCAGTTGCTCCAGCGCGTCGATCACCTGCTCGGCCTCCGGGCCGCTGGCGGTGACGCGGATCGAATAGCCGGGGCTCGCCGCCAGCATCATGAGGCCCATGATCGAGGTGCCGCCAACCGTGACGCCGTCCTTCTCGACCTGGACGGAGGCGTCGAAGCCGCTGGCGACCTGAACGAACTTCGCCGAGGCGCGAGCATGCAGGCCACGCTGGTTGACGATTGGAAATTCCCGGACGATGTCACTCTTCTTGGCCGACAGCGCGTTCATTTGCTGCTCAGCAGCTGGCTGGCGACATTGATGTATTTGCGGCCGGCCGCCTGCGCCTCGTCCAGCGCTGCGCTCATATTGTCGCCCTTGCGAATGCTGGACAGCTTGATCAGCATCGGCAGGTTCATGCCGGCAATAACTTCGGTACGACCGGATTCCATCACCGAAATGGCGAGATTGGAAGGCGTGCCGCCGAACATGTCCGTCAAAACGATGACGCCGGCTCCGGTGTCGACACGGGCAACGGCGTCGACGATGTCGCTGCGGCGCTGCTCCATATCGTCATCGGCGCCGATCGCCACGGTCTCGAAACTGTCTTGTGGTCCGACAACATGTTCCACGGCATGGCGGAATTCGGCGGCCAGTTGACCGTGCGTTACAAGCACGAGTCCGATCATTCTTTGGTGGCTCCCGTCCATCGCCGCTTCATAGGCGTTTCATGCTCGCCGGCCCATTTCAGGCGGCGGGAGCGCTATCTTGTCGACGCGAGGCGCGTTGACAAGCCCAAAATTGCACAGGCACAGGCCATTTTGACGCATTGCAGCAACAATTCGAAATCGGATTATACGAAAGGCGCAATCAGCAGCCGCGCCATCACGGCCGGCGAGGCCGCCGGAACATTGCGTTCGGCAAGATCAATACTCGGCACCGGGCAGCCGGCTATAGGCTCGGTGACATCGTCCTGGAAGCGGGCCATCTCGGTTGCCGGCACCAGCCGGACATGAAGATCGATCACGCCGCCGGGCTCGAACGACAATGGCCGCGGACCGAATCCGGGCACCTCGGCGAGGCCGGCGATGGGAGCGGGCACCCGACAGACCAGCCGCCCCGCGTGATCGGCAGCGAGGAGCCTGTCGTCGCCGATCAGCCGCGAAAACAATCCATGCTGGCGACAATGATCGATGAGGGCGAGCGCCAGCGTCGTCTTGCCCGAGCCGGACGGTCCCGTGATAAGGACACCACGCTCGCCGATCAGGATCGCCGTGCCGTGAATGTTCTCAGCCTGCACAGTCGGATCAGGCATGATCTTGTCCGAAACCCGGTTCCCACTTTTCGCTGCGGCGGACCCACTTTTCGGAGTCATGCTTTTTGGTTTACGCATGATCTTGTCCGAAAACCGGTGCCACTTTTTGGGATCATGCGTCAGCCTTCGGCCGGCAGTGTCACTACGAAGCGGGCGCCTTTGATCTCGCCGGGTTTGGTGCCCGGGATGTTCTCGGCGGTCAGCGTGCCGCCATGGGCTTCGACGATCTGCCTGCTGATCGACAGGCCGAGACCTGAGTTCTGGCCGAACGCCTCGCCGGCCGGCCGGTCGGTGTAGAAGCGTTCGAAGATGCGGTCGATGTTGTCGGCCCTGATACCGGGACCATTGTCGTCGACGGTGATGATGTTGACCTTGCCGGCGCGCGCCAGAGATATAGCGATGTGGCCGCGCTCTTCAGGAACGAAGGAGCGGGCATTCTCGATCAGATTGGTGATGACCTGGCCGATCCTCAGATCATGGCCGGCGACGAAATAGCCTTTGACGCCCTGCGGCAGTTTGGCGACCTTGAATTCGATGTCGACCGTCTTCTTGTTGCGCGTCGCCGTGCGCGAAACGTCGACCAGATCCGTGATGAATTTCTTGAGATCCACGGTTCCTGCGTCTTCCCGCGCGAGCTCGGCGTCAAGACGGGAGGCGTCGGAAATGTCGGTGATGAGACGGTCCAGCCGCCTGACGTCGTGCTGGATGATCTCCATCAGCCGGCCGCGCGACGTGTCGTTCTTGGCCAGCGGCAGGGTCTCCACCGCGCTGCGCAGCGAGGTCAGCGGGTTCTTCAATTCGTGCGAGACGTCAGCCGCGAAACTTTCGATCGCCTCGATGCGGGCGTAGAGCGCATTGGTCATGTCGCGCACGGCGATCGACAGATTGCCGATCTCGTCCTGCCGGTCGGAGAAGTCCGGGATTTCCTCGCGATTCTTGACGCCGCGCCGCACCCTGACCGCCGCCGCCGACAGCCGGCGCAGCGGGTTGGCGATGGTCGAGGCGAGCAGCATCGACAGGATCGCGGTGACAAGGGCGGCGATGCCGAAGACGCGCAGGATCGCCTTGCGCTCGGCCGCGACGATCTTGTCGATGTCGCCGCCTTCCGTCGACAGCATCAGCACGCCGAGGACGGCGCGGAAGCGCTGGATCGGCACGGCGACCGAAACAATCTGCTCGCCCTGTTCGGAGATCCGCACGATGGTCGACGGGCTGCCGGTAAGCGCCTTGACCACCTCCGGAAATGCTGCGCCATTGCCGCCCGGCTGTTCATGGTAGACCGGCAGCGCGGTGTTGCGGAAGAAGTCGAAGACGAACTTCTGGACACGTTCCAGAAGGTCGGGCTCTTCCGCGTCGACCGGCGGCAGGTCGTAGCGAAGGATCTGGCCACGCGAATAGAGATGACGGGAATCGAGCAGCAGATTGGCGTCGCGATCATAGATGCGGGCGCGCGTCCGTGTCGGCGAAATCAAGCGCCTAAGCACCGGCGCGACGCGCTCCGGATTGATCGGAAAATCGAGATTGTCGAGCTGATCGGAGCCGGGGCCGAGGCTTTCGCCGGCCTGCAGTTCAAGCAGCTTTTCCGGATCGATGCTGATCGAATCGGTCTCGACCGTCGCCGATGCCGCGATCGCGCCGGCGATGATCTCGCCCTGGGTCATCAGGCTTTCGACGCGGGCATCGATCAGCCCGTCGCGAAACGTGTTGAGGTAGAGAATGCCGGTGACCAGGACGGCCAGGCCGGCGAGGTTGAGGAAGAGAATGCGCCGCGTCAGGCTGGAAAAGATGTGGTGGCCTAGGAAACGGCGCATTGGCACCGTGATTTTCGACAGGAATGCCGGCAGAATCCGCGACGGGCGCCGGGCGCCCGTCCGTCTCACTCGCTCTACGTCCACTGCCATCGAATAGCAGCCCCCGCTCAGTCTTTAGTTTTTGGCATGTCGTTGTCCCAAAACCGGGACCACTTTTGGGCGACATGCATCAATTCATGCTTCGCGGAACCGATATCCGACTCCGTAAAGGGTTTCGATCATCTCGAAGTCATCATCGACGGCCTTGAACTTCTTGCGAAGCCGCTTGATGTGACTGTCGATGGTGCGGTCATCGACATAGACCTGCTCATCATAGGCCGAATCCATCAGCGCATCACGGCTTTTTACCACACCGGGGCGCTGGGCCAGAGAATGCAGGATCAGGAACTCGGTGACGGTAAGTGTCACCGGCTCGCCCTTCCAGGTGCAGGTGTGACGCTCCTGGTCCATGACAAGCTGGCCGCGCTCGAGCGAACGGGCCTGCTGGCTGGGCGTCTTGGCCGACGCCTCGCGGGCGCTGGCACGGCGCAGCACGGCGCGAACCCGCTCGACCAGAAGACGCTGCGAGAAGGGTTTGCGGATGAAGTCGTCGGCGCCCATCTTGAGGCCGAAAAGCTCATCGATCTCGTCGTCCTTGGACGTCAGGAAGATCACCGGCAGGTCGGATTTCTGGCGCATCCGGCGCAGAAGCTCCATGCCGTCCATGCGCGGCATCTTGATGTCGAGGATGGCGAGATTCGGCGGGCGCGCCGCCAGACCTTCCAGCGCCGACGCCCCATCCGTGTAAGTTTCGACGCGATACCCCTCCGATTCGAGGGCGATCGACACCGAAGTCAGAATGTTGCGGTCGTCGTCGACAAGCGCGATTGTTGCCATTTCAAGTGGCTCCCTCATGAGCTGTCCCTTCTTTGGTCGAGAAGGGGCTTTTGCAGGACAAATTAGGTACAAAATGTGGCACAGGCTTCGTCCGCTGTCACGAGCGGCACTCCGGCGGCCATAATTTCCCCTCAACATGGATTGGACTGTTAAAGACCGCCAATCCTTTGGGCAACCGCCTGATTTTTTGCACATATAAACGATTTAAACAACTTTCAAAATATTTAAATCGATTAATTATTTGATATCATTTGGCTTTTCTGGTTGTCACCGTTACAGTCTCCTTGGTGGGGGCTCCGGAAATTCGCCGGCCAGGATGCTGCAAATCGAAGAAGGAACCCCTCATGTCGGAAGCCGGCAAACGCAATCCCGCATGGGCGATCAATCGGATCGGCCTAAAGACCACGGCCGCGGTGCGCTATAATTTCGGCGAAGCCGCCCTTTACGAGGAAGCGGTACGCCGCGGCGAGGCCCGGCTCACCGCGCATGGCGCACTGGTCGCCGAGACCGGGCAGCACACCGGCCGCTCGCCCAAGGACAAATTCGTCGTGCGCGACGAGACCACCGGGCCGCATGTATGGTGGGACAACAACAAGGCGATGTCGTCGGCCCAGTTCGAAACGCTGCTCGCCGATTTTCGCGCCCATGCAGCAGACAAGGATCTTTATGTGCAGGACCTGGTCGGCGGCGCCGATGAGGACTTGAAGCTGACGACAAGGGTTGTCACGGAGCTTGCCTGGCACTCCTTGTTCATCCGCAATCTGCTCATTCGCCCGGAAGCCGCCGAGCTCGAGCATTTTGTGCCTGACATGACGATCATCGACCTTCCGTCGTTCCGCGCCGATCCGGTTCGCCACGGCACCCGCACCGAAACGGTGATCGCCGTCGATCTGTCGCGCATGATCGTGCTGATCGGCGGCACCTCCTATGCTGGCGAAATGAAGAAGTCGGTGTTCACCGTGCTCAACTATCTGTTGCCGGCCAAGGGCGTGATGCCGATGCATTGCTCGGCCAATGAAGGCGCCGGCGGAGATGCGGCCATCTTCTTCGGCCTCTCGGGAACCGGCAAGACGACACTGTCGGCCGATCCGTCGCGCACGCTGGTCGGCGACGACGAGCACGGCTGGGGTCCGCATGGCATCTTCAATTTCGAAGGCGGCTGCTATGCCAAGACGATAAAGCTTTCGGCAGAAGCCGAGCCGGAGATCTTCGCCACCACCCAACGCTTCGGCACGGTGCTGGAGAATGTGGTGCTCGATGCGGGCCGCGTGCCGGATTTCGACGACGGCAGTCTCACCGAAAACACGCGCTGCGCCTATCCGCTCCACTTCATCCCCAACGCCAGCAAGACGGGCCGCGCCGGTCACCCGAAAAACATCATCATGCTGACCGCCGACGCATTCGGCGTGATGCCGCCGATCGCACGGCTGACCCCGGCGCAGGCGATGTACCATTTCCTCTCCGGCTACACCGCCAAGGTGGCTGGGACCGAAAAGGGCGTCACCGAACCCGAAGCGACGTTTTCGACCTGTTTCGGCGCACCGTTCATGCCGCGCCATCCGTCGGAATACGGCAATCTGCTGCGCGAACTGATCGCCCATCACGGTGTCGATTGCTGGCTGGTCAACACCGGCTGGACCGGCGGCGCGTACGGCACCGGCAAGCGGATGCCGATCAAGGCGACGCGAGCGCTGCTTGCCGCGGCACTCGACGGCTCGCTGAAGACGGCCGACTACCGCACCGACGCGAATTTTGGGTTCGATGTGCCGGTGGCGGTTGCGGGCGTCGACCACGCCATTCTCGATCCGAGATCGACATGGGCCGATACGTCAGCCTATGACCTGCAGGCGGCGAGGCTGGTGGGCATGTTCGCCATCAATTTCGAAAAATTCGAACCTCATGTCGACGCCATTGTGCTCGGCGCCGCGCCGCGCATGCGCGAAGCCGCGGAATAATTACCTGCTGGGTATTCTGTGCCTCAAGGCCGGGACCGGGATCGGGAAGGCCCGACCCGGGGATCGGCCCTTTTCTTTTTTCGTTTGCCGCGCCATGACTGCGGCATGAACGCCGACGACAAGATCATCATTGCCGACGATGCGGTGATCCATCCGGATGACCTGCACGAGGACTTCATCCGCTCGTCGGGCCCTGGCGGCCAAAACGTCAACAAGGTGGCGACGGCGGTGCAATTGCGCTTCGATGCGGCGAATGCGCCGGGCCTGTCGGAGCGCGTCCGCGAGCGAACCATAAAGCTGGCCGGCCAGCGCGCCACCAAGGATGGCGTCATCGTCATCGAGGCCGGACGCTTCCGCACGCAAGAGCAGAACCGGGCGGACGCCCGGGCGCGGCTTGCGGAACTAGTCGCCACGGCCGCCGAACCGCCGCCGCCACCGCGCAAGAAGACGAGGCCGTCGAAAGGCGCGATCGAAAGGCGGCTGAAGACCAAGGCTGGGCGCGGCACAATCAAGAAATTGCGCGGCCGGGTGGACGACGATTAGAGCGACGTGCGTCCCCTTGGACGCACAAAATACGCCTGACATTTTGTATCCACATCGTGCTTTTCGAAAATCGATTCCACTTTTCGGGCCGATGCGGCAGGCGCGACATCGATCGCTGGGTCGACGGTTTTCAATTCAAGGTTGCAGGTGGCAAGTTTGGTATTCGCCACAGCAAGGGAGACCACAGATGGGCATGTTTGATTTCGTCAAGGGCGTCGGCAAGAAGCTCGGCTTCGGTGACGATGAGCCGGAGCCGACCGCCGATACGCTCAAGAAGGAACTCGATTCGCACGCGCTCGGCACAGACAGTGTCGAAGTCGTCGTCAAAGGCGATACGGCTGTCTGAAAGGCGTGGTCAAGGATCAATCGATCTTCGAAAAAGGGGGCATCGCCGTTGCAACACGCTCGGCGTGTCCAAGGTGCAGGCGGATGAATTGCAAGTCGCCGCACCCGAATCCGGCACACCCGCTGCCCCGGCCAAGGAACCGACCTTCTACACGGTCAAGAAAGGCGACAACCTCTGGAAGATCGCCGAAAGAGTTACGGCAAGGGCAAGGGTGCGAAGAACAGATCATTTTCGATGCCAACAACCCGATGCTGACCCCATCCGGACAAGATTTATCCGGGCAGGTCCGGCGCATACCGGATCTCGACCAGGCCTGACCAGATCGGGCCTGACCAGATCGGGCCTGACCAGATCGGCGACGGCCAATCGACAACGGCGGCTTTCGGGTCGCCGTTTTCATTTGATGGTGGCATTCTGGTTCTTTGCAGACCAACGGATCAAGCGACCATGCTCGTTCTGCCCAAAGGCGTCCGCCATATGCCCGGCTATCTGTCCCGCGCGATGCAGGAAGCGCTGGTCGAGGATGTGAGACGGGTCGTGCAGGAGGCTCCTTTGTTCGTGCCGGCCATGCCGCGCACCGGCAAGGAGATGAGCGTGCGCATGACCAATTGCGGTTCGCTCGGCTGGGTCACCGATAAGGAGGGCGGCTATCGCTACCAACCGACGCACCCGGTGACCGGAATGCCCTGGCCGCCGATCCCGGACGTGCTGCTGGAGCTGTGGCGGGACGTGTCCGCCTATTCCCATCCGCCGGAGGCTTGCCTGGTCAATTTCTATTCGCCGGACGCGAAGATGGGCCTCCATCAAGACCGCGACGAGATCGATTTCTCCGCGCCGGTCGTCTCCGTTTCACTGGGCGACGATTGCCTGTTCAGGGTCGGCCAGACCACGCGCGAAGGCGGCACCAAATCGTTCAAGCTGAAAAGCGGCGATGTCGTCGTGCTTGGCGGCGAAGGCCGCCTCTGTTTTCACGGCGTCGACCGCATCTATCCATCGACCTCGGCATTGCTGAAGAACGGCGGGCGGATCAACCTGACGCTGAGACGGGTGACCTATCCTGGCTAGAGCGGCGGACTTTCAAGTCGAGCCGTATCGCCGCTCTCTCTCTTTTTCAAGTATCGGATTTCCCCAAGACCGGCACCCGCTTCGGATCACCGTCCAGGCCCGCCGCTGATCGGCCGGAAAAGATCCAGCGTGCGAGAACAACAAAGTTGACCACCGGAATGAGAATGCAGGTGAGCAGTATCGGAATCGCCACCGGCAGGCCGAACTGCCCGACGAGGAGCAGCGGAAGAAGATAGGCGATGGCAAGGCCGGATCCGGTCAGCACGGCGAAACGCGGCGCCTCGAATTGATGCGAGCCGGCCGACATGAAGGTGAAGAACTTGTGGCCGAGATAGGAGAATATTGCCGCGACCGCATAGGCGGCGACGGAGGCTGTGGCCGGCGGCAGGTATGTTGACCCGGCACTGGTGAAGAGGCTGGCACAAAGCGCGTAGAGCACTGTGGCCGCGAGCCCCACCGAGGCGAATTTGAGAAGCCGGCGCGGAGCAAGTGTTCCGCGCCGGGCGGAAATGTCAGGCCGGCGCAATGCAGGCATATTGATCACCGGCTCCCCACAAAATGCTCCGGAATTGGCAATCGAACGATAGCGGGCGCTGCCTAAGGCGCCGTTAACCGCTTCGTTACAGCTTCCTGAGCGCCACTTCCTCGACCAGATGATTGGCGCCCTTGCGCAGGATGAGATCGGCGCGGGCTCGCGTCGGCAGGATGTTCTCGCGCAAATTCTTCAGATTGATGTTGGCCCACAGGCCTTCCGCGATGGCGCGGGCCGCTGCTTGAGAAAGTTGCGAATAGCGGTGGAAGAAGGAGTCCGGATCGCGGAAGGCGGTCTCGCGCAGCCGCATGAAGCGGGCGATGTACCATTGACGGATCAGCTCCTCTTCGGCATCGATATAGATGGCGAAGTCGAAGAAATCCGACAGGAAAGGCACTATCTTGCCGTCCTTCGGCAGCTTGCCCGGCTGCAGCACGTTGATGCCTTCGAAGATCAATATATCGGGCCGGTCGATGGTCTGGAACTCGCCGGGAACGACGTCGTAGGTCAGGTGCGAATAGACCGGCGCGCGGACATTGCGCTGCGCCGATTTGATGCCCGACAGGAAACGCAGCAATGCGCCGACGTCATAGCTGTCGGGAAAGCCCTTGCGTTCCATCAGATTGTTGCGGCGCAGGATTTCGTTGGGAAGCAGGAAGCCGTCTGTGGTGATCAGATCGACCTTGGGGCTCGACGGCCAGCGCGCCAGCAATTCCTTGAGCACGCGCGCCGTGGTCGATTTGCCGACCGCGACAGAGCCGGCAATGCCGATGATGAAGGGCGTCTTGACGACATCCACCGCGTTGAAGAAGGCCTGGCGCTGCCTGAACAGAAGTTGGCTCGCCTCGACATGTGCCGACAACAGCCGGGACAGCGAAAGATAGATGCGCTTGACCTCTTCGAGGTCGACCGGGTCGTTGAGCGAACGCAGGCGACGGACCTCGTCCTCGCCGAGCGTCATCGGCGTGTCGGCGCGGAACTGCGACCATTGCTCTGCCGAGAAAAACCGAAAGGGCGAATATTTCTCGGTGGGGGCGAGCTGGTCCATCGAGTTTCCTACCCTCCGCAGCGATCAGCCCCGGTCCTGCCGAGACGCCTTTTCGGCGATGCCCGAACGACCGGTGCGGCGTTCGAGTTCGGTCAGGACATCGGCAAGCGGAATGCCGGCGACGCCCAGAACGACAAGCCAATGATAGATGAGATCGGCGCTTTCCGAAACGAGGGCTTGTCTGTCACCGCCAACGGCCGCGATCACCGTTTCGACCGCCTCTTCGCCGAGCTTCTGCGCCGCCTTGTCCATGCCGCGTGCGAACAGCTTTGCCGTCCACGAATCCGGATCGCCGGAATGCGCGCGTTCCCTGATGATTGTCTCCAGATCGGAGAGCGAAAACTCAGCCATGGCGCCAATCTATCTGCTTGTTTAAGCACGTCTTTTCCGAAAACCGGTTGCCATTTTTCGCTGGCGCGGACCTTCGGTTCGGGATCATGCTTTAGAGCCGATCACCCGGGGAGTCCAGTCGCATCGGCAGGCCGGCGCGGGCCATATGCGCCTTGGCTTCGGCAATGCTGTAGGTGCCGAAATGGAAGATCGATGCCGCCAGCACCGCGCCGGCATGGCCGTCGCGAATGCCCTCGACCATGTGATCGAGCGTGCCGACGCCGCCGGAGGCGATGACCGGCGCACGCACGGCGTCGGCTACCGCGCGGGTGAGCGCGATGTCGTAGCCGGCCTTGGTGCCGTCGCGGTCCATCGACGTCAGCAGGATCTCGCCGGCGCCGCGATCGACCATCCGCTGAGCGAATTCGACCGCGTCGATGCCGGTCTTTTCGCGGCCGCCATGGGTAAAAATCTCCCAGCGGTCGGCCTCGCCTTCGCCCGATACTTTCTTGGCATCGATGGCGATGACGATGCACTGGTTGCCGAATTTGTCAGCCGCCTCGGCGACGAAATCGGGATTCTTCACCGCCGCCGTATTGATCGACACCTTGTCGGCGCCGGCCAAAAGCAGCTTTCTTATGTCGGCGACCTGTCGCACGCCGCCGCCGACGGTCAGCGGCATGAAGCATTGTTCGGCGGTGCGGGCGACGATGTCGAAGATGGTTTCGCGATTTTCGGACGAAGCGGTGATGTCGAGGAAGCAGAGTTCGTCGGCGCCAGCGGCGTCATAGGCCTTGGCCGCCTCGACCGGATCGCCGGCATCGACCAGGTCGACGAAGTTGACGCCCTTGACGACGCGGCCGTTCTTGACGTCGAGACAGGGGATGACGCGGGCTTTCAGCATCAGATCCTCGCAAGCGCGGCAAGAAAATCGCCAAGCAATTGCCCAACGACAGGCGGAACCTCGGCCTTGGCGTCAAAGGCAGGATCGTAGGCGGACAGGGTGACGCCGACGATCGGGATCGACTTGGCCAGCCCGCAAACCAGTTGCCGCAGTTGCTCCGGATTTGGACCTCCCGGCCGTGCATAGCGGTTCACTTGCAGCACATCGGGATCGTGAACATCCAGATCCAGATGCAAATGCACTTGGGCCGCGCCGGCCGCCTTTAGCTTTCCGACATTGTCGAGTGCATCGGCCCATTGGGCGCGAATGATTGGCAACGTCTCCAGAAGCCGCCTTTCATCGGGATCGACGTCGCGTGCATCGACCAGCATGCACCGCGACGGGTCGATCGCCTGGAAGCCGGGAATCGCTGACGTCATAGGGCGCCAGCAGAGCCCCAGCGTCGTCGCCAGCGCCATGCCGTCGAGAAAGCCGTAGGCGGACGTCTCGGGCGTGTTGAGATCGCCATGCTGATCGATCCAGATGATCGAATCAGCGGTATCGCCAGCCACCGCACCGGCGGCGGTCAGGCAATTTCCGGTGAGCACAATGGGAAAACGCTCATCGTCGCGCGCCATGTCGACCTTGGTGGCGACTGCCCGACAAACCGCGAAACCTGTCGCGATTTCGCGTTTCTGGGCATCGCCGACTTCGCCGATGTCCTCGACGACGACATCGTAGCCGCGAAAGGCAAGTTCATCGACGAGGCCGCCGGCAATGATGGCGTCGGGGCCCTGGCCACAGCCGGCATGATAAAGGCCGCTGTCAGAGGGTGCGAGGATGACCGAGAGTTTCATCGCGCCCTCGCCTTCTCCGGTCCTGCCGCCAGGATCGCCAGTGCCTCGGCCGGATCGATACGCCCGTCATAAAGCGCGCGGCCGGAGATGGCACCTTCGAGTTTTTGCGCATCGGGCATGGTCATGCGCACGATGTCGGCGATCGAGGCAAGCCCCCCGGAGGCGATGACCGGGATTGAAACTGCTTCGGCGAGATCGATGGTGGCATCCCAGTTTATGCCGGTCAGCACACCGTCGCGGTCGATGTCGGTGTAGATGATGGCGGCGACGCCGGCGCCCTCGAACTTCCTCGCCAGTTCGATGACGCCGAGGCTCGACGCCTCGGCCCAGCCCTCGACCGCCACCTTGCCGCCCTTGGCGTCGATGCCGACGGCGATCTTGCCCGGGAACGCCTTGCAGGCCTGCCCGACCAGATCCGGATCGCGCACCGCCACCGTGCCGAGAATGATCCGCGCCAGCCCGCGATCGAGCCAGTCCTCGACCTGCGCCAGGGTGCGGATGCCGCCGCCGAGCTGCACCGGGTTTTTCGTCGCCTTGAGGATGGCGCCGACCGCCGCGCTGTTGACGCTCTGGCCCTTGAAGGCGCCGTTGAGGTCAACGACATGCAGCCATTCAAAACCCTGTTGCTCGAAGGCCATGGCCTGCGCGGCCGGGTCGTCATTGTAGATCGTCGCGGTCGCCATATCGCCGTGCTTCAGGCGCACGCACTTGCCGTCCTTGAGGTCGATGGCCGGGAACAGGATCACTTTCAGGCGCCCTCGACGATCGCGAAATGGCCGGTCGAAGCCGCCAGTCGATTCCGTAGTGCGGTCTGATAGGCCGGCGAGTGGTAACAGTTCAGCGCTCTCTGATAAGAGTCGAACTCGACCACAACATGCCTGTCAAATTCCGATCCTTCTGGGTTTGTGACCTGTCCGCCGCGCACGAGATAGCGGCCGTCATAGCGCGAAATGGCGTCACCGATGGCGTCACGGTAGCACTGATAACCGTCGGGGTCAGTCACCGTGAGCATGACCAACCAGTAGCCTTTCTTATTCATGATCCTAGGGCCTCCAGCGCAGAAAATTGGTGATCAGCGCCAGGCCAAGCGCCTGGCTCTTTTCGGGATGAAACTGCGTGCCGGCGAGATTGCCGCTGACAACAGCGGCCGTCACCGGACCACCGTAGTCGGCAATCGCCAGCACCTCCTCCGGCTTCTGCGCGTCGAGATGGTAGGAATGAACGAAATAGGCGTGCAGTCCCTTGGCGCCGGTCGGAATGCCGGAAAACAGCGGATGCTTGCGCGTGAGCTCGATCGTGTTCCAGCCGATCTGCGGGATCTTCAGCGCAGGATCGGCCGGGGTGATCTCCTTGACGTCGCCGGCGATCCAGCCAAAACCTTTTGTAACGGTCTTTTCCAGGCCCCGCTCCGACATCAGCTGCATGCCGACGCAGATGCCGAGGAATGGCCGCCCCTTGACGATCGCGACCTCCTCGACCGCTTCCCACATGCCGGCCACAGCGCGCAGCCCGGCCGCGCAATCGGCATATGCGCCGACGCCGGGCAGGACGATGCGATCGGCGGTCCTGACACGCTCGGCATCGGCGGTCAGGTCGATCGCTGCGGCGATACCGGCTTCATGCGCGGCGCGCTCGAAGGCCTTGGTGGCCGAGCGCAGGTTGCCCGACCCGTAGTCGATGATCGCGGCCCGCATGTCAGGGTCTTCCGGGAGTGTGGTTCAACCCTAGCGCGATGCCCATATGTGTCGGCCGGGCATGGGCGGCGTCCGGAACGATGCGCGGCACTGGCGCTTGCTCGTCCGCTTGCGCTTCGGCTTCCAGCACATAGCGCGTATCGGCATCGTCGAGCCTGTTGGCCTCGACGACGCCCCATTCATGCCAGCCACGACGGCGCAGTGCGGCGATCCGCAAGGCCTGACCCTCCAGCCCGACATAGAGCGATACAAGCAGCGACAGCAGCGGGCCGGCCAGCCCAAGCCTCAGCCCTTCGGCAAGCATCGAAAGGAGAGCCATGGCGACAAACGCCAGTGCTGCCTCGATCCACAACCGGTGCCAGAGCAACCACAGCGGCGACACGAGGAAGCCGAGCCAGGAAAACCCATCCCGGACAAAGGTTACATCAGGCTTTTCGCCGCGGCCCGGCGGTTCCATCACGACGTAGACGGCCATGGCCTATCCCTTCAGAGATCCCTTGGTGGACGGAACCGCATCCGGCTGGCGCGGGTCGCTTTCAAGCGCGAAACGCAGCGCGCGCGCCACCGCCTTGAAGCAGGTCTCGGCGATGTGATGATTGTTTGCGCCGTAGTGGTTGGCGACATGCAGCGTGATGCCGGCATTCTGCGCCAGGGCCTGGAAGAATTCGCGCACCAGTTCGGTGTCGAACGTGCCGATCTTCGGCGACGAGAACGCAACGTTCCAGACAAGGAAAGGACGGCCGGAAACGTCGATCGCCGCGCGCGTCAGCGTCTCGTCCATGGCGAGATCGACCGAGGCATAGCGCATGATGCCGCGCCGCTCGCCCAACGCCTTGGCCAGCGCCTGGCCGAGCGCGATGCCGGTGTCCTCGACCGTGTGGTGGTCGTCTATGTGCAGATCGCCCTTGGCCTTGACTGTCATGTCGATCAGCGAATGGCGCGACAGCTGGTCCAGCATGTGGTCGAAGAAACCGATGCCCGTCGAAATATCGGATTTTCCCGAGCCGTCGACCTGGACCGACACGGAGATGTCGGTCTCCCCAGTCTTGCGGCTGGCGTTGGCGGAACGGGGCGGCATGACCTCATCCTTGTCCAGAGTTCAGACGTTGCAAGCGTCCACGTGCTTGAAAACGAGAGCCTTCTAGCAGCATGATCCGGCGATTGCCAGTTGCCATGCCAGGGGATATCGAGCCTGGCGGGTGACTGGTTTGCAATCATCGGACCTATGCATACATATGGCCGATCAAGTCACTCGTAACGCGCCAATCGCCTTTTCGGGACCGGTGCTGATCGGAGCAGAAGATGTCGAATGAACTGACCATGCACGCCACGACCATCGTGACGGTGCGCAAGGGCGGCAAGGTGGTGATTGCCGGCGACGGCCAGGTCAGTCTCGGCCAGACCATCATGAAGGGCAATGCCAAGAAGGTGCGCCGCATCGGCAAAAGCGGCAATGTCATTGCCGGTTTCGCCGGCGCCACCGCTGACGCCTTCACCCTTCTGGAGCGGCTGGAAGCCAAGCTCGAACAATATCCGGAGCAATTGACGCGGGCCTGCGTCGAACTCGCCAAGGACTGGCGCACCGACCGCTATCTGCGCCGGCTTGAAGCGATGATGCTGGTTGCCGACAGATCGGTTTCGCTGGCGCTGACCGGCACCGGCGACGTGCTCGAACCCGAACATGGCGTCATGGCCATCGGTTCGGGCGGCAATTACGCGCTAGCCGCGGCGCGCGCACTGATGGACACCGACAAAGATGCCGAGGAGATCGCGCGCAAGGCGATGCAGATCGCATCCGACATTTGCGTCTACACCAACAACAACTTCGTCATCGAAACGCTCGATGCCGGCTGAACCGGCCGCTGGTCATGATCCAGAAAAGTGGAAACCGGTTTTTGCTCCGCTGACCTTCGGTTCGGAGAAGATCATGGCCAAACAAGAAAATAGATACGATTTTCGGCCGGTGACGGAGTCGGACCTGCCGATGATTGCGGCATGGCTGGCCGAGCCGCATGTCGCGGAGTGGTGGGATGATCCCAAGACGGAGATCGCCCAGATCCGTCAACACATCGACAGCATTTCCGTCGAACCGCTGATCATCGAGCTCGATGGCGAGCCGATCGGCTACATGCAGAGCTACGACCCGCATCTGGAAGACGGCCATCCCTATAGCGACCAGCCGTTCGGTACGCTCGGCATAGATTTGTCGATCGGCAGGCCTGAGCTTATCGGACGCGGCCACGGCTCGGCAATTGTCCGGCAGTTCGTGGAACAGCTGTTCGAGGAAGGGGCGCCGCGTGTCATCATCGACCCGGATCCATCCAACGGACGAGCGATCCGCGCCTATGAAAAGGCCGGTTTCAGAGCTATCGATCGAAGGCAATCGGAATATGGCGACGCCGTGCTGATGGCAATCGACGCCGAAGAGGACGATATCGAATAAGGCGACGCCGAATAAAGCCGAAGAGGGGCAGTAACAGCATGAGCACAACCGGCGCCGACAAACCCGTCTCGGCCTATGAAGACAGCTGGCGGATGGGACTTCTGCTGGTCCTCGGCCTGATCATATTCCAGGCCGGAGTCCTTTACGGCATGGGCCGAACCCCGATCTGCACATGCGGGTATGTCAAGCTGTGGCACGGCATCGTGCAGAGTTCGGAGAATTCCCAGCATATTTCCGACTGGTACACATTCTCGCACCTCATCCACGGCTTCCTGTTCTATGCGCTGGCGTGGGCTCTGTTCCCGCGCTCGCCGATCGGGCTCAGGCTGGCATTTGCGGTCGTCATTGAGGGCGGTTGGGAACTTCTCGAGAACAGCCCGTTCATCATCGAGCGCTATCGCGCCGGCACAATCTCCCTCGACTACTATGGCGACAGCATCGTCAATTCGGTGGCGGACACGCTGGCGATGGTGCTGGGATTTGTGATGGCGCGCAGGCTTCCTATATGGGTGATCGTGACCCTGGCCGTCATCTTCGAATTCGGTGTCGGCTACCTCATCCGGGACAATCTGACGCTCAACGTGATCATGCTGCTGCATCCGTTCGAGTCCATCCGGCAGTGGCAAAGTGGAATTTAGGAATATGAGCACATTCTCGCCCCGTGAAATCGTTTCGGAACTCGATCGCTTCATCATCGGCCAGAAGGACGCCAAGCGCGCCGTGGCCATCGCCCTGCGCAACCGCTGGCGCCGCCAGCAGCTCGAAGGCCAGATGCGTGAAGAGGTGATGCCGAAGAACATCCTGATGATCGGCCCGACCGGCGTCGGCAAGACCGAGATCTCGCGCCGCCTGGCACGCCTTGCCGGTGCGCCGTTCGTCAAGGTCGAGGCGACCAAGTTCACCGAAGTCGGCTATGTCGGCCGCGACGTCGAGCAGATCATCCGCGACCTGGTCGAGATCGCCATCGGCCTGGTGCGCGAGAAGATGCGCGAGGATGTCAAAGCGCGCGCCCATATCAATGCCGAGGAACGTGTGCTGGAAGCGCTCGTCGGAAAGACGGCGAGCCCGGGCACACGTGACAATTTCCGCAAGAAGCTGCGCGACGGCGAGCTCGACAACAGGGAGATCGAGATCGAAGTAAGCGACACCGGCACTGGCGGCATGCCCGGCTTCGAGATTCCCGGCATGCCGGGCGCAAATATCGGCGTGTTGAACATTAACGACATGCTGTCGAAAGCGATGGGCGGCCAGAAGACCAAGACGCGCAAGACGACGGTGAAGGAATCGTACACGGTGCTGGTCGGCGACGAGTCCGACAAGCTGCTCGACCAGGACGAGGTGGTGCGCAGGGCGCTCGAATCGACCGAAAACGACGGCATCGTCTTCCTCGACGAGATCGACAAGATCGCCTCGCGGGAAGGCGGCATGGGCGCCGGTGTTTCCCGCGAAGGCGTGCAGCGCGACCTGCTGCCGCTTGTCGAAGGCACAACGGTGGCGACCAAATACGGACCGGTGAAGACCGACCACATCCTGTTCATCGCATCGGGTGCGTTTCACGTCGCCAAGCCGTCGGACCTGCTGCCGGAACTGCAGGGACGACTGCCGATCCGCGTCGAGCTGCGTGCACTCGAGAAGGACGATTTCGTCCGCATCCTGACCGAGACCGAGGCCAGCCTGATCAAGCAGTACATCGCGCTGATGAAGACTGAGGGCGTCGATCTCGTCTTCACCGACGACGCCATCGATTCGCTGGCCGGCATTGCGGTCGATCTCAATGCCAGCGTCGAGAACATCGGCGCCAGGCGGCTGCAGACGGTCATGGAGCGGGTGCTGGACGAGATCTCCTATGACGCGCCGGACCGGCACGGCACGGCGGTGACCATCGACGCAGCCTATGTGCAAAAGCATGTCGGCGACCTGTCCAGAAACACGGATTTGTCGCGTTTCATCCTGTAGCAGGCAATCCATCCCACAAGAAATGGGCCGGGGGAGCCGGCAAGTTCTGAAACGTGTGGCCAAATGGAAGCATCTGGCCAGCTTTTGTCTTGCCCGGCGCAGGGGCCCTCGACTCCACTTCCAGCTTTACCTAGTTTGCCCGGCAACTACAGCGCCGCGCATCGGTTGGGCGTGCAAGGGGCGCTATACAGTTGGTTTTGCGCATGACCCCGAAAATCGATTCCGGGGGGTCATGTGCTGTTGCAGGCGGCGGCGCATGAAAAAACTGATCCTCGTCATTCTCGGGCTGACGCTGGCGACAGCCATGTTCGCCGCCGAAGCGGCGACGATGGTGCCGCCGGGCAACAGTCATGCCGAGCAGCCCAACATACCGGGCGCCTCGAGCCGGCGCACCCAAGCCACCAACACCAGCTTCCAGGCAAAATACCGCAAGGTCTATGCGCTGCTGCAGCACGACGCCGGTCTTCGCGGCAAGATCAGCCAAGCGGCGGCGACCTATGGCATCGACCCGATGCATATCGTCGGTGCCATAGTCGGCGAGCACACCTACAATGTCGACGCCTACGACCGGCTGCAGACCTACTACGTCAAGGCGATCTCCTATCTGTCGAGCAAGCTGTCCTTCGCCTATGAAGGCGAGGACATCACCGATTTCGTGCAGCGGCCGCAATTCCAGGAATGCGCCGGCAAATCGGACAGTTACGCGCTCTGGGAATGCCGCGAGCAGGTGTGGAACCAGTCCTTTCGCGGCAAGACTGTCGGCGGTGAGAGCTTCCCCGACGACCGCTTCGGCGCCACTTTCTTCCAGCCCTATTATGCCGGCCAGACTTTTGGCCTCGGTCAGCTCAATCCGCTGACGGCGTTGCAGATGAGCGATCTCGTGCACCAGGTTTCCGGCCTGCCGAAGCTCGACGTCGGCGATCCGAACGCGGTCTACAAGACCATCATGGATCCGGACCTGACATTGGATTATGTCGCAGCGACGATCCGGAAATCGATCGATGCCTACCAGAGCATTGCCGGCTTCGACATATCGGGCAATCCCGGCATCACATCGACGCTCTACAATGTCGGCAATCCGGAACAGCGTGCCCATGCGCTGAAGGCCGAGAACGACAGGCGCCGCGACGCGGGCGAACCGGAGAAGCTGCCCGAGGAAAATTACTATGGCTGGCTGGTCAACGACAAATTGCCGGAGCTGAAGGCGCTGTTTTAGTTGTTAAATCCGACGCTTGGTACCTGACGACCACAGCCGCCCTGGGGTGGAGCCGCTGTTGGTGAGAGCCGATACAAGAGCGCAAATGCGCCAATAAGCGGACGAGGCACTCGGCCAGGGAGCCTATTGCCCTTGATGCAATGCCCTTCATCCGCACTTAGGCTCGGGGTTCGCGCCTCACTTCGGAAGCCGTTCGTAAGCGCCTAAGTTGCCCAGGAGGGTTTCCTGTGGTCCGCTTGAAGGCACGGCTGAAAGCGGCTTCGGAAGCATATCCCAGGCGCGCGGCGATGGCTGGGATCGTCAGGCTCGGGTCAAGGAGCAGGCGTTTTGCTTCGCGCATTCGGAATTCGAGCACATAGCGGGCCGGCGATACCCCAAGCACATGTGAAAAACGTTTGGCGAAGGTCGACCGCGACATGGCCGCAGTTCTCGCCAATCGGGCCAGAGACCAGTTTTCCCCCGGTCTCGTATGATGCCGAGCAGGGCGGGGCCAAGTCCTCGATCGCGCAGCGCAGCGAGCCAGCCTCGGCGATGATCATCGCTATCCCTGGCCCAATCGCGAACAATGATGCTGATGGCCGCGTCGGCCAGACGGGCCATTATTGTGGCCGAGCCGACGCTTTCTTCCGCCATCTCCGCCGCCATTACCTCCAGCAGCATGCCGAGAGATCGGATGCGGTTCGGTCCCTCGCGAAGCACAAGTTTTGCGGGCATGGTACCAATCAATCGATCGGCCAGCGGTTCCTCGAAATCCACGGTGCAGCAGAAAATGAGGGATCGGGCACCCCCGCCGCCGGTGTTGAGCGAATAGGCCCCAAGAGGGCGAGATCGGTCACCGCGCTCTCAGGGTCGTCGGCGATGACATGTTTGGTGCCATGTGGCAGGAGCACGACATCGCCCTGGTCCAGCCGCTCTGGTTCAGACCCCTCGATAAGCACCCAACAGCTGCCTTCGGCGACGAAATGGAAGCGAATTCCCTTTTGGAATTGCAGGCCGATGCCCCAAGGCCGCGTTACCTCGGCCCGGCAGTAACTCGCATCCGCTGGCCTGAGATCCCGCAGGAACTGTCCAAGAAGATGGACGACAGGATCGGCAGAATTGGATGATCGAGCATACATCTCGGACGCAGTATCATTGTTCGTCCGGCATTCCACAATAGGCTCTTCTCTGCTGCCAGCAGATTCGTGGCAACGTGGCAACATTGAGGGAGATGTCAGTGTCTTTTCCAAAGCTCGTGGCGGCGGTAGCCGCGGTTATTATCCTGCCGTCTCAGACTTACGCCCTGGAGAATACATACCTGCCCGTTGAGAAGGTGCCGTATTATGAGGAAATGCCTGACCAGCCCCACCGGCTGGGCCCCTTATGGGGCAAGCGCGATGTGGGTCCGGCTGGAACGCTGCTGAAAGTCCCGGGGGGATGGCAAGCACCGATACATGCACATACGGCAGACTATCAGGGCATTGTCATTGAGGGCACCTGGAGCCACTGGGTGCCGGAAACGGGTGAGGGCCGAAACATCGAGCTGCAGCCCGGATCATATTGGACCCAGAAGGCAGACCAGATGCATGCCGATGCCTGTATGTCGGAAAAGCAGTGCGTGATCCTTCTTATCAACACCGAACCTTATTCACTCTTTTCAAGAGCCGATAGCTGGACATCAACATGGAGCGTGACCTGGAAGGACAGAGGGTGGTTGTCGTCGGCGCGAGCTCGGGAATCGGGCATGCCGTGGCTTGGGAGGTGGCGGCCCGCGGCGCGGAGGTCGTTATGATGTCCCGCTCCATGGAGAAGCTCCAACGCGCATCAGAAGGCATGCCGGGACATGTGCGGCTTCATGCAGCCGATATGCGCGATGCGGTTGGCGTCGCCAATGCCCTTGCCGATTACGACACAATTGACCATCTGGTCCTCACTGCAGTCGCCGACGAACTGGCGCGGGCAAAGCCGCTCGCCGATCTGACGGATGAGGATGTCGAACGCAGCTTCGACAAGATGCGAGGTTACTTCACAGTCGTGCAGGCTGCAGCGCATCGCCTTTCGCCAACTGGCTCGATCGTGATGATGTGCGGCGCGGCGGCGGTCCGCCCTCCCGCTATGGGGTTCTCCCTTCTTGCCGCTGAAGGTGCTTCCATTCCGGGTTTCGGCAAGGCGCTTGCCAGGGAGCTTTCACCCGTTCGCGTGACCGTGGTCATGGCAGGGCTGGTGGATACGCCTATAAACAGCGCACGCCGTGAGCAAAGTGCCAAGTGGGCTGAAACCTCGCTGCCCGCTCGCCGCTTTGGACAGCCGGAAGATTTGGCGGATGCGATTATCTTCGCAATGCGCAATCCATATACGACAGGTGGAATTCTGGTTGTGGATGGAGGCCTGCTGATTGCCTGACAAAGACAGAGCTTGCCTTCGTCTGGGCGCGTTCCGTCATTTCTTCCAATAGTTCGGGGAACCCGCCGCGGCTCACGCCGCCAGCAGCGACTTCAGCTTGATCGTTTGCGAGCCGAGCGCCTCAGGCGCCGGCTTTGCCCTCTTGGCGATCAGCATCTCGGCCAGCCTTATGTCGCGGCCGACCGAATTGCCTGGGCCGATGCCGCTCGCCGCGACCAGCCTGCCGTCCTCGGCGAGGTGGAACAGGATGAAGGCGCCATCGTCGAGGTCGCGGCGCACAACCTTGCTGCCCTCGTCCGACAGGCCTGATATCTGCAAGGTCAGGTCGTATTGATCCGACCAGAACCATGGCACCGCCGCGTGGCTTTCACCGGCGCCAAGCATGTTCCTGGCCGCAAGCGCGCCATGCTCCTGCGCGTTCCGCCAGGCTTCCAGCCGCACGCGCCGGCCGCCATAGACGGCAAGCGGAAACGAGCAGCAATCGCCGGCGGCGAAGATGTCCGGATCGCTGGTGCGAAGCTCGGCATCGACAGCTATGCCGTTGTCGATCGTCAGCCCCGCTTCCGCGGCAAGTCCGGTCACCGGCACGGCGCCGATGCCGATCACTGCCAGGTCGGCGACGATGTCCTTTCCGCTGGCAAGCGCGATGCGCACCCCGGCGCCGTCGTCGGCGATCGCCGCGATGCCGTCGCCGCACAGGATTTTGACGCCTTCGGCTTCATGCGCCTCGTGGATGATTTTGGCGATCTCGGCCGGCACGCCGCGCATCAGGATCCGCGGCTGCGCCTCGATGACGGTGACCGTGGCCCCCAGCCTGCGTGCCGCGGCGGCGAGCTCAAGACCGATGAAGCCGCCGCCGACGATGGCGATACGGTTTCCGGCGCTGAGATGCGCGCGAATGGCCAGCGCGTCATTGAAGGTCCGGAGGTAGACGCAGCGCGCGCCAAGCCCCGGCATCGGCAGCTTACGCGGGGTTGAGCCGGTCGCCAGCAAGAGTTTGTCGTAAGGCAGGACCGAACCGTCCGACAGGTGCACGACGTGCGCCGCGCAGTCGATCGCCATCGCCTGAACCGAATGGATATGCCGGATCGACCTCTCGGCCAGTATTTCATCGCTGGCGATCGCCTTGATCTCGGGCGCGTCGCCGGCCATCGCGTCTTTCGACAGCGGCGGCCGCTCATAGGGCAGATGCGGTTCGTCGCCGACCAGCGTCACCGGCCCGTCATAGCCGAGATCGCGCAGCGCCAAGGCAGCCCGTCCACCGCATTCGCCGGCACCGATGATGACCATCCCCTTCGTCATCACCGTCACCCGATCCGAATGAGGATTTTGCCGGCGTCGAGCTTGACCGGATAAGTTCTGAGATTGACGCAGACCGGCGCACCCCTCGCCGCCCCGGTCTTGTAGCTGAAGCGGCCATTGTGCTTCGGGCATTCGACGATGTCGTCCATCACCAGCCCATCGGCCAGGTGCACCTTCTCATGCGTGCAAAGACCGTCCGTCGCGAAATATTCGTCGTCGGGGCTGCGATAGATGGCGAAGGTGCGGCCGCCATGGTCGAACCGCATCACGTCCTCTTCGTCGATGTCTCCGGCGTCGCAGGCTTCGACCCAGTCGCTCATCAGTCCTCCCGGCAGAATTTTGCTTGGTTAGCTTGCCCGGCATGTTGCCTGGCATGGGCGCATATCATTCCGCTGCTGCCGCGACAGCATCGTTGTCGTTGTGAAATTCCTCGCGATAGGGCTTCGCGGTCGGCGGCAGTTCGCGCTTGAGGAAATAGTCTTCATTGCGCAGCTGGCGCAGGAAGGCAGGCACCATCTCGCGATAGCCGGCCAGGATCGACTGCGTCGGCGCTGGCAGGTCGTGCTTGATAATCTCGTGCAGCCTGGGCAGCGCGTGGTAGGGCACCATCGGGAACATATGGTGCTCGACATGGTAGTTCATGTTCCAGTAGACGAAGCGGCTGATCGGGTTCATGTAGACGGTGCGGCTGTTGAGGCGATGGTCGACGACATTTTCGGCGAGGCCGCCATGCTGCAGCAGGCCGGTCATGACATGATGCCAGGCGCCGTAAAGCCGGGGCAGACCGACCAGCATCAAGGGCAGGAACGACCCGCTATAAATTGCCAGCACGATGGTCGCGGCATAGATCGCGGTCCAGATGCGGGCAATGCGGATCGCCTTTGGCTGCTCCTGCTCGGGAATGAAGGTCTCTTCCGCCGGGCTGATGATGCCGGCCGCATTGCGCACCATGTCGCTCATGGCATGCCAGGCATCGACAATGCCGAAGAAATTGAGCACGACGCGCAACAGGTCCGGTGGGCGCATCACCGCGATTTCTGGATCGCGGCCGACGATGATCGTATCGGTGTGATGCCGGGTATGGCTCCAGCGCCAGGTCACCGGATTGCGCATGATCATAAAGCAGGCGAGCTGATAGATCACGTCGTTCATCCACTGCGTCCTGAACGCGGTGCCGTGACCGCATTCGTGCCAGCGGGAATCGGTGGAAGAGCCGTAAAGGACGCCATAGACGAAGAAGAACGGCACGCACCACCAGGTGCCCCAGAACCAGGCGCCGCCTGCGCCGCTAAGGATCAGGACGGCGAGCCAGATGATGGTGTCGCGGATCGCCAGGCCGTCGGAGCGCTGCATTAGCTCCTTCATCTGCTTGCGCGGGATGTCGGTATGATACCATTCGGCCGCCGCCAGCCCGGTCTCGACGGCGAGCTTTGCGTCGCGGCCGATCAGGCTGTAGTCGCGCCGGGACGGTGCTGCGTCCAACATTGCGTCCATGAGAGTGCCTCCACCAGCGTCCTGCAATCCGCCCGGTCAATGACCAGGCCGTGGTTGCAGGCCTCGTAGCCTAGAAGTAACGCCAAGCCATGATAGGCTCAATATCACAAAGATGGTTTCTATCATTTTCCATCAGAATGATGTAAACCAATTTGGCAAGCGGAGAGACAGCCATGGCAAAACGGCCGACCATCACCGATCTGGCGCGCACCTCCGGCGTCAGCGTCGCCACCGTCGACCGGGTACTGAACAACCGCCTGCCGGTGCGCGAGGAAACCGCGCGCCGCGTCTATGAGGCCGCCACCAGCATCGGCTACCACGCCGCCGGGCTGATCAAGCAGCGGATGCGCCAGGAACTGCCGGAATATCGGCTCGGCTTTCTGCTGCTGAGGGGCAATGATGTTTTCTACAGCGATTTCGCGCGGGAACTCGAACTGGCGGTGTCGCAATCGCAGCGCTTCCGCGGCGTCGCAACCATCGATTTCGCCAGTTCGCTGGCCCCCGACGAGATCGCCGCCCAGATGCGCAAGCTGGCGGCGAAATCCAGGGCGGTCGCCCTTGTCGGTCCGGACCATCCGACGCTGACGGCAGCCGTCGAGACCCTGAAGGCAAGGGGGCAACCCGTCTTCTCCCTGCTATCCGACTTTGCCGCCGGCATCCGCGAGGGCTATGTCGGCCTCGACAACCGCAAGGTCGGTCGTACCGCGGCCTGGATGATCGCCAGGGCGGCGAGGAAGCCTGGCAAGGTAGCGCTTTTTGTCGGCAGCCATCGCTTCCATGGCCATGAGCTACGCGAGATCGGCTTCAGATCATTTTTCCGCGAGCATGCGCCGGAATTCACGGTGATGGAGACGCTGGTCAACCTGGAAGCCAACCAGGTGACCCATGATGCGATGATCGATCTTCTGGCGCGGTACCCGGATCTTGCCGGCTGCTACGTCGCCGGCGGCGGCATGGAAGGCGCGGTTTCCGCGCTCAGGGCAGCGAGGCCCGTAAATATGCCGGTGGTGGTTTGCAATGAGATCAACGCCGAGTCGCGCGCGGCGCTCGCCGACAACATCCTGACCATGGTGATTTCGACGCCGCTGGCAGCATTATGCCGCGAGCTTGTCGATCTGATGGCGCATGCCATCGAGGCAGGCGCTGCCAACGCGCCGGGCCAGACCTTCCTGCCCTTCGACATCTATCTGCCGGAAAACATCTAGATTCGGGCAAAACATCTAGGCTCAGCCAATGCTCCAGGTTCAGATCGGGCACCACAATGCATCGGCAATGATGTGAACCATCAGCCTGATGGATTCTTGCAGAAGATTTGCCGGCGCTCAGCCGCGTTGTCCGAAAATCCGCCATCCGATTTCGGAATCTCCTTGACGCCCGCAGGCGGAATGGAATAAATATTTCACCAGATAGGTATTTTGGTTCTTTCGTTCCGGAACATCTGTTTCAAGCAGAGGACTTGGCGTTCCAGCCAGCGCGGAAATCGCCATCGGGAACGGAGATGGCAATCGGGAGAGATTCCCCTGGAGATCGGGGATTCCGGGTAGATCGGTGCAGCCGGACACCAATTCTGTGGAGGAGAGATAAAATGAAGAAACTGCTGTTGGGCGCCGCATTCTTGGCGCTGATGAGCTCGTCCGCCCTCGCTGCCAAAATCGGCGTGTCAATGGCGCTGTTCGACGACAATTTTCTCACCGTGCTGCGCAACGGCATGATCGAGCAGGCCAAGGGCATGGACGGCGTGGAGCTGCAGGTCGAGGACGCGCAGAACGACGTCGCCAAGCAGCTCGACCAGATCAAGAACTTTGTCGCCTCGGGCGTCGACGCGATCATCGTCAATCCGGTCGACACCTCGGCCACCCAGGCAATGTCGGACGCCGCCGCTGCGGCCAATGTTCCGCTGGTCTATGTCAACCGCGAACCGGTCAATGTCGACACGCTGCCGGACAACCAGGCCTTCGTCGCCTCGAACGAGGTTGAGTCAGGCACTCTCGAGACCCAGGAAGTCTGCCGCCTGTTCAAGGAAGCCGGCAAGACCGAGGCCAATGTCTACGTGATCATGGGCGAGCTGTCGAACCAGGCCGCGGTGCAGCGCACCAAGGACATTGACGATGTGATCGCCACTCCGGAATGCAGCTTCATCAAGATCATCGACAAGCAGACGTCGAACTGGAAACGCGAGGAAGCGCAGAACCTGATGACCAACTGGCTGTCGACCGGCAAGCCGTTCGACGGTGTGATCGCCAACAATGACGAAAGCGCCATCGGTGCGATCCAGGCCATGAAGGCTGCCAACATCGATATGAAGTCGGTTGTCGTCGGCGGCGTGGACGCCACTCAGGACGCGCTTGCCGCGATGCAGGCGGGCGATCTCGACGTCACCGTATTCCAGGATGCGGCCGGCCAGGGTGCCGGGGCGCTGGACGCGGCGCTCAAGCTTTCCAAGGGCGAGGCGGTTGAACAGAAGGTCTACATCCCCTTCCAGCTGGTCACGCCGGCAAACATCGAGAAGTTCCTGCAGAAGAACTGAGGCAGAGGACCCGTTTTTCGATAGGGAGCGGCGCGGCAGAGCATCGGACCGGTTTGAGAATCCGATGTCGAAAAAACAAAAAGGCGCCGCTCCTCCTTTCCCTTATCGCCGAAACAGCCGGCGGGAGGGCGACTGCGGCTGATGGAGGATTAAGATTTGGCACAGACAACCCATGGCGTCGGCGGACTCAGCTATGATGCGAAGAAGCGCACATGGCCTGCCGAATTCAACGTTTTCCTGGCGCTCATCATCCTCGTCGGCGCCTTCGAGCTGATAGGCCGCGTCTTTCTTGGCGACAGCTTCCTGTTCAACACCCGCGCCAATGTCGATACGATCTTCAACGAGGCGCGCCTGCAGATCATCATCCTGCAGGTATCGATCGTCGGCATCATCGCCATCGGCGTGACGCAAGTGATCATTTCCGGCGGCATCGATCTTTCCTCTGGTTCGGTCGTCGGCGCCACGGCGATGATCGCCATGAGCTTCGCCCAGGTGGCGACGGTCAACGGCAACCCTAACCCCAAGGCGATGTTCATCGAGCAGGGCTGGACCGACCTGCCGGTGATCGTGCCGGTGCTTGTCGCGATCGGCTGCGGGCTGCTGGCGGGCCTGATCAACGGCACGCTGGTCGCCTACACCCGCATTCCGCCGTTCATCGCCACGCTTGGCATGATGGTCACCGCGCGCGGCGTCGCCAAATGGTGGTCCAAGGGGCAGCCGATCTCGTTTCCCACCGAAAGTTTCGCCGCCATCGGCAAGGGGCTGATGCCGGTCATCATCTTCATATCGCTGGCGATTTTGTTCCAGCTGATCCTGTCATACACCAGGTACGGCAAGCACTGTTATGCCATCGGCTCCAACGAGGACGCCGCCCGCATGTCCGGCATAAATGTCCAGAACCACAAGATCCTCGTCTTCGTCATTGCCGGCATCCTCGCCTCGCTTGCTGCCGTGGTGCTGAGCTCCAAGAACCTCACCGCTCAGGCCGGCATGGGCGTGATGTACGAACTGGACGCGATCGCCATGGCGGTCATCGGCGGCGTCTCGCTCTCTGGCGGCCGCGGCTCGATCATCGGAACGGTGATCGGTGCGCTGATCTTCGGCGTCATCATCTCCGGCTTCACCTTCCTGCGCCTCGACGCCTACTACCAGGAGATGGTCAAGGGTGTGATCATCATCGGCGCAGTCGTTCTCGATCAGTGGCGCCAGCGCCTGCGGGCAATGAGGGCTTGATCATGTCAGACATCGTCCTGAAGACCGAAAACCTGACCAAATACTATGGCGGCGTGCATGCGCTCGAAGGCGCGAACTTCGAACTGCGCAAGGGCGAGCATGTCGCCATCATGGGCGACAACGGCGCCGGCAAATCGACCTTCGTGCGCCAGATCACGGCCGTCGAGCAGCGCACCAGCGGCAAGGTCTGGTTCGACGGCAAGGAAGTGAACTTCGCCGGCCCGATCGCCGCGCGCGAGGCGGGCATCGAAACGGTGTTCCAGAACCTTGCGCTCGCCGACGATCTCGACGTGCCGTCGAACCTGTTTCTCGGCCGCGAAAAGGTGCTTTTCAATCTCGGGCCGTTCTCGATCCTCGATCGCAAGTTCATGCGTAAGGCGACCGAGGCAGCGCTGATCCGCACGGCGGTCAAGATTCCCAACCTTTCCAACACCATCCGCCACATGTCGGGGGGCCAGCGCCAGTGCGTGGCAATCGCCAGAACCGCGACTTTTGCGTCCAAGCTCATCATCATGGACGAGCCGACGGCAGCACTTGGTGTGCAGGAGACGATGCAGGTCGAAAACATCATCCGCACGCTGAAAGCCAATGGCGAGCCGCTGATCCTGATCAGTCACAACATGCGCCAGGTGTTTGATCTGGTCGACCGCATCGTCGTCTTCCGACGCGGCCGCATCGTCGCCAATCTGCGCAAGCAGGACACCGACGGCAACGACGTCGTCTCATACATCACCGGCGCCAAGACCGGGGAGGCAGAACTTGCGGCCTAAGGCGAATGCCGGCGCGGCGGGTCATCGGCCCGTCGCCGAGCAACCGCAATAAGAAAATCTACTGCGCCTTGCCATGAACGGTGCAGTAAAGACGCACTTTCATTTCGAACAATCCTCAAAGGAAATCCCATGTCTCTCCGCTTCGCTCTTCTTGGTGCAGGCCGCATCGGCAAGGTCCACGCCCGTGCCGTCGGTTCCAATCCGCAGGCCAGACTGGTCGCAGTTGTCGATGCCTTCGAGAAGGCGGCGACGGATCTGGCGTCGGCCTATGGCGCGGAAGTACGCACTATCGAGGCCATCGAAAAAGCCGGGGATATCGATGCGGTCATCATCTGCACGCCGACCGACACCCATGCCGATCTGATTGAGCAGTTCGCCAAGGCCGGCAAGGCGATCTTCTGCGAGAAGCCGATCGACCTCGACGCCGGCAGAGTGGAAGAATGCCTGGCCGTGGTCGACAAGGCCGGCGCCACTTTGATGGTCGGCTTCAACCGCCGCTTCGATCCGCATTTCGCCGCCGTGCGCAAGGCGATCGACGACGGTGCCATCGGCACCGTCGAGATGGTGACCATCACGTCGCGCGATCCCGGCCCGCCGCCGCTCGACTATATCGGCCGCTCGGGCGGCATCTTCCGCGACATGACCATCCATGATTTCGACATGGCGCGCTTTCTGCTCGGCGAGGAGCCGGTGGCGGTCAGCGCCCATGCCTCGGTGCTGGTCGACAGACAAATCGGCGAGGCCGGCGATTTCGACAGTGTCAGCGTCATCCTCGAAACCGCCTCCGGCAAGCAGTGCATCATCTCCAATTCGCGGCGCGCCACCTATGGCTACGACCAGCGCATCGAGGTGCATGGCTCGAAAGGCATGGTCGCGGCCGAGAACCAGCGGCCGGTGTCGATCGAACTGGCCAATGAGAAAGGCTATACGCGCCCGCCGCTGCACGACTTCTTCATGACCCGCTACCTCGACGCCTATGCCAACGAGATCGCCGCCTTCATCGCGGCGGCGACATCAGGCAACAAGGCCGCACCGAGCGGCAAGGATGGGCTCGTCGCGCTGCGGCTGGCGGACGCGGCGCTGAAATCGGCCAGGGACGGCAAGACCGTCCGCCTCGACAAGACCATCTGAAGCAACACCAAGCACAGGAGCAAGGCGATGAACGGTTCCGCCGGTCGCAATTCCGAAACACGCGCCATCGTCACCGGCGGCGCGCAAGGCATCGGCTTCGCCGTCGCCGAGGCGCTGGCCGATGAGGGCTGCCGGGCGTTGGCGCTAATCGGACGCTCGCAGGAGAAGGGCGACAAGGCCGTCGCCACCCTCAAGAAGTCGGGCGTCGAGGCGATTTTCATCAGCGCCGATGTCGCCCAAGTGGCCGACTGCAAGCGGGCCGTCGAAACGGCGATCGCTCATTTCGGCACCGTCAACGCGCTGGTCAACGCCGCCGCCACCTCGGCCCGCGGATCACTGGTCGAGACCTCCGAGGAAACATTCGACCAGATCTTCCAGACCAATGTGCGCGGCCCCTTCTTCCTGATGCAGGGTCTGGTGGCGCACCTGCTCGACCGCAAGGCGCCTGGCTCGATTGTCAACGTGCTGTCGATGTCGGCGCATTGCGGCCAGTCGTTCCTGACGCCCTATTCGTCGAGCAAGGGCGCTCTCATGACGCTGACCAAGAATGTCGCCAACGCCTATCGCAGCAATCGCATCCGCTGCAACGCGGTGCTGCCTGGCTGGATGGACACCGAGGGCGAGGACATCGTGCAGAAGAAATGGCACGCGGCACCCGACGACTGGCTGGAAAAGGCAGAGGCCGCGCAGCCGATGGGCCAGTTGGTGAAGCCGGACCAGCTTGCCCGGCTGATCAGCTATATGGTCAGCCCGCAGTCGGGCGTCATGACCGGATCGCTGGTCGATTACGACCAGAACGTTGCCGGAGCGGGCGCAGAGTAGCATCAGGGCGTGACAAGCGCCCCGGCTTCGGCTATAGGGCTGGCATGATCCACCTGACCGCCTCGTTCTGGTACTTTAGCTACGGCAGCTCGCTGGCGGCGGGAGGATTGCGCTCGATCTGAAGATTGCAGCATCAAAATCCGAACAGCCGCCAGACCTGGCGGCTTTTTTGTTTCAGCCGGCAGGTTCTCCCAATCAGGAGCAGAAAGCCGTGTTGACCACCACCGACGATCTTCGGGTCAAGGAAATAAGGGAATTGAGTACGCCGGACCAGGTGATGCGGGAGATACCGCGCACGCTGACGGCCACGCGGACCGTTACCGCGTCACGCAACGCGATCCACGCCGTGCTGACCGGCGCCGATGATCGGCTGATCGTCGTCGTCGGCCCCTGCTCGATCCACGATCCGGCCGCTGCCGTAGACTATGCCAGCCGTCTGGCGACGCTTCGAGAGAGCCTGTCGGACCGGCTGGAGATCGTGATGCGCGTGTATTTCGAGAAGCCGCGCACGACGACCGGCTGGAAGGGCCTGATCAACGATCCCGACCTGGACGGCAGCTTCAATATCGACAAGGGACTGAGGCTGGCCCGCAACGTGCTCTCCGCCGTCAACAATCTCGGCCTTCCGGCGGCGACCGAATTCCTCGACATGGCCACTCCGCAATATATTGCCGACCTGGTTGCCTGGGGGGCGATCGGCGCGCGCACGACAGAGAGCCAGATCCATCGGGAACTCGCATCCGGCCTGTCCTGCCCTGTCGGCTTCAAGAACGGCACCGACGGCAATTTGCGGATCGCCGCCGAGGCGGTGAAATCCGCCGCCCAGCCGCATCATTTCATGGCGGTGACGAAGGGCGGGCGCAGCGCCATCGCGACGACCACCGGCAACGAGGACTGCCACGTCATCCTGCGCGGCGGCATTGTGCCGAACTATGACGCAACGAGCATAGCTGCCGCCTGCGCGGAGCTCGGTCGGGTCGGGGTAGCACCTCGGCTGATGATCGATGTCAGCCACGCCAACAGCAACAAGAAGCCTGAGAACCAGCCGACGGTGGCGGCTGACGTGGCGGGCCAGGTCGCAGCAGGCGACGCGCGCATCATCGGCGTCATGATCGAGAGCAACCTCGTCGCCGGCCGGCAGGAGGTCATGCCCAACAAGCCGCTGGTCTATGGCCAGAGCATCACCGATAGCTGCATCGACTGGGCAACCACCGAGACGGTGCTGCACGGCCTTGCCGACGCCGTCGAGCGGCGCCGGTCAGCGCGACGCGCAATGATATCAAGCCGTCCGGGAGCCGCCTGACGCGCTCCTCTTGTGGCAAGGGTGCTGAAACACGGCAGCGCGGCGTTCCCCGGCGGATCACGCCGTGCTGAGTCCTTCCCAGACAGTGAACACCGAGACGGCGAACAGCAATAACCCGGCCGCCCGGCCGGCAAGAGCGGTCGCCTGCGGATTGGCGACCAGCAGGTTACGGCTGCGGCCGGCGGTGATCGCAAGCCCGCCATAGATGGCGGCCTGGGTGAGGACCGTCAGCAACCCCATGACGGTTGCCTGCATCCAGATCGGACCGTAGGCGGGCTTCAAGAACTGCGGATAGACGGCAAGGACGAAAAGATAGGCCTTCGGATTGATCAGGCAGGTCACGAGCCCTTGGCGAAACGCCTTCCAGGCAGTGCGGCTGCCGGCGGGCGCGTTATCGCCGACGGTGATGGAGGTGCGCATCAGAGTAATGCCGATGAAGGCCATATAGGCGGCACCGGCGATCAGGAGCGGCTTGAACAGGATCGGCACGAAATGCATCAGCAGGCCGACGCCGACCGCGCCGTTCACCGTATGCACCATGCCGCCCAGCATGATGCCGCCGGTCGCCGCCAATCCTCTGTCGCGTCCGCCGGTCAACGCATTGGCAAGCACGAACAGCATGTCCATGCCCGGCACGGCGATAATGCCGAACAGGAGAATGAAAAACAGCCAGAGGTTTTCCGTGTAGCTCATGTCAGTTGCCTGCCGTCTGGCGCCGCAAAGCCGCAGCGGAACCTGTTGATTTTCAAACCGGTAGGCCGCCCTATAGGTGATCCCAACTGACGGGGTGTTGTCAGTTGCCTTCGAGGTTGAGTGAAGAAATGCGCAAGGCGTCGCGTCTGTTCGAGATCATCCAGATCCTGCGGCTAGCCAGAAAGCCGGTGACCGCGGCAATGATTGCCGAGCGTCTGGAAGTGACGATGCGCTCGGTCTATCGCGATATTGCCGCTTTGCAGGCGATGCGTGTGCCGATCCAAGGCGGCCGCGGCATTGGCTATATCCTGCGCCCCGGCTTCGACCTGCCGCCGCTGATGTTTTCGATCGAGGAGATGGAGGCGATCGTGTTGTCGCTGGCGTTGCTGGAGCGCACCGGCGACAGCGAGCTGAAGCAGGCGGCCAAGCGCGTCAGCGCCAAGATTGCCGGCGCGGTACCGCCGCCTTTGCGCCAGACGCTCGATGCCAACGCCCTGCATGCCTGGGGATTCGCAGCACCTTCGGCCTCGGCGGTCGATCTGGCGCTGGTTCGCCGCGCCATCCGCGACGAGGAAAAGCTCGACCTCTCCTATTGCGATGAAGCGGGCCGGGCGACCGAACGCATCATCCGCCCGATCGCCCTCATCTACTATGCCGAAACCGCCAACATCGTCGCCTGGTGCGAACTCCGCCAGGCCATCCGCAATTTCCGCAGCGACCGCATCGATGACTGCCAGCCGACAGGCCTATGGTTCAGGGGCGAAGGCGATGATCTGCGGCAGCTCTGGGTGGACGGGTGGGAGATCAACGCCACAGCCGCCGGCAACTGATGCGTCGCCGGCTTCCAGGTTGAGCTATCTAACATCCACCCAGCGCTTTTCCTCGAACGAGCGCGCCATGGCATGCACGGTGCGCTCGATTTCGAGTCCTTCGTCGAAATCGATGATGCGCGCCGGCTTGCCGGCAAGCCGCGCCAAAAGTTCCCGGCATTCGATGATCTTGAGGTCGTTGAAGCCGAGACCGTGGCCGGGTGCCGGCAGGAAGGCATCGTAGGGCTTGTGATGCGGCGCCACCAGGATAGTGCGATAGCCTTGCTCGGTCGGCCGGTCTGATGTGAGGTAGAGCTGGAACTCGTTCATCCGCTCCTGGTCGTACAGGATCGAGCCCTTCGAGCCGAAGATCTGGATGGCGATCCGGCCCTTGCGGCCCCAGGCCGAACGATTGACCAGCAGCGTGCCGGCAATGCCGTTTTCGAGATGCATCAGCACGTTGGCGATGTCGTAGGTCTCGACCGCGCGGCGCCCGCCCGACGCAACGCGGCGATCGGCATAGGGTTTTGCCATATCGCACATCACGCGGGCGACGCGGCCGAACAGCACGGCGACCAGCGACAGCGGATGCACGGCGAAATCGTCGAGCGCGCCGTAACCGGACGCCGCCTCGTGCTTCCAGAAGAACAGCGCCTCCGGGTCGGCCATGAAATCCTCATCCATCTCGACGCGCAGATGGTTGACCTCGCCGATGATTTTCTCGTCGAGCAGCGCACCGATATGGCGGATGGCCGGGTTCTGGATGTAGTTGTAGCCGAGAGCGGCCACCTTGCCGGACTTTTGCGCCGCCGCCGCCATGGCTTGCGCCTCGGCAAAACTCGGCGCCATCGGCTTTTCGCACCACAGATGCTTGCCGGCTTCGAGGATGGCGATGGCCATTTCCGGGTGGAACTGGTTGGGCGTGGTCAGCGAGACGATATCGACATCCGGATCATCGACGACGGCACGCCAGTCGCCGGAGGCCCTGGCGAAGCCGAATTCGCTGGCACGCCGTTTGGCAAGATCCTCATTGACCTCGCCGAGATGGACCAGCCTTGGCTTGGCCGCGTCGGGAAAGACGGTGCCGACCGCGTTCCAGGCGATGGCGTGACACTTGCCCATGAAGCCCGTGCCGATAAGACCGACTCCGACCATTTCCCTTGTCTCCGTCGCCAGAAAGATTGTGTGGATGAATTAGTCCATTTTATCCAGAAATGGAACGCATGCCTCATTTTTTATGGCCTTCTTGCACAGGCTCGCTATGATGGGGCACACACGGCATCGACTGATGAGCCTGGGCGGAGCGACGATGGACGAACGGGTGCCCCGCGATTTCGAGACGCTGCGGACGACGATCCTGGAACGGCGCCATAGCCTGCCCAAGCGTATCGCGCAGATCGCCGCCTATGCGCTCGACAATCCTGACGACATTGCCTTCGGCACGGCCGCCAGCATCGCCGCTTCGGCCGGCGTCCAGCCTTCGACCTTGATCCGCTTCGCCCAGCAGCTCGGCTTCGACGGCTTCACCAGTCTGCAGCTGGTGTTTCGCGAGCGCCTGCGTGAGCGCAATTCGTCCTATGACGAAAGACTGGCGGCATTGCGCGCCAAGGCCGAGGAAGGCGCCGGTCACCGGGCGATCTTCGACGGCTTCGTCGCCGCGGCGAGCACCTCGCTCAACGATATTTCAGGCAGGTTGAACGAAGACCATTTCGAAGATGCGATCGCCTTGCTGGCAAAGGCGGAGACCATCTATGTGCTGGCCAAGCGCCGCTCGTATCCGGTCGCCTCCTACATCGCCTATGCGCTGGGCAAGCTCAAGATCCGCAACCAGCTGATCGAATCGGCCGCCGGCCTCAACGCCGAGATGATCAGCTTTGCCTCGCCCAGGGATGCCGTCATCGCCATCAGTTTCTCACCCTATGCCCCGGCGGCCATCGACGAGGCGCGCGTCATTTCCGAGCAAGGCGTTCCGATCGTGGCAATCACAGACAGTTCCTTTTCGCCGCTCGCCCAGTTCGCCAAGGTCTGGTTCGAGGTCGCCGAGGCCGATTTCGCCGGCTTCCGCTCGTTGTCGGCGACGATGGCGCTGGCCATGGCGCTGACCGTTGCGGTTGGCGAGAAGCGGCGCGACGCTGGCCGCAAGCGCAAGGCCTGACAGGCTACTTTTCAGCGAAGGAATGCGCGTTCCATATTGACTATGGATTGGAATTATTATTTCATATTACCGGCGCCACGCTGCCGCTCGCGCGTGTACCCCAAGACAACAAGGCAGATGGGAGGTTCGAATGGGCGAAGCCATGGACGCGAAACATGCGCCGCTCGACGTCATCACCATTGGCCGCGCCTCGGTCGATCTCTATGGCCAGCAGATCGGCTCGCGCTTGGAGGACATCACCTCCTTTGCCAAGTCGGTCGGCGGCTGTCCGGCCAACATTTCGGTCGGCACGGCGAGGCTCGGCCTGCGCTCGGCGCTGCTCACTCGCGTCGGCGACGAGCAGATGGGCCGCTTCATCCGCGAGCAGCTGACGCGCGAAGGGGTTTCGGTCGACGGCCTCAAGACCGACCCGGACCGGCTGACCGCGCTGGTGCTGCTGTCGGTCGAGGACGAAGGCGTCTCGCCGATGATCTTCTATCGCAGCGACTGCGCCGACATGGCGCTGGCGGAGGAGGACATCGACGAAGCGTTCATCGCCTCGGCGCGCGCCATCGTCGTCACCGGCACGCATTTTTCGCGGCCCAACAGCGATGCCGCCCAGCGCAAGGCGATCCGCGCCATCAAGGCCAATGGCGGCAAGGTGGTGTTCGACATCGACTACCGCCCCAATCTCTGGGGCCTTGCCGGCCATGCCGAAGGGTTCGAGCGCTACGTGAAATCCGACCGGGTCTCCGCCCGGCTGAAGACGGTGCTGCCCGACTGCGACCTGATCGTCGGCACCGAAGAAGAGATCATGATCGCCTCCGGCACTGACGATTGCCTCAGCGCGTTGAGGACGATCCGCTCGCTGTCCAAGGCCACTATCGTGCTGAAGCGCGGCGCCATGGGCTGCATCGTCTATGACGGGCCGATCAGCGACGATCTCGAAGACGGCATTGTCGGCAAGGGTTTTCCGATCGAGGTCTATAATGTGCTCGGCGCCGGCGATGCCTTCATGTCGGGCTTCCTGCGCGGCTGGCTCGGCGAGGAAAGCCTAGCGACGGCGGCGACCTGGGCCAATGCCTGCGGCGCCTTCGCCGTGTCGCGGCTGCTCTGCGCGCCGGAATACCCGACCTTCGAGGAATTGCAGTTCTTCCTGAAGAACGGCAGCAGGCATCTGGCGTTGCGCAAGGACGAGGCGATCAACCATATCCATTGGGCGACGACGCGCCGGCGCGTCATTCCCTCGCTGATGGCGCTGGCCTGCGACCACCGTATCCAGCTTGACGATGTCGCCGCGAAAGCCGGCGCCGATCCGTCGCGCATCCATGATTTCAAGGTGCTGACGGTCAAGGCGGCGGCAAAGGTTGCCGCCGGCCGCGCCGGTTACGGCATGCTACTCGACGAGAAATACGGCCGCGAGGCGATGTTCGAATTTGCCCGCCATTCCTTCGCCTGGCTCGGCCGGCCGGTCGAGCTGCCGGGATCGCGGCCGCTTCGTTTTGAATTCTCGCAGGACATCGGCTCGCAATTGATCGAGTGGCCGGTCGACCATTGCATCAAGTGCCTGTGCTTCTATCACCCCGACGACCCGGAGCCGCTGAAGACCGAGCAGCAGCAGAAGCTCAAAAGCCTGTTCGAGGCCGCGCGGAAAGTGGGAAGAGAACTTCTCATCGAGATCATCGCCGGCAAGCACGGCGAGCTCGACGACACGACGATCCCGCGTGCGCTGGAGGAACTCTATGCGCTCGATATCAAGCCCGACTGGTGGAAGCTCGAACCGCAGGCTTCGGCCGGGGCTTGGGCAAAGATCGAGGCGGTGATCCTGAAGAACGATCCGTGGTGCCGTGGGGTTGTGCTGCTCGGCCTCGAAGCGCCGCAGGACGAGCTGGAAGCGGCCTTCGCTGCCACCGCCAAAGCGCCCATCGTCAAGGGCTTCGCCGTCGGACGCACCATCTTCATCAACGCGGCCGAACAGTGGCTTGCGGGCAAGATGTCGGACGACGAGGCAGTGGCCGACATGGCGTCGCGCTTCGAGAGACTAACCGAGGCATGGCTTGCCGCGCGCGGCCGCAAAGCAGCATAAGAAGGCGCGGCATTAGGACTGCGGAGGAAAACAAGATGACCAAGACAATCCGCCTGACGATGGCGCAGGCGCTGACCCGCTTTCTTGCCCGCCAGATGACCGAGATCGACGGCAAAAAATTGCCGATCTTCGGCGGCGTCTGGGCGATCTTCGGCCATGGCAATGTCGCCGGTGTCGGCGAGGCGCTCTACCAGGTGCGTGACGAATTGCCGACCTTCCGCGCCCACAACGAACAGGCGATGGCGCATGCGGCGATCGCCTACGCCAAGGCCAATTTCCGTCGCCGCTTCATGGCCACGACAAGTTCGATCGGCCCCGGCGCGCTCAACATGGTGACGGCGGCAGCACTTGCGCATGTAAACAGGTTGCCTGTCCTGTTTCTGCCCGGCGACGTCTTCGCCAATCGCATCCCCGACCCTGTCCTGCAGCAGGCCGAGGATTTCTCCGACGGCACGGCGACGGTCAATGACTGCTTTAGGCCCGTGTCGCGCTATTTCGACCGCATCACCCGGCCCGAGCAGATCATCCCGGCGCTCAATCGCGCCATGCAGGTGCTGACCGATCCGGCCGAATGCGGACCGGTGACGCTGGCGCTCTGCCAGGACGTGCAGGCCGAAGCCTATGACTACCCCGAGAGCTTCTTTGCCGAACGGGTCTGGACCCAACGGCGGCCACGTCCGGACCGTAGGGAATTGGCGGCCGCGGTGGCGGCGCTGAGGGCGGCAAGAAAGCCGTTAGTGATTGCCGGCGGCGGCGTGCTTTATTCGCAGGCTTCCGGCGAATTGGCGAAGCTGGTGCAAGGCGCCGGCATCCCGGTCTGCGAGACGCAGGGCGGTAAATCCTCGCTGCCGGACGATCATCCGCTCAACATGGCGGCGGTCGGCGTCACCGGCACTTCGGCGGCCAACCGGCTGGCTGAAGAAGCCGACGTCGTGCTTGCCGTCGGCACCAGGCTGCAGGATTTCACCACCGGCTCGTGGGCGCTGTTCAAGAATTCCGGCAAGACCATCATCGGGCTGAACGTCCAGCCTTTCGATGCGGGAAAACACCAGGCGCTGCCGCTGGTCGCCGATGCGGCGGAAGGGCTCGCCGAACTCGACGCGGCGCTGAACGGCTGGAAGGCGCCGGCTGCCTGGACCGACAATGCGGCCAGGGGCAAGAAGGACTGGCAGGCCGATGCAGACAAGGTGACGGCGTCGACCAATGCCGCCTACCCGTCCGACGCGCAAGTGATCGGCGCCGTGCAGCGCGCCATGGGCTCCGGCGTGATATTGCTTCATGCCGCCGGCGGCCTGCCCGGCGAGTTACACAAGCTCTGGCAGGCGGGCGCACCCGGCTCCTACCACGCCGAATACGGCTTCTCGACCATGGGCTACGAGATCGCTGGCGGGCTCGGCGTCAAAATGGCGAAGCCCGACGAGGAGGTCGTCGTGATGATCGGCGACGGCTCCTATCTGATGCTCAATTCCGAGATCGCGACCTCGGTCATGCTCGGCCTCAAGCTGACCATCGTGCTGCTCGATAACAGAGGCTATGGCTGCATCAACCGGCTGCAGATGGCGACCGGCGGTGCCAACTTCAACAATCTGCTGAAGGACGCACGCCACGAGATATTGCCCGACATCGACTTCGCGGCGCATGCGGTAAGCCTCGGCGCCATCGCCGAGAAGGTTTCGTCGGTCGCCGGCCTGGAAACGGCGCTGGCGCAAGCGAAGAAGAATACAAGGACCACAGTGCTGGTCATCGACACCGATCCGCAGGTTTCGACCGAAGCCGGTGGAAGCTGGTGGGACGTTGCCGTGCCGGAAGTCTCGACACGGCCGCAAGTGAATGCGGCGCGCAGAGCCTATGATGAAAAGCGGCAGATGCAGAAGATTGGAGATTGATGTCGGCGCTGCCAAGCCCCTATCTCCCCCTTGTGGGGAGGTCGGACCGAAGGTCCGGGTGGGGGTCGGGCGCCGCACCCCCACCCCGCTGCTTCGCACGACCCTCCCCACAAGGGGGAGGGTGGACACGAACTGACATTGGAGTGACGACTTGAAAGCCAAACTGGGCATGTCCCCCATTGCATGGTGGAACGACGATCTTGCGGAACTCAGCGATGACGTCTCGCTGGAGGAGTGCTTGCGCCAGTCGCGTTCGGCAGGTTTCACCGGCATGGAAATGGGCCGCCGTTTTCCCGGTGACCCGGAGATCATGCTGCCGATCCTGAAAGAGGCCGACGTCACGCTTTGCGGTGGCTGGTTCTCCGGTACGCTGGTCGACGAAGACATCGCGGGAAATAAGGATCGCATCCAGCCGATGATCGATCTGTTCAAGGCGGTGAACGCGCCTTGCATCGTCTACGGCGAGGTCGGCCGCTCCATCCAGGGCGACCGCTCGAAGCCGCTCGCCACCAAGCCCAGGCTTTCGGACGACGAGATGAAAGCCTATGCGAAGCGCCTCACGCAGTTCGGGGAATGGTGCGCCGAGCAGGGCATGCCGCTCTCCTACCACCATCATATGGCAGCGGTGGTCGAGACGGAGCCGGAGCTTGATGCCTTCATGCGCTTTTCGGGAGAAGGCATCCCCTTGCTGCTCGATGCCGGTCACCTGGCCTTTGCCGGCGGTGACGTGCTGCGCGCCATCGACAAGCATCACCGGCGGATCAACCATGTGCATGTGAAAGACATACGCATGGAGGTGATCGAGAAACTCGACCGCCAGAAGCAATCCTTCCTAGACGCCGTGGCGCTCGGCGCCTTCACGGTGCCGGGAGACGGTTCGCTGAATTTTGGCGTCATCGTGGAAAGGCTGGCGAACTACGGCTATGAAGGCTGGTTCGTCGTCGAGGCCGAGCAGGACCCGAAGACGAATCCGCCGTTCAAGATGGCGCAAGTCGGCTACAAGGAATTGATGCGGGTGATGACGGCTGCCGGTTACACCGTTGAAACACAGGGCTTCCCCAATGCTTGAATGCAGTATTCCCGGCGAAGGGCTGATCCGATGCGGGGGCTGATCCGATGAAGGACTCCGAGCATCCGTTCTTCCGGCCCTTGTGGCGACGCGTTGCCATCGTAGCGATCTGCCTGGGCTGGGCCGTGGTCGAGTTTGCCACCGGCGCGCCGTTCTGGGGCATGATCGCGCTCGGCTTCGCCGGCTATGCCGTCTGGCAGTTCTTCTATCTCTATAAGCCGGCCGACGGCGGCAAGGCTTCGGCCGATACCGAACCAAAGGAATGAAGCGCGATGTCGAAACTGCTGGTTAAGGCCGATAAGGGCCATGGCCGCGTCGCCCATGTGACGCCGCAAAACGCCGGCTGGACCTATGTCGGTTTCGATCTGCATCGATTGCGGCCAGGCGGAACAGCCTCCGGGCAAACCGCGAACCGTGAAGTCTGCCTGGTGTTCGTCACCGGCAAGGGCAAGGCGACGGCCGGCGGCAAGGATCTCGGCCTGCTCGGCGAACGCATGTCGCCCTTCGAAGGCAAGCCGTGGTCGGTCTATGTGCCGCAGGGCTCTGACTGGTCGGTGACATCAGACACCGATCTCGAACTCGCGGTCTGCTCGGCGCCGGGGCTTGGCGGTGGCCTGCCGGTCCGCGTCATTGCGCCGAAGGATCTCGGCCAGGAGGTTCGCGGCAAGGGCACCAACACGCGCTATGTCACGAACATCCTGCCGGAGGGCAAGCCGGCCGACTCATTGCTGGTGGTCGAGGTCATCACCCCGGGCGGCCACACCTCGAGCTATCCGCCGCACAAGCATGACCAGGACAATCTGCCGGCCGAGTCCTATCTCGAGGAGACCTACTACCACCGCCTCAACCCGCCGCAGGGCTTTGCCTTTCAGCGCGTCTACACCGATGCCGACCGGACTGGCGCTCGATCGCTCGATGAGACGATGGCGATCGAGGACGGCGATGTCGTGCTGGTGCCCAAGGGCTATCATCCTTGCGCCGCCTGCCATGGCTATGACCTCTACTACCTCAACGTCATGGCGGGGCCGAAGCGGACGTGGAAATTTCACAACGCGCCCGAGCACGAATGGCTGATGAAGGCCTGATCGCGCTCCCTTCCGGTCGGCAACTGGCCCAAGGCGAAAAAATCGTCGGCTAGAGCGGGATGAGATTAGTTTCGGTCATAGCCGGAGTTTTTGAAGTAGTGTGAGCACTCGG